>NZ_JBIAFE010000018.1:0-122709 GCF_042869115.1 Micromonospora sp. NPDC007230 | reverse complement strand
GAGGTGCCGGCATGAGCGAGCGTCAGCGAGCGAATCATCGACACGGTGCCGTGGTGCCTCATGGCGGTGCCGAGCGAAGCGAGGTGCCGGCATGAGCGAGCGTCAGCGAGCGAATCATCGACACGGTGCCGTGGTGCCTCATGGCGGTGCCGAGCGAAGCGAGGTGCCGGCATGAGCAAGCGGTTGGTGGTTATCGACGTGGTGGGGCTGACCCCGCGCCTGCTGGCGCACATGCCCCGGCTGCGCGCGGTCGCCGAGTCGGGCTTCTCCGCCGAGCTGGGCACGGTGCTGCCCGCGGTCACCTGCTCGGTGCAGTCCACCTTCCTCACCGGAGAACCACCGGCCGGCCACGGGATCGTCGGCAACGGTTGGTATTTCCGGGATCTCGGCGAGGTGCTGCTCTGGCGGCAGCACAACGCCCTGGTCGGCGGGGAGAAGCTGTGGCAGGCGGCCCGCCGGGTCGAGCCCGGCTACCGGGTCGCCAACGTCTGCTGGTGGTACGCGATGGGCGCCGACGTGGACTGGACGGTGACGCCGCGCCCGATCTACTACGCGGACGGGCGCAAGGAGCCGGACTGCTGGACCGATCCGCCCGAGCTGCACGACGCGCTCACCGACGCGCTCGGCACCTTCCCGCTCTTCACCTACTGGGGGCCCGGGGCGGGGCTGCCGTCGTCGCGGTGGATCTGCCGGGCGGCCGAGCGGATCCTCGCCGACCACGCCCCGGACCTGACCCTGGTCTACGTCCCGCACCTCGACTACGACCTGCAGCGGTTCGGCCCGTCCTCGCCGCAGGCCGCCGCCGCGG
This sequence comes from Micromonospora sp. NPDC007230, assembly GCF_042869115.1. NCBI lineage: Bacteria > Bacillati > Actinomycetota > Actinomycetes > Micromonosporales > Micromonosporaceae > Micromonospora > Micromonospora sp. NPDC007230. The sequence continues at coordinate 121,901 of NZ_JBIAFE010000018.1, read as the reverse complement.
CGGCCGAGCTGGACGCGGTGCTCGCCCCGCTGCTGGACGCCGCCCGGGAGCGGGACGCCACCGTGGTGGCGCTCTCCGAGTACGGCATCACCGACGTCTCCCGCCCGGTCGACGTCAACCGCCTGCTGCGGTCCGAGGGGCTGCTGCGGGTCTACACCCAGGACGGCATGGAGTACCTCGACCCGTGGACGTCCCGGGCCTTCGCGGTCGCCGACCACCAGGTCGCGCACGTATACGTGAAGGACCCGGCCGACGTGCCGGCGGTGGCGAAGCTCTGCGCCGGGCTGCCCGGGGTGGCCGAGGTGTTGGACGCCGCCGGGCAGGCCGGCTACGGGCTGGACCACGAGCGCTCCGGCGAGCTGGTGCTGGTGGCCGAGCCGGACGCCTGGTTCACGTACTACTACTGGCTCGACGACGCCCGCGCACCCGATTTCGCCCGCCTCGTGGAGATCCACCGCAAGCCCGGCTACGATCCGGCCGAGCTGTTCTTCGACCCGGCCGCCCCGGGCGCCGCGAAGCGCCGGGCGGCGGTGGCGCTGGCCCGCAAGAAGCTCGGCATGCGCTACCTGATGAGCGTGGTGGGGCTGGACGCCGGGGCGCGGGCGGTCCGCGGCTCGCACGGCCGGCTGCCCGCCGACCCGGCCGACGGGCCGGTGCTGCTCTGCTCCGACCCGACCGCGGCCCGGGACCGGGTCGCCGCGACCGACGTGAAGGCCCTGCTGCTCCAGCTCGCCGGACTGGCCCGGGAGGCACCATGACCGTCACCGTCGCACCGACCGACCCGGCCCTGCTGCGGGACCGCTTCGACGCCGCGCTCGCCGCGTTCCTGAGCGAGCGGCGGCCGGGTCGGTCGGACGACGGTACGGGGGCCGTCCACGCCGTGCTGCGCCGGTTCGTTCTCGCCGGTGGCAAGCGGCTGCGGCCCCTGTTCTGCTACTGGGGCTGGCGCGGCTTCGGCGGCGCGGACGGCGCCCCGATCGTGGTCGCCGCGGCGGCGCTGGAGCTGTTCCACGCCTTCGCGCTGATCCACGACGACATCCTGGACGGCAGCGACCTGCGGCGCGGCCAGCCGTCGGTGCACCGGGTCTTCGCCGAGCTGCACACCCGCTCCGGCTGGCACGGCGACCCCGCGGCGTACGGCCGGGACGCCGCCCTGCTCTGCGGCGACCTCTGCGCCGCCTGGTCGGGCCAGATGTTCCACGACTGCGGGCTCGAACCGGCGCAGGTCCGCCGCGGGCTCGCCGTCTTCGCCCGGATGCGGGCGGAGGTGATCGCGGGGGAGTACCTGGACGTGGTCTCCGCGGTCGGCGACGGCTCGGTGGCCGCCGCCCTCGCCGTGGTCCGGATGAAGACGGCCCGGTACACGGTGACCCGCCCGGTGCAGATCGGCGCCGCGCTGGCCGGCGCCGACCCCGCCATCGTGACGGCGCTGGCGGAGTTCGGCGATCCGCTCGGGGACGCCTTCCAGCTCCGCGACGACCTGCTCGGCGTGTTCGGCGACCCGGCCGTCACCGGCAAGTCGAACCTGGACGACCTGCGGGAGGGTAAGCCGACCGTGCTGCTGGCGCTGGCCCGGGAGGCGGCCGGCCCGACGCAGGCGGCGCGACTGCGGGCGCTGGTCGGAGACCCCGAGCTGGACCACGGGGGCGCGGCCGAGGTGCGGGGGATCATCGAGGCCACCGGCGCGCGGGAGCGGGTCGAGGGCATGATCCGGACCCGCGTCGACCAGGCCCGTGCCGCGCTGGACCGGACACCGCTGGCCGAGCCCGCCCGGTCGGCACTGGTCGAGCTGACCACCCGGGCCGCCCACCGCCGGCACTGAGCCGCCGTCTCCGGTGGTGATCTCCAGTCGGTAGCGGCAAGGTGGGGCGCCCGGTTGGACACCCCGATCAGGTGGGGCCTTCCGCGAGCGGGGCGGCGGAAATAGAGTGGGGGAGGCGACCGCGAGGTGGCCGGTGACCCGACGGGAGGCGCAACCCGTCGGGCCTCAGGTGCGACCGCGCCCACCGGTGTCCGTCGAGGTCGTCAGCACCCGGTCGCCCTCGCCCGGCCCGCAACGGAATCCCCCATCACACAGGGGAGAAGGACAATGGCGCGACCCATCACGCTCTTCACCGGCCAGTGGGCCGATCTTCCGTTCGACGAGGTCTGTCGGCTCGCCGCCGAGTGGGGGTACGACGGCCTCGAGATCGCCTGCTGGGGCGACCACTTCGAGGTCGACAAGGCCCTCGCCGACGAGTCGTACGTGGACCGGAAGCGGGCCACCCTCGCCAAGCACAACCTCCAGGTCTTCGCCATCTCCAACCACCTGGTCGGGCAGGCGGTCTGCGACCACCCCATCGACGAGCGGCACCAGGACATCCTGCCCGCCCGGATCTGGGGCGACGGCGAGCCGGAGGGCGTCCGCCGCCGGGCCGCCGAGGAGATGAAGGACACCGCCCGGGCGGCGGCGAAGCTGGGGGTGCGGACGGTGGTCGGGTTCACCGGCTCGTCCATCTGGCACACGCTGGCGATGTTCCCGCCGGTGCCGCCGGCGATGATCGAACGCGGTTACCAGGACTTCGCCGACCGGTGGAACCCGATCCTCGACGTCTTCGACGAGGTGGGGGTCCGCTTCGCGCACGAGGTGCACCCCAGCGAGATCGCGTACGACTACTGGACCACCAAGCGGACGCTGGAGGCGATCGGCCACCGCCCCGCGTTCGGGCTGAACTGGGACCCGTCCCACTTCGTCTGGCAGGAGCTGGACCCGGTCAACTTCATCTTCGACTTCGCCGACCGGATCTACCACGTCGACTGCAAGGACGCGAAGGTCCGTACCGGCGACGGGCGGCGCGGGCGGCTCTCCTCCCACCTGCCGTGGGCGGACCTGCGGCGTGGCTGGGACTTCGTCTCCACCGGCCACGGGGACGTGCCGTGGGAGGACTGCTTCCGGGCGTTGAACGCGATCGGCTACGACGGCCCGATCTCCATCGAGTGGGAGGACGCCGGCATGGACCGGCTGGTCGGTGCGCCCGAGGCGCTCCAGTTCGTCCGCCGGCACGCCTTCGACACCCCGGCCGCCGCGTTCGACGCCGCCTTCAGCAGCAACCGCGACTGACCGGTTCGGCCGCCACGAACAGGCGGGAGGCGACCGAGGTCGCCTCCCGCCTGTTCAGGTCAGTGCCGGTCTGGTTGGCCGGACGGTTACTGAGTGACCTCGTGCTCGTGGTCGTGCAGGCCACCGCCGCCGCTGTCCCCGGCACCCGGTCCCTCGCCCTGGACCGGCGCGCGCAGGATGCTGGTGTCGAAGGCGTACGTGATCACGGCGTGCGCGATCGCGTCGGACATCTCCTCAAGCGCCTGCTTGTTGATGTTGTTGATCGTGTCGCAGGCCTGGTGGTAGCACGAGTCGTACGGCATGCCCGGGGTGCCACCGAAGACCGCCGCCTCGTCCGCGGTCTTGATTCCTTCGCCGCCGGTGAACAGGCCACCGGACGGGATGTCCACGCCCGCGGCGATGAACGGCCCGTAGTCGCTCCGCCCGGAGAACGGCGTCTCCCGCGATGCCAGCCCCTGCGAGGCGAAGTAGTCGTGGAAGAGCTGCTCGATGGCGCCCGAGCCGGCCGGCCCGGCAGCGGACCCGGTGCCGACCGGGAACGCCGAGTTGTCGCCGTCGTAGACGAAGCGCACGTAGTTGGGCGAGGCGACCATGTCGAAGTTCAGGTAGAGCGCGATCTTCTTACGCTCCGCAGCCGACAGGTTGGCGACGTAGTGCTCCGAGCCGACCAGGCCGGACTCCTCGGCCGCCCAGAGGGCGAAGCGGACCTTGTTCTTCGGCTTCACCTTGTGCATCTGCGTGGCGATCTCCAGCAGCGAGGCGCTGCCCGAGCCGTTGTCGTTGATGCCCGGGCCGGCGGAGACCGAGTCCAGGTGGGCACCGGCCATCACCACGTTGTTCGGGTCACCCGAGTCCGACTCGGCGATGAGGTTCTCCGCGGTGGCCGTACCGCGGAAGGTGCTGGCCTTGACCCGCAGCGTCAGGCCATTGGAGACCTGCGCCACGAGCTGCTGGCCGAGCTCCTGGGTGATGCCGGTCGCCGCGAAGTCGAGCGCGAAGTCCTCGCCCAGCGTCCCGTTCAGACTGCCGGTGGTGTTGTTGTAGATGATCGCGGCGGCCGCCCCGGCGTTGAACGCGTTCCTGGCCTTCAAGCCGAAGCCGCAGGAAAAGGTATCGGTGCTTCCGCCGCGGCTGATGAGGACGATCGTGCCGGCGTTGGCCGGGCCGAAGTCCGCCGACGTGCAGCCGAAAGCGGAGCCGGTCGGCACCGACGCCCGCGCGGTCACGTCGCCGCTGCCCGAGTAGCTCATCAGCACGTTCGGCAGGTCGGCGACCGGCGACGGGGACACCCGCTGCAGCAGGCCGGGACCGTGCGAGATGAACGTCTGGTACTGGAAAGACTGCCGGCTCACCTGGAGGCCGGCCGCGCGGAGCACGCCTTCGGCGTAGTCGACCGAGCGGTCGTAGCCGGCCGAGCCGGCCACCCGCGTACCACCGTTCTCGTCGGCGATCCGCTGCAGGGCCGTGAGGTGTTTGATGATGCCGTCGGCGGTGACCGCCGCCCGCAACTTCCGTGAGTTGTTGTTGTTGGGTTCGGCGTGCGCTGCGGGCGCCGCGCTGGCGACGCCGACCAGCACCGCGGTCGCGGTTGCCAGCACGCGGCGCTGCCAGGCTTTTCGGGAGACCACGTTGTCCTCCTATTGGCCAACAGGCTCACCGGATGCCGGTGAGCCCTGGGAGAGTCCGGTGAGCATAGCCACGGAAGTGATTGTCCGCACGCCCTCGGACGTGAATGTGCCCTTCACCCGGGCCGTCGGGCGGGGCCGCCGAGCCGGCGGTGCTCAGCAGGCCGCGAAGACCTGGTCGCTGATCAGGCGAGCGCCACCGATCAGGGCGGCCCGGTCGTCCAGGTCGGAGAGGACGATCGGCATGCTGCCGGTGGCCAGCGGCGTCGAGCGTCGGTAGACCACGCCGCGGATCTCGGCCAGCAGGACGGGACCGATGCCGGGGGCCGCGCCGCCGATGATCACGATCGCCGGGTTGACGAAGCTGACCAGACTGACCACCACCTGCCCGAGCCGGCGGGCGGCGTCGCGGACCATCGTCTGCGCGACCGGGTCCCCGTCGGTCACGGCCCGGCCCACGTCGGCCATGGTCAGCGTGCCGGCCGCCGCCAGCCGGTCGCCGAGCGCCGTCGAGCGCCCGGCCCGCGCGGCGGTCACCGCCTCTCGCACCAGCGCGGCATCCCCGCAGTACGCCTCCAGGCAGCCGGTCTGGCCGCAGCCGCACAGCGGCCCGTCCTCGGCGAGCGGGAGGTGACCGACGTCACCGGCCCCGCTGGCCGCGCCCCGGTAGAGCGCACCGTCGAGGATCAGCCCGCAGCCCACGGCGTTGCCCAGCTTGACGTAGAGGAAGTCGTCGAACGCCCGGCCGGTGCCGGCGTGCAGCTCACCGAGCGCCATCACGTTGGCGTCGTTGTCGACCTGCACCGGGCAGCCCAGCTCGGCGGCGATGGTGTCGCGGACCGGGAACTGGTGCCAGCCGGGCAGGGCGGGCGCGACGGCCGGCGCGCCGGCCCGGACCGCGACCGGCCCGGGCAGGGCCACGCCGACCCCGGCCAGCCGGGCCAGCCCGGCCTCGGCGCGGAGCTTGCCGAGCACCTCGACCGCGCGGCTCACCGCCGCTTCCGGGCCGACCCGGACGTCCAGCGGCTCGGCGTACCGGGTGAGCAGGGTCAGCTCGCCGTCGGTGAGCGCCACCTCGAGCCGCCCGTCACCGACGACCACCGCGCCGAACCGGACCTGCCCGGCCATCCGGAGCAGCGACGACCGCCGCCCGCCCCGGGACGCGGCCGGCCCCGCGGTCTCCACCAGGCCCTGCGCGGTCAGCCGGTCCACCTCTGCGGCGAACCGGGCCCGGGGCAGGCCCAGGGCGTCCGCCAGCTCCACCCGGGAGCGCGGGCCGTCGCGCAGCAGCCGCAGCAGCCTTGTCTGGTCCGCGCTCTCCGGTTCCACCATCGTCATCGCGATCACCCCCCGCTCCGAATGTGCCATACGTGCGTCACAGCGGCGTGACGCGAGGGGGCCGCCCCCGGTTTCCCGGGAGCGGCCCCCCTTGCGGTCGGAAAGGTCGGGTCAGCCCCGCAGGCTCGACATGTGCTGGTAGCTGATCTCCGCGTAGCGCAGCGACCGGCCCGGGTCGGCGCTGCCACCGGGCGCGGTGTCCTGCTCCCACATCGGGTTGTGGTAGCCCTTGGCGCCCATGTTGGCGAAGAAGCCACCGTAGTCGATGTCGCCCTGGCCGAGCGGCACCATGTCGTACCCGTTGGTGGTGCCCGTGTTGATCTTACCGTCCTTGGCGTGGAACAGCGGGAACCGGTTGGTCCGGACGGCCACGGTGGCCAGCGGGTCGAAGACGTTGGTCTGCGTCACGCCGTCCGGGTCGGTGTAGCTGCGGTACCGGTACTGGGCCACGTGCGCCCAGTAGATGTCCATCTCGAACCAGACCCACTCCGGGTTGGTGAGCCCGAAGAAGTACTCCAGCTTGCGGACGCCGGAGGACCGGGTCGGGCGGCCCAGCGCGTCCAGCGGCCCGCTGTCCAGCAGGAAGTTGTACGCCGCGTCGTGGTTGTGGGTGTAGAGCTTCAGCCCACGCGCGGCGGCCATCTCGCCGAAGGTGTTCCACCGGTCGGCGGCGGCGTCCCAGTCGGCCTTGTAGTTGCTGCCGGTCGGGTCGCTGCCGGTGCCGATGTGGGTCATGCCGAGGATCTCGGCGGTGTCCAGCGTCTGCTCGAACTGGGCGATCGTGGCCGGGGTGACGGTGCCCGGGATCGAGGCGTGCGAGCCGTTGGCGCGCAGCCCGTTGTCGTCGAGGATCTTGCGGATCTCGGTCGGGGTGATCTGCCGGCCGAGGATCGAGGTGTGCTGGGTGTACCCGGCGAACTCGACCTCCTTGTAGCCGATCTCGGCGAGCCGGCCGAGCACCCGCTCGAACCCGAACGGCACTCCGCTGCCGTCGTCGGCGGCGCCGATCCGGTCACGGACGCTGTAGAGGATGATGCCGCGCTTGCCCGGCGGGACGAGTACGCCGTTGCTCGCCGCGGTGGCCGAGGGGGCCCAGCCGGCGGCGCCGACGGCGACCGCCCCGGCCGCCCCGGCTTTGGTGCCGATAATCGGTCGGGGGCTAACCGGGTGTGTGCTGTGTTAAATAGGGGGCTGCATTACACTGGTGTGGGGGGGTTTGGGGGGGGGGGGGGGGGCGGGGGGGGGCCGCCCGGTGGACGGCCCCACCCGGGCGTCACGGCGTGACGCCGATGCCCTGGCCGGTGAACTCGACCCAGTTGAGGTTGCCGAAGCCGCTGGTCGGACCGCCGGAGACGGTGGTGAAGACCAAGTAGAGCTTGTGCGTCCCGCCCGGGTCGGTGATCGGCACGGTGGTGCTGGTGAAGGCGTTGTTGCCGCTGGTCGCGTTGACGGTGGCGGTGGTCAGCAGCGGGCCGGTGGGGGAGTCCAGGCGGAACTGGACGCCGAACCGGGGCTGCCCGGCCGTGGCGGCACTGCCGCCGGAGGTACGCAGCGTGATCGACTGCATGTTCTTCAGGTTGACGGTGTTGTTGATCGCGATCCAGTCACCCGGGTCGAGGCCGCCGCGCTGCTGCCCGCCGCCGGTGTCGGCGGTGGTGGCGACCGTGGTGCCGGACTCCTCGGTGGCGAACTCGACCTCCTGCCGCTTGGCCTGGATGATCTGCTGGTCCACCGTGGTCAGCGCCGGCTGGCCGTTGGCGCCCTTGTCGGTGTACGACGCGCTGACCACGCCGTAGATGTAGCCGCCGTGCGAGGCGTCGTCCGCCTCCGTGGGCAGCACGCCCGAGCAGCCGAACTGGTTGGCCTCACCGTGCCCGTGGGTGTCGTGGCCGAGCACGAAGGTCACCTCGACCTTGCTGCAGTCGATCGGCCCGTCCTCCGGGTCGGTGACGGTGACCGTCCACGGGATGTCGTCGCCCCAGCTGAAGAAGCCGCCCTCGATCGGGGTGTTGACCGTGACGGTCGGCGCGGTGTTGCCGACGGTGATCGTGGTGTTCGCCGACGCCGTCTTGCCGCTGGAGTCGGTCACCGTCAGGCGGGCGGTGTAGACCCCGTTGGTGGTGTAGGTGAACGACGGGTTCGGGTCGATCGAGTCGGTGGTGCCGTTGCCGTCGAAGTCCCAGGCGAACCGGATCGAGTCGCCCGGATCCGGGTCCTTCGAGCCCTCGCTGGAGAACGAGACCGTCAGCGGCGCGCGGCCGTTGGTCGGGGTCGCGTTCAGCACGGCGGTGGGCGCCCGGAGGCCCTTGACGTAGCTGAACTTCAGCATGGCCGCGTCCGGGTTGATGTTGAAGAACCCGTCGCCGTAGGTCAGCAGGTAGAAGTTGCCGTCCGCGCCCCAGCGCATGTCCATCGGGTTGTCGCAGAGGAACGGCTTGGCCGGGGTGGTGGGCGCCTGCCCGCAGTTCAACACATTGTTGATCTTCAGGATCTCACCCTGGTCGTCCAGCCGGATCTCCTTGAGGGTGTCCCGGGTGAACTCGCCGAAGAAGATGGCGCCGTCGTAGTACTCGGGGAACTTCGTCTCCGACCTCAGCTCCGGGTCGTAGTCGTACTTCGCCGCACCGTGCGGGCCGACACCACCGGTGCCCAGCTCCGGGAAGAGCACCGGGCAGGTCTGCGTCGGAGTCGACAGGTAGGACTCCGGGCAGGGGGTCGGCGCCTGGAACGAGTACCACAGCTCAGACTTCTCGACCTTCGGCAGGTCGGTCAGGCCGGTGTTGTGCCGGGAGGTGTTCTTCGGCGCCGCGCAGTCGAACGGCGCGACCGGCGAGATGGGGCTGGTGGTCCAGTTCATCTCGATGTACGGCAGGTTCGGCTGCACGCACATCGGCCAGCCGTAGTTCGCCGGCTTGTCGACCACCATCATTCGGCCGGTGCCCGCCGGCCCGCGCCCGACCTGGGCAGTGGAGGAGTCGGGGGAGTAGTCGGTGATGTAGGCGACGTCGTTCTTGTCGAGGGTGATCCGGAACGGGTTCCGGAAGCCCATCGCGTAGATCTCCGGCCGGGTCTTCGCCGTGCCGGCCGGGAACAGGTTGCCCGCCGGCGCGGTGTACGAGCCGTCCGCGCCCACCGTGATCCGCAGGATCTTGCCGCGCAGGTCGTTGGTGTTGGCCGAGCTGCGCCGGGCGTCCACGAAGGGCGCCTGGTAGACGCCGGTGGCGCTGACCGAGTCGTTGTGCGGCGAGAAGCCACCGGAACCGCCGCCACCCGCCGGGGTGTCGTCCCCGGTGACCAGCCAGAGGTTGTTCTTCGAGTCGAACGCGATGTCACCGGCCACGTGGCAGCAGGCGCCCCGGTCGACCGGCACCTGCATGATCTTCTGCTCGGTGCTCAGGTCGAGCGACGGGGTCTCCCCGTCGACGAACTTGTAGCGGGAGAGCTGGAAGTAGCCCTGCCACACGTCCCAGGCGTGCGGGTCGGTGCTGGTGGTCGGCGCGGCCCCGGTGGGGGTGTTCAACGGGGGCGCGTAGTACAGGTAGACCCACTTGTTGTTGGCGAAGTCGTTGTCGATCGCCGGGCCGTACATCCCGTCCTCGCTGTGGGTGTAGACCGGGATCTGAGCCAGGACGGTGGTCTCGTTGGTCTCCGGGTTGTGCAGGCGTACGCCGCCGCGCCGGTCGGTCTGCAGCACCCGGCCGTCGGGAAGGACGTCGAAGCCGATCGGCTCGTTGACGTTGGGCTGCGCCCCGACCACCGTCATCTGGTAGTTGGCCAGCACGGTCGCGCCGCAGTCGCCGTCGGTCACGCCGGCCGCCCACTGGATCGCCCCGCCCAGGTGGGCCCGCAGGTCCACGGTGCTGTAGCTCTCCGGCGTGGCGCCGAGTCCGGTGTAGAACGACCGGCCGCCCTGGTAGTCCTTGCACCAGGTGACCGGGTGGTCGAAGCCCATCGTGCCGCCGGTGTACGTCTTCTCGTCCACCGTGGCCAGCACGTGCGAGACGCCCCGGACGTTGGCCGCGAAGTTGTACCACCGGTCGGTGGTGCTCCACCGCTGCGGCAGCGTCTTCGAGGCCGGGTGGACCCGGTCGGCGACGGTGACGGTCGCCTTGCTGGCGGCCGACGGCGCGCCGGTGGCGCGGGTGCCCAGCACGTTGGTCAGGAAGGACCAGTCCGGGTTGGCTTCGATGGCGGAGTGCACGCCGACGAAGCCGCCGCCGTCGCGGTAGTACTGCTCGAAGGCCGCCTGCTGGGTGTCGTTGAGCACGTCGCCGGCGGTGTTCAGGAACACCACGGCACGGAACTGCTTGAGGTGCGGCTCGTCGAACTTGCGGGCGTCGTTGGTGACCTCGACGGTGAAGCGCCGTTCCTGCCCGAGTTGCTGGATGGCCTGCACGCCGGCGGCGGTGGCGGCATTGTTGCCGCTGGCCGACCTGGTGAAGACGAGCACCTTGTACTGCATGCCGTTGCTGTTGGGTGCCGGGGCATTGAGCACCGGCGCGGCCTGGGCCGGGGTCGGAGCCTGCTCGGCCGTCGCGACGAGCGTCGCGCCGACGAGGGCGAGCAGGCTGAGGTGGGTGGCGGCCCTGCGGCCGAAGGGTCTGCGCATCGAACCTCGCTCTGGTCGGGCGGGTCCGCCTCAGCGCGGGACGAGAGCTGAGGAGGTCGCTGATGTGGTGACGAGAGCCTGGCCAGGTTCTACGCGAGACGATATTTGCGGACGCGACCAAAGAGAAGAGGTCGGAGCCAAAAGTTTTCTATGAATCGCTTCGACTTTTGTTCAGGATCAGCAAAAGTAGGAAGGTTGGGTCCCGTCCGGACAGACGAGAACGGGCCGGTCGCCTGATGGCGACCGGCCCGCTGTCCTGATGGCGTCAGGAGTTGCTGCCAGACGGCTTGGTGCTGCCGCTGCTCGTCGACGCGTTCGGCCCGCTGCCCGATCCCGTGCCGGCCGAACCGGACTTGGCGCCGACGGAGGCCGGCGTCCCGGCGAACGGCTTGTCGGCCGAGGTGAGCCCCGGCTTGCCGCCGTTGCCGCTGGTCAGCTTCTCGCCGAGCTTCGTCTGCCCCAGCCTGTCCTTACCCTCGGCATAGAGCCGGTTCGCCTGGGCCTGCGCCACACCCGCCGCCTCCTGGACGGTCGGGTGGTCGAGCACCTTGCGACCCCGGACCACGAGCTCGTCGTACTTCTCCCGACCGGCACGGGCGCCCAGGACGAATCCCGCAGCCAGCCCGCCAAGAAACATGATCTTTCCGCGCATGGCGGCTCCTTCCGTACCTGACGCGCCGCCGTCCCCGACCGGGCGATTGCCGACCGGGAACGACCATCTCGCGCCTGCGTCCTCTGTCGGCGGCTAACTACCCATCCTGCTCTCCGCTCATGCCTCCGCGTGCCCAGATGGCGATTTGTCCGTATTGATGATTGATCGTGTCGCCCGGAAATGCCGCCGCGGATGGCGGTAACCCCCTGGCGCACCACCCCCGGATGTCCTGTACTCTTGTCCCCGTCGCCCGGCGCGGAGAGATCCGAACCGGGTGATCTGCGGTCCCCCGTAGCTCAATTGGCAGAGCAGCCGGCTGTTAACCGGCAGGTTTTTGGTTCGAGTCCAAACGGGGGAGCTTCGCTCCACAGACGCCCGTCGACCACAGGTCGGCGGGCGCTTCTCGTTTCCCCGCCCCGGCGCCGCGGGCGGTTTCTGCCCGAACGGTGCGCTCTGGCCGGCAGGATGGAGGTCGACTGGGACTCCTGCTGCGTCGGTTCGTGCGTCGGTTCAAAGGTGGGTGGAGATGGCCGGAGGACCGCACCGCTGGACGGCGACGCTGATCGCGGCGGCGGTCGTACTGGGTTGGCTCGTCATCGGGGCGATCGCCGGACCGTACTCGGGGAAGCTCGGCGATGTCGCCACCAACGACAACGCGGCCTTCCTGCCGGCCAACGCCGAGGCGACCCGGGCGCAGGACCTGTCCGCCGGCTTCGTGACCAGGCAGACCACTCCCGCCCTGGTCGTCTACCAGCGCGCCGCCGGCATCACCCCGGCCGACCAGCAGCGCGTCCGGGCGGACGTGGACCGCTTCGCCCAGGTGCCGGGGGTGGTCGCCCCGCTGCCGCCGCCGATCGTCAGCCAGGACGGCCAGGCGGTGCAGGTGATCGTCCCGATCGCCAGCGCCGAGGGCGAGCGGATCCGGCAGGTCGTCGACCAGTTGCGCGGCATCGCGGGCGCGGACCGGGACGGGCTCTCCGTGGACGTGGCCGGGCCGGCGGGCCTGCTGGCCGACCTGATCGAGGTCTTCACCGCCATCGACGGGCCGCTGCTGCTGGTCACCCTGGTGGTCGTGCTGGTGATCCTGCTGATCGTCTACCGCAGCCCGGTGCTCTGGATCTGCCCGCTGCTCGCCGCCGGCATGTCGTACGCGCTGGCCTCGCTCTTCGTCTATCACCTCGCGCGCAGTGACGTCATCAAGCTGAACGGGCAGGCGCAGGGCATCCTCACCGTGCTGGTCTTCGGCGCCGGCACCGACTACGCGCTGCTGCTCATCGCCCGCTACCGGGAGGAGCTGCACCGGCACGAGCGCCCGTGGCACGCGATGCGGACCGCCTGGAAGGGCGCCGGCCCGGCCATCATCGCCTCCGGCGCCACCGTCATCCTCAGCCTGCTCTGCCTCCTGCTGTCCAGCCTCAACTCCAACCGCGCGCTCGGCCCGGTCGCCGCCGTCGGCATCGCCGCCACCCTGCTGGTGATGCTGACCTTCCTCCCCGCCCTGCTGCTGCTCGGCGGACGCTGGGCGTTCTGGCCGCGGCGGCCCCGCCACGACCATGCCGACGCGCGTACCGAGCACCGCGTCTGGGGCCGGATCGCCGGCTTCGTCGCCCGGCGGGCCCGGCCCGTCTGGCTGGTCACCGCGGTGGTCCTGGCCGCCCTCGCCGGTGGCGTGACCCAGCTCGACGCCAACACCCTGGGCCAGTCCAGTCTGTTCACCCACCGCACCGACTCGGTGGCCGGGCAGGAGGTGATCGACCGGCACTTCCCGGCCGGCACCGGCAGCCCGGCCACCATCTTCACCACCGAGGCCACCGCCCGGCAGGTGGCCCAGGTGGCCCAGGGCGTACCCGGCGTGTCCGCGGTGCGCCCGGTCACCGGCCAGGGGCCGGGCGGGCCACCCGAACCGAACGCGCTGCCCAAAGTGGTCGACGGGCGGGTGCAGCTGGAGGCCACCCTCGCCGACCCGCCGGACAGCCACGCCGCCGAGCGGACCGTCCGCGACCTGCGCGAGGCGGTGCACAAGGTGCCCGGCGCCTGCGCCGTGGTGGGCGGCTTCACCGCTGTCAACGTCGACACCGCCGACGCCGCCGTCCGGGACCGCAACGTCATCATCCCGGTGGTGCTGCTGGTCATCGCGGTGATCCTGGCCCTGCTGCTGCGCGCCCTGCTCGCCCCGCTCCTGCTGATCGCCACCGTGGTGCTGTCGTTCCTGGCCACGCTCGGCCTCTGCGCACTGATCTTCAAGTACGGCCTGAACTTCCCCGGCGTCGACCAGTCGTTCCCGCTCTTCGCGTTCGTGTTCCTGGTCGCCCTCGGCATCGACTACAACATCTTCCTGATGAGCCGGGTCCGCGAGGAGTCGGTCCGCCGGGGCACCCGGGCCGGGGTGCTGGCCGGCCTCGCCGTCACCGGCGGCGTGATCACCTCCGCCGGCATCGTGCTCGCCGCCACGTTCTCCGCGCTCGCCGTGCTACCGCTGGTGGTGCTCGTCGAACTGGGCGTGGCGGTCGCCATCGGGGTGCTGCTCGACACCATCGTCGTCCGGTCCCTGCTGGTGCCCGCGCTCGCGTACGACATCGGGCCGAAGGTCTGGTGGCCGAGCCGGCTGTCGCGGGCCAACCGGGACGGGGATCGGGCCGGGGCGGAGGTGACACATGCCCGCTGAGACCGACGTGGTCATCGTCGGTGGTGGCCTGGCCGGCCTCGCCGCGGCCCGGCGGCTGCACCGCGCCGGCGTGCCGTGGCGGCTGCTGGAGGCCGGCGACCGGCTCGGCGGCCGGATCGCCACCGACGAGGTCGACGGCTACCTGCTGGACCGCGGCTTCCAGGTGCTCAACACCGCGTACCCGCGGCTCGGCGGCCTGCTCGACCTGGCCGCCCTGAACCTCGGCTGGTTCAGCGCAGGCGTGCTGGTCCGCCGCGGCGACCGACTGGACCGGCTGGCCAATCCGCTACGCGAGCCCGCCGGCCTCGCCGGCACGCTGACCGCCGGGGTCGGGTCGCTGTCGGACCGGTTGCGCTTCGCCGGGCTCGTCACCGGCTGTGCCACCCTGCCGGTAGGCCGGCTGCTCACCGCGCCGGAGACCACCACCGAGGCGGCGCTGCGCCGGGCCGGCCTCTCCGACGCGATCATCGAGGAACTGCTCCGGCCGTTCCTCTCCGGCGTCCTCCTCGACCGGGAACTGGCGACCTCCAGCCACGTGCTCGCCGTGATCCTGCGCTCGTTCGCCCGGGGGCGGATCGGCCTGCCCGCCCGGGGGATGGCGGCGCTGCCCCAGGCCGTCGCGGCCCCGCTGCCCGCCGAGCTGATCGACCTGAACAATCCGGTCAGCGCGGTCGCGCCGGGCCGGGTCCGCACCCAGGCCGGCGACCTCGCCTGCCGCGCCGTCGTGGTCGCCGTGGACCCGCCGGCGGCGGCCACCCTGCTGCCCAGGCTCAGCCGGGTACGCATGCACGGCTACACGACCTACTACCACAGCACCGACACCCCGCCCCTGGCCGAGCCGATCCTGCTGCTCGACGGGGAACGGCGGGAACTGGTCGCCAACACCGTCGTGGTCAGCCGCGCCGCGCCCACGTACGCGCCGGCCGGGAAGCACCTGGTGGCCACCTCGGTGGTCGGGCCGCAGGCCCCGCCCGAAGCGGTCATCCGGCGGGAGTTGGACCGGCTCTACGGGCGGTCCACCGCCGACTGGACCCACCTGACCACGGTCACCGTCCCGGACGCGCTGCCCGCCGCGCCACCGCCGCAGGGCCGGCTGCGCAAACCGGTCGCGCTCGGCGACGGGCTCTACGTCGCCGGCGACCACCGGGACAGCCCGTCCATCCAGGGGGCGCTCGCCAGCGGCTGGCGGGCCGCCGGGGCGGTGCTCGCGGAGCTGCGCAGCGAGGGCTGAGCCAGTGGACCATGCGGGCACCCGCCGATCCGCTGCGCGCTGTTATCCTCGCGTTGCCCACCGTGCCGGTCGGATCTTGAGCCCGGCCGTTCGGGTGGTGGCCGGTGATCCGTTGAGCGGGTTACGATCCGGCGCGGTAGCGGGGCGGTAGCTCAGCGGGTTAGAGCAGGGGACTCATAATCCCTCGGTCGCGGGTTCGAGTCCCGCCCGCCCCACCACGCAAAATCCCTGCTCAGGCATGGTGCCGACGACCCGGACGAACGGCGTCAAGATCGGAACCAACGCCCTCAGTCCGCACTGAGTCCGCGGCCCACTCTCCTGCCGCGAGCAGGCGTGTCGGGCATCCCGAGGCGATGATCTTCGTCCTTCCAAAATGAGCGTCTATGGCGGGGTTCGGGTGGCTAACGCGCGCTGTAGGACCACATCCAAGCCAGAGCCTTCGCCGCCTCCGCATCAAGCTCAGGGTGGCGACCGGCCATCGCTATACCAACACGATCTGCGGCCTGCGCTAGCCCCTCGGGACCGACATCCCAGACCGGGAACTGATCGAACATCTCCTGAACCACGCCTTCGGCGTACCGAAGGAGAAGCTCAGGGGATGCTCCGGGCATGCGTCCGGGTTGGTGCGAGGCCAGGGATTTCGGCCCCAGCTCGTGTAGAGCCGGACAGCCTCGCTCTTCGCCGAATCAACCATGGCGGTGGTGGTGCAGATCGGTTGCCACATGTTGGATCGTGTCACGTGCCTGTGGATATACAGCCATCCGTACCGGCCTTGGCATGGTCTTGGAATCTACGGATCAGAAGGTGGCTGTACAGCCCTCTTCTCCGGTGCGGATGATCGTGGCAAGGTTTCCTCTGTGCAGGGTGGCGGGGAAGGTGCGATGGTTGGGCCGCGGCCCGGTTGGTATCCGGATCCCTCCGGGCGGCAGCCGGTGCGCTGGTTCGACGGCGACCGGTGGACAGCGCACGTGATCGACGGCCGGCAGCAGCCACAACTGGACCCGCTGCCCGATGGCGCCGCCCCGCCGCCCGTTCCGCCCGGCCCGCCGCCGGGGGTGTCCGGGGCGCCGGCTCCCGCGCCGGGACAGCCGTCCGCGAAGCTTCCGGTCGGGTCGCTGGTCGTACGGTTTCTGGTCCTCGGCATCGTGGCGGTGCTCCTGGTGCTCGGCTTCCTGGCGCTGCCGTACGCCGGGGTGGACAGCCCGCCCCGGGACTTCAGCTACGCGCCGGTGCGCTATCTGGAGCTGGGTGCCTGGCTCAACGTGTACGACACGAAGATGAGCGCCTGGGGACGGGCCTACTCGCAGGGGCTCGGTCCGCTGATCGCGCTGGTGGTGTGGGCCGCGGTCGCCGGCACGGTGCTGCTGGTGGCGCTGGTGCCCCGCTACCGGACCCGCGAGCCGTGGTGGACGGTGGTGGTCTTCGTGCTGGCGGTCGCGGCGGTGTTCGGGGCGATGGTCGCCTCGCCCAGCAACGACACCATTTTGCTGAAGTCGGCGGCGGGTTACCTGACGGTGCTGGCGGCGCACGCGCTGCTGATGTTTACCTGCCCGCTCAAGAACCGGCGGCGGCGACCTCGCTGATCACGGCATCCGTAGCCAGGTCGGGTCGTTCGGGGCGGCGCCGGTGGGTCCGGCGCCGCCCCGAGCCTTGGCGGGGACTGTTTTCCGTTTAGCGGGTGGCGAGGAATTCGTTGATGGCGATGGTGACTTCCTGGCCGGTGGTGTGGCTGCGCACGATTGACATCACGCGGTCGTGCAGGTCGGTGGTGCCGGTGCGGTCGTAGGTGTCGGAGATGACCAGGTCGAGCCAGGGTCGTTTGATGGGTTCCGGTTTGCCTTGGATGGGTTTGGCGAAGAAGTCGGCGAGGGCGTCGGCGATGCGGCGTTTCGCTGTGGCGAGCTGCTGTGGCAGGTCGCCCTGCCGGTCGGTGGGCACCTTTTCCAGGGTCGTGGTGGCGTTGGTGAGGTCGGTGACGGCGGCGTCGAGTTGTGCGGGGGTGGTGAGTTCGGTTGCGGCGATGCGGTTGAGCAGGTCGTGGGCGTGGACGAGGTGTTTCACGACGGTCAGTCGCTGGTTGAGCGCGGTGACCTGGGTGGCGTCGGTGACCTTGGCGATGGCCGTGTCGGCGGTTGTGATCGTGTCCGCCGAGGGGTTGGCCTCGGCGGCGGCGACCGCGTCCTGCGCCGCCTTCAGCAACTGCGCCTGCTGGTCGGCGAGCTGCACGCTCATCGAGCCGATGATGAGGGGCAGGTTGTTCGCGCCCACGATCCGCATGTCGGCGTTGCCGTTCTGCCGGTTCCGGAACACCACCTGGGGCAGGTCGAGGGTCACGGTCTGCCAGGTGTTGACCATGGCGGCGGTGATGCTCACGCGGGTGGCGCTCTGGTACGCCGACCCGGTGGCCGCGGAGTCGTACTGGAGGACGAACGAGCCGGTGACCGGGGAACGGTACTCGATGGTCGCGGTGGCGTCGTACGGGCCGCCGGTGAGGTAGCGGTCGTCGACGGCGAGGTAGAGGTTGTTGCCGGAGTTGAACGTGTTCCGGTCGACCTGCAGGGCACGCCGACCGTCGACGACGATCTCGTGCGCGGGGCCGCTCTCGTACGGGATCCAGGTCAGCCCGTCGGGCTCACCGGAGAAGTCCATCGTGACCCGGGTCGCCGGTGGGGCGGGCGGGACCACGTCGAGGCGTATCGCCGAGACGGCGAGCGGAAGGTTGGCCAGCGCGTTCAGCCGCAGGTCCGCGCCGCCGTTCTGCCGGTTGGTGAACCGGACGTCGGGAAGGTCGATCGTCGTGGTCTGCCACTGGTTCACCTGGCCGGCGCCGATCGTCACCGCGGTCGAACGCTGGTAGGCCGAGCCGCTCTGCTGCGAGTCGTACTGGATGGCGAACGAGCCCGGGACCGGGGAGCGGTAGCTGATCGTGGCCTTCACCTGGTACGGCCCGCCGAAGATCGCCGCGTCGTCGACGAACATGTACAACTGGTTGGCGCCGCCGAAGGGATTCCTCTGCAGCTCCAGTGCCCGGCGGCCGTCGACCTCGGTGGTCAGGAACGGGCCGTCCTCGTAGTTCCGGTAGGTCAGGCCGTCGGCCTTGTCCGCCGCAGCGTCGAAGGAGACCGTGTACCTGTTCGGGGTCGGGTTTCCGCCCGGGTCCGGGTTCGGGTCGACCCAGTCCGACCGCTCGGCCAGGTAGGCCCGGCCCTGCGTGTCCTTCTTGAGCAGGAAGTAGTAGTCGACGGTGCCCGGTAGCGACAGGTACTCCGCCTTCAGCGAGTCCGGGGTCACGGTCAGCCGCATCGCCCCGAAGTGCGCGGCATCCCGGAACTTGCTGCCCGGCGCGACGCTGAACAGCGGCGTCAGGCCGGCGCCGCCGTTGCCGGAGATGGCGATGTGGTAGCCGTCGGCCGTCTCGATGTGCTCCGCGTGGTGATCGTGGCCGGCGAGGATCAGGTCCACGCCCGGCGTCATCAGCCAGGCACGGTCCAGGTTGTTGCCGGCCTTGCCGGAGGAGTAGATCGGCTGGTGGCCGCCGACCACCTTCCAGGCGGCCGGGCTGTTCGTGAGCGTGTTGCGGTAGGTGTCGTAGATCGGCGGCTTCGCGCTGCCCGTCGCCGTCTGGCAGTTGGCGTCGGGGTTGACGAAGTCGAGCAGCCCGTTGCCGAAGCCGGCGACGAAGGCGGCGGGCACCTTGAAGTAGTCCAGGCTCGGCTGGACGCTCTCCGGCGAGCAGCCGTTGCCGTAGTCGTGGTTGCCCATGATCGGAAACATTCGGCCGGCGTCGATGTCCGCCTTGTACGGCGCCTGGGCCTTGACCACCTCGTCGGGCCGGCCCTGCTGGTAGGTGTTGTCGCCGGTGGTGAGGATGGCCGCCGGGTTCCAGGAGTGGACCATGTCCGCGACCTGGTACTCCTCCGCACAGGTGCGGTCAACGCCGCAGCCGCCGTAGTCCCCGATCACGGCGAGCACCAGGCGGTCCTGGGGCGGCTGTTGGGTGTCGACCGGCGGGGTGATCCGTTGCAGCTCGCCACTGGCCGCACCCGCCGTGGTGGCGAGCCCCGCCGAGAGGGTCAACGCAGCGACCGAGGCCAGGGTGAGGGCGAGTTTTCGTTTGGCTAGCACGTCCAACTCCTTGCGGGTGTCGCGATCAACGACGCCGGACGCTAGGCGGTTGCGGTGATAGCCCGATGAACCCGAGACCAACCGGACCGGGCCGGCCCCTGACCAGGCGGTCGGAGGGCCGGCGAGGGGCGGTGCAGCCCGCTGTGCCGGCCGGACGCGCTGCGCCGCCCGGGCCGGGACGTCCGCGGCGGGGCGTTGACCCGAGTACGGATGCTCATCCGCCCGGCCGCCGGGACCGGCAGGATCGGGCCGTGACCACAACGATGCGTACTCTGCTCGGCGGGCTGCTGCTGGTGGCGGCGACGGTTGGCGCCTGGTGGGCCTGGTTGGGCTGGGAGAGCGGCTACACGGTCGACCCGGCGACCGGCGCCACCAGCGGCCCGTACGCGGTGTGGCAGGTGGCTGGCTGCGTACTGACCCTGGCCCTGATCGCCGCGGTCGGCGGCTGGTGGCGCGGCCCGTGGCTGGTGGCCCCGGTGATGACGGTGGCCTTCACGGCCGCCTGGGCGCGGCACGCCGCGTCGACCGACGCCACCGGGCTCTGGGCGGTCGGGGCGGCGCTGGTCGCCATCGGCACCGCGAGCGGGTCCACCCTGGTGAGCGCCGGTGCCGGGTGGCTGCGGCGCCGCCGCCAGCGGCCGGCCCGGTGAGAAGTGACCCGGCCCCTGACCCGGGAGCCCGCCGGCAACGCGGCGGGCCCCCGGTCACGGGACGGGTCAGGCGAGCGCCTTCAGGTAGTCGGGGTTGGCCTTCAGCCACTCCTCGACGGCCTTCTTCTCGTCACCCTTGTGGGTGTTGAACATCAGGTCCTCCAGGGACCCGAGCTGCTGGTTGTCCATGGTGAACTTCGCCAGCATCTTCGTGACCTCGGGGAAGTCCTTGCCGAAGCCCTTGCGGCCGAAGGTGTTGATCTGCTCGGCCTGGCCCAGGGTGCCCTTCGGGTCGGCCAGGTCCTTCAGCTCGTACTTCGCGTAGGCCCAATGGGGGTGCCAGAGGGTGACCACGATCGGCTTCTGGTCGGCGATCGCGGCGTCGAGCGCGGCCAGCATGGCCGGGGTGGAGGAGGTCTTCAGCTTCATGGCGTCGGCCAGGCCGTAGCCGGGCAGCACCTTCTCCTGGGTGGCCTTGGTGAGCCCGGCGCCCGGCTCGATACCGATCAGCTGCCCGCCGAAGGTGCCGGCCTTGCCGGCCAGGTCCTCGAGCGAGTCGACTCCGTCGACGTACTTCGGCACCGCGATGCTGAGGCTGGCGTCCTCGTACCAGACGCCGAGCTTCTCCAGCTTGTCGCCGTACTTCTCCAGGTAGGAGGCGTGGGTCTGGGGCAGCCAGCCGTCCAGGAACAGGTCGATGTCGCCGCCGGCGAGCCCGCCGTAGACGAGCCCGGCCTCCAGGTTCTTGAGCTGGACCCGGTAGCCCTTCTCCTCCAGGATGTGCTGCCACAGGTGGGAGGCGGCGATCGCCTCGTCCCAGGCCATGTAGCCGATGGTGATCTTCTTGCCGTTGCCGGACCCGCCGTCCGACTTCGCGCTGCAGGCGGCACCGCCCAGCGCCAGGGTGGCGGTCACGGCGAGCGCCAGCACGCGCCTCAGGGTCGTGAACACGGATTGTCCTTCCTTCTCTGAACAGCCGGCGGACCCGCGTACGCGGGCCCAAGGGTGCCGGCGGAGGGCGACGGTCAGGCGGCCTCCCGCGCCAGGCGCTGCGCCCGCGCGGAGGGGAACCGGTCGCCCACGGAGTCGGTGAGCCGGTCGAGCACCACGGCGAGGACCACGACGGCGATGCCGCCCTCGAAGCCGCTGCCCACCTCGACCTGGGAGAGCGCGAACATGATCACGTCGCCGAGGCCGCCGGCGCCGACCATGCCGGCGATGACCACCATGGACAGGGCCAGCATGATGACCTGGTTGACCCCGGTCATGATCGTCGGCAGGGCCAGCGGCAGCTTGGTCCGCAGCAGCACCATCCACGGTGGCGCGCCGAACGACTCGGCGGCCTGGACGATCTCCTTGTCGACCTGCCGCAGGCCGAGCTCGGTCAGGCGGACGCCGGGCGGCATGCTGAACACCAGCGTGGCCAGCACGCCGGGCACGGTGCCGATGCCGAAGAAGAAGATCGCCGGGATCAGGTAGACGAACGCCGGCATGGTCTGCATGAGGTCCAGCACCGGCCGGGCCACGGTGGACGCCCGCCGGTTCTCCGCGATGAAGACGCCCAGCGGGATCGCCAGCAGCAGGGCGAGCACGCTCGCCACGAGCACCTGGGCGAGCGTGCTCATGGTCTCCTCCCAGTACGGCATCCCGGCCACCACGCCGAGGCCGACCGCCGTCCCGAGGCCGAACTTCCAGCCACGCAGCCACCAGCCGAGCCCGGCCAGGACCAGCACGACCGCCACCGGAGGTACGCCGGTGAGCAGCTCGTCGAGCGGGCGGACCAGGGCGTCGACCACGGCCGCGACCGCGTCGAAGACCGGGCCGAGCGCGCCGGTGGCCCAGTCGACGGCGGACTCGGTCCAGGCGCCCAGCGGCACCCGGGGCAGCTCGACGTCGAGCGGGGACCAGGTGTGACTCATGTCGGCTCTCCCTTCGTGCCCACCAGCTCGACCTCGGCCGGGTCGGGCGCCGGCTCGTCCACCGCGGCCACCTCGTCGGGGGTGGCGCTGGCCAGGGCGCTGAGCAGGGTGATCCGGGGGATCACCCCGGCCAGCCGGCCCCGGTCGTCGAGGACGGCCACCGGATGCTGGCTCTCCGCGCAGTCGGCGAACAGGTCGGCCACCGCGGTGTCCTCGGTGACCGTGCGGACCCGCTCGGTCGAGACGTATCCGTCGAGGCTCGGCCGGCCCTCGCGCAGCGCCCGCAGCACGTCGTCCTCGGTGACCGTGCCGAGGAACTGCTTCATCGGCCCGGTCACGTAGACCGCCGAGGTCTGGCTCTCCCGCAGCGCCTTCGCGGCCACCCGGGGACCTGCGTTGACGTCCAGGACGTGGTGCGGCTTCTCCATCACCGACGCGGCGGTCAGGATCCGGGTCCGGTCGACGTCGGCGACGAACTGCGCCACGTACCCGTTGGCCGGGTCGGTGAGGATCTCCTCGGCGGTGCCGATCTGGACGATCCGGCCGTCCCGCATCACCGCGATCCGGTCGCCGAGCCGCATGGCCTCGTTCAGGTCGTGGGTGATGAAGATGATGGTCTTGCCCAGTTCGGCCTGGAGTTCCAGCAGCTGGTCCTGGATCTCCCGGCGGATGAGCGGGTCCAGCGCCGAGAACGCCTCGTCCATCAGCAGAATGTCGGTGCCGGCCGCGAGCGCGCGGGCCAGCCCGACCCGCTGCCGCATACCGCCGGAGAGGTCGTGGGGGAGCTTGTCCGCCCACTCCTCCAGGCCCACCATGCGCAACGCGTCCAGGCCGCGCTCGCGCCGCTCGGCCTTGGGCAGGCCGGCGACCTCCAGGGCGTAGCCCGCGTTCTCCAGCACCGTCCGGTGCGGCATCAGCGCGAAGTGCTGGAAGACCATGCTGATCTTCTCGCGCCGCAGCTTGCGCAGCGCGGCGGGCTTGAGCGTGGTCAGTTCGACCCCGTCGACCTGCACACTGCCCCGGGTGGGCCGGAGCAGACCGTTGAGCATCCGGATGAGGGTGGACTTGCCGGAGCCGGAGAGGCCCATCACCACGAAGATCTCGCCGGGGCGTACCTCGAAGTTCGCGTCGATCACGGCGGCCGTGGCCGGTAGGCCCGCCAGCGCCTCGGCGCGCGGGGCGCCGGTCGCGAGGCGCCTCATCGCCTCGTCAGCTCGATTGCCGAATATTTTGTAGAGCGACTTCACTGCGAGTGCGGGCACGATCCCCTCTCCGATGGAACCGGTGGCGTATCCCGCCATCGGTGGCCATCTTCGCGTCTCGTCCGTCGATATCAACATCGGTCACATTCCGGGGGCCGCAGGGGCCGGCCCGGAAACTTACCGACGTCATCGGCGAGAATCCAGTCGTAACCGGGGGGGCTGTGGAATTAACCACAAAAATTGCACGCTTTTCGACGTCGAATTCGGTCGCCGGTACCTACTGCGGACGGGCCGCACCGGGGTGTGCGAAGGGTGGTTGGACCCCGCTCTGGGCTCTTTGTTCCGTCCGGTGCGGGTGCCGGTGCCGAGCGCTCCGCTGCCGCCGTTCGTCCCCGAATATGACGACGGCGATAGAGAACGGTCATGCACTCGTGATTTTCCGTCACGCGATTGTCATATTCGGACGGCGAACCCGACCCGTCGGGCGGCGCGGTTCCGCAATCGCGTCGGCCGCCTTCGGCGAAATCGCCGGATATGGATCACCCGCGTCCCCGAAGAAGCCGAAACCAGCGCGCTCGTGCGGCACGGCGCCGCATGCATCGCCGGATGCCAGACGGTGTCCTCCCGCGGCCAGCCGGCCGATCGGATCGCCGGGACTCGCCAGCCGACCGCCGCGACGATCCGGCCGTGCCGAGGCACGGCTCCGCCCCGGCAGGGATGCCGCCGCGGCGGCAAGCTGATCGAGGACAGACCGGCCGACGGATTGCCGACAGGACGTCCGACCCCCGACCGGCGCATTGTTGGTGCAGTGGAGGCTTTGGATGGCGGGCCACATCCCATCCCTCCGGCCCCGGCGGCGACTCCGTGTCGGCGCCGGACGCCGCCAGCGCCGAGCGCGGCCGTGACGCCGCCGGCGGGCCCGGCCATCGCCCGGTCCACCGCGCGCCGCCCGGCCGAGACCCGGCCCGGCGCCGTCCTGAGCGGACGGTGCCAGCCAGTCAGGACACCGACGTCACCACCTCCGGCCGGCCTCGCCGGGACCGTCGTCATGAACCGCGGCGCCCCGCCTGACCCGCCGGGCGTACCGGCGGACGCCGGGCGCAGAGCAAGGAAGGAGGGGGCGGAGATGGCCGCTCCCACCGTGACCGCCAGCCTCAACCGCTCGACCTACTCCCCAGGCGACCAGATGACCCTCACGGTCACCTACGCCGACCCGGACACCCGGCCCGTCACGGTCACCATCGTGGTGACCGACTCCCAGGGCAACAGCAGCGCGCCGGTCAAGGCCACGGCGGTCATCGACCCGCTCACCGTGAGCGTGACCGACGATTCCGGCCGGACCTGGACGAAAGTCTCCGACACCGGGTCGGTGGCCGTGTACCGGGCGGTGGCGTGATGCCGCAGGTCACGGTCACCGTGCGGGACAACGGCGGGCACACCGCCACCGCCACCGCCAGCTACACCGTCGCCCTGCCGGTGCTGGGCGGCTACTACCTCGCCGGGAACGCCGACCCGACGGCCGACCTGGCCGGCGGCAACTTCCGTTCCCTCACCCAGTACCGCAGCTTCGCCGACGGCTACACCTTCCCCGGATACAACCAGTCGTGGCTGACCACCCTCGGCCGCAAGGGGATCGCGGTCAACATGGTGCTCGAACTGAAGTACTACGGCGCAACCAGCATCGGACCGCAGACCTTCACCGTGGACGGGGCCAGCTACACCGTCCCGGCCCCGGCGATGACCATCCAGCAGCGCCCGGGGACCACCTGGCCGAAGGCGTACGGGTACGGGCAGGTGCTCGCCGGCCTCTGCGACGGGCTCTTCGCGAGGGCGCTGTCGCAGTATCGGACCCTGGGCTTCCCGGTCAACATCCAACTCGCCTCCGAGCTGGACACCGACCACGAGTTCGGCACCACCGAATCGGGGGTGGCGTACGACTGGGCCAACTCGGACGCCCGGGCCGTGCAGGCGATGACCTACATCGTGAACTGGTTCAAGGCTCGCACGCTGCCCGCCGGCACCACCTTCTCGGTCGGCTCGGGCGGCTTCGACCGGGCCGCCTACCGGCGTACCCACCCGGAGTCGCTGATGGCGAAGCTGGACTTCCTGCATTGGAACGTCTACGCCACCGACCCGAGCGACACCGCCCTGGGCCGGTTCCGGCGCACGAAGGACTGGGCGGTGGCCGATCTCGGCCCGGTGGCGCTCTCCCGTCCGGTGCTCATCGCGGAGTGGGGGGTACGGGTGGCCGAGTTCCCCAATCAGGCCGCCTGGATCGCCACGGTGCCGGCGGCCATCGCCCAGCTCAACGCCGAGCGGAGCCCGCGGATCGTGCGCACCAACTACTTCAACTCGGGCTGGGGCACCCTCACCCCGAAGGACGCCGGGTTGGCCGCGCTGCGGGCGGCGTACGCCACCCGGCCGTACGTCTGACGAGCCGGCCCAGCGTTTCGGCCTACGCGCCGAAACTCGGCTGACGCGTCGGGGTCGGCCGCCGAGCCCCTCGGCGGCCGGCCCCGCGCGGGCCGGCGGACCCCTATGCACGCCGGCCCCTGGGCCGGGGGACCCCTCCACCCACCGGCCCGGTCAGGTCAGTACGCCAGCGCCACCGGCCGGCCCAGCAGCTGCGCCCCGTTGTTGCCCAGCCAGCCCTCGGCGGCTGCGGCGTGCTGCGCGAACGTGTGGATGTCCCGGAACCGGCGCTGGATCGGCGAGGAGTCCCGGGCCGCACCGCCGCCGGCCGCCCGGTAGCAGGTGTCCACGGCGGCGACCGCCTGCTCGGTCACCCAGGGCAGCGAGGCGGAGATGGTCGGGTGCAGGGCGGCGATCCGTCCCGGGTCCTCGGCGCAGGCCGCCCAGAGTTCGTCGGCGAGCGCGGCGAGCAGGGCCCGCGCGGCGCGGACGTTCAGGTCGGCCCGACCGAGCTGGACCCGGAACGCGGGCGAGTCGGCGAGCGGCTGCCGGGCGTAAAGGCGCTGCCGCCCGTCGCCGAGCAGCGCGGTCATCTCGTCCAGTGCGCCCTGCGCGATGCCGACCGCGACCGCACCCAGGTGCAGCACGAAATGCACCAGCGGCGCCACGAACCCCGGCCCAGGTACACACGGCGTGCCGGTGAACAGGTCGAAGCTCTCCTCCGCCGGACAGAACGCCGACTCGACCAGCACGTCGTGGCTGCCGGTGCCACGCAGGCCGAGCACGTGCCAGGTGTCCACCACGGTCACCCGGTCGGCCGCGAAGAGCATCGAACGGGTCTCCGGCGGCTGCCCGTCCGCCCCGGGCAGCGGCTGGCCGTCCGCGGTGACCAGGCAGTTGCCGAAGATCCAGTCGGCGTGCCGGCAGCCGCTGGCGAACCCCCAGCGCCCGCTCACCTGGAACCCGCCGTCGGCCAGCTCGGCTCGGCCCTGTGCGGCGAAACCGCCGGCCACCACCACGTCCGGGCCGGCGGCGTAGAGCTTGTCGAACCGGTCGCGGGGGAGCATGGCGAGCAGGTGCGGGCTCTCCGCGCCGATCATCACGGTCCAACCGGTCGAGCCGTCCGCCCGCGCCAGGGTCTCCAGCACCGCCATCCCGGTGCGCAGGTCCACCTCGTAGCCACCGTGGCTGCGGGGCACGAACATCCGGAAGCAGCCGGCCGCGCGGAGCCGATCGAGCAGGTCGGCGGGCAGCTCTCGGGCCTGCTCGATCTCCTCGGCCCGGGCGGTCAGCTCCGGCGCCAGCGCGCGTACGGCGGTCAGCAGGTCGTGGCGGTGCTCCATGGCGGCCTCCTCGTCGGTGTGGCGGTTCCACCGTGGCGGGTGCGCCGTCCCGTTCGCCAGGGACACCGGTACCGACCGTCCGGGACGCCGGTGGTGTCCCGGACCGGGGGCGGAACCGCCCGGACGGTCGGGACGCCGCGCCCCATGCGCCCGGGACGCCGGGCGGGCCACGCTTCGCCTGCGGCGATCCGCCGTGCCCCTGATCTGAGGAGGAATCATGACCAGCGCCACGCTCGACGCCACCGCCGCCCCGACCGTCACCGACCGTCCCCGCCGCGGCTGGGCGGTCGCCGGGGTCGTCGCCGGCCTCACCGGCATCGCGATCTTCCAGTTCGGTCCACAGTTTGCCAACGCGGACATGTCGCTGTTCGCCGACAACGCGCGCTTCGTGGCCTCGATGGACGGCAAGGAGGCGTACGTCTGGGTCTTCCAGGTGCTGTCCGTGCTGGCCGCCGGGTGCCTGGCGGTGTTCGCGGCCGGACTGCGGCGGCGGCTGGCGGCCCGGGAGCCGGCCGGCAGCCTGCTGCCCGACGTGGCGGCCGCCGGCCTGCTGCTCACCGCGGCGCTGCTGCTGGTCGGCGGCGGGGTGTCCACCGAGCTCTACTGGGACCTGCGGCACCTGTCCGAGACCGACGTCGACACGGTCGCGGCGCTGGCCGTCGGCTACAACACCTTCCCGTGGGTCTGGGCCGGGGTCGGACTCAGCACCGGGGCGGTGGCCGTCGCCGGGCTGCGCCGCCGGTCGGTGAGCCGCTGGCTGGCGGTGTTCAGCCTGCTGATGGCCCTGCTGGTGGTGCTCACCCAGGCGGTGCCGCTGCAGTATCTGGCGCTGGCCCCGGCGGCGCTCTGGGCCACTGTCGCCGGACTGACATTCGCGCTGGAGCGTCGGGGTCTCGGCAACTGACCCGGCGGCTGTCAGGATCAGCCCATGCCCGCCGAGCCGACGACGGCACCACCGGGCGGCGACCGGCGTCACCCGGTCGCCGCCCGGCTGGTCGCCGTCGGCTGCGCGCTCCTGCTCACCGGTACGGCCGTCTGCTGGGTCCTCGCCCGCCGGCCGTGGGGCCTGTCCCAGCTCTTCTTCCTGGTCGACTTCACCGACTGCGCGGTCTACGGCACGGTCGCCTGGCTGGTGCTGCTGCGGCGCGGGCACCCGGTCGCCTGGCTGCTCGCCGCGACCGGAGTGGGTGGCGGCCTGTCCGCGCTGAGCGCGCAGTACGTGGACCTGCTCGCGGTACGGCCCGGGCTGCCCGCCCCGGTGCTGCTCACCTCGGCCCGTGACTGGGCCTGGGTGCCCGGGATGCTCTCGCTCATCACGGTGGTGCCCTGGCTGGTCCGGGAGGGGCGGCTGCCCGTCCCGGCCCGGGTCGCGGTGGCCGCCGGCGCCCTGGTGACCGCCGGGATCGAGCTGTTCCACCTGACCTGGCCGGGCCGGCCGGGCCGGCCCTCGGGCGCGCTGCCGCTCGGCGTGCCCGGCTGGGCGGACGTCGTGGACACCGGGGACCTGCTGCTGTTCCGGGCGGTGCCGCTGCTCGGGCTGGTCGCCGCCGCCGGCCTGCTACGCCGATGGCGTACCGGACCGCCGGCCGAGCGGGTCGGGCTGGGCTGGCTGGCCGTCGGCACCGGGCTGCTCGCGGTGAGCTTCGCCCCGCTGGGCTTCCCCGGCTGGGCCGGGTACGTCCCGGACTGGCTCGCCCCGACCGCCATGCTCGCCTCCCAGGCATTCTTCCCGGCCGCGGTGCTGGCCGTGGTGCTCCGGCAGCGGCTGTGGGGGATCGAGATCGCGGTCCGCCGCACCCTGGTCTGGTTTCTGCTCACCTTCCTGCTGGTGACCGCGTACGTGGTGGGGGTGAGCTTGCTCGACGCGCTGCTGCCGGCCAGTCCCGCGGTGCCGGGGGTGCTGGTCACCGCGCTGGTGGCGGTGGGCATGCAGCCCGCCCGGGCCCGGGTGCAGCGCGGCGTCGACCGGCTGATCCACGGCGAGGCGGTGGAGCCGCTCGGCGTGGTACGCGGCGTCGGGCACCGGATCAGCGCCTCCGCGGACCCGGCGGACGTGCTGACCGGGGTGGCGCAGAGCCTGACCGACCTGCTCCGTCTCGGCGCCTGCGCGATCGAGGTGGACGCTCCGGAGCCGTACACCGCGCACGGGGCGTCCCCGGGGCCGGTCGGCGCGCCGTTGGTGCTGCCGTTACGCCGGGGCGGCACCGAGATCGGCCGGCTGGTGGCGTGGGCCCGGGCGGGGGAGCGGCTGGACGGGCGTACGCGCTCGGCCCTGGTCGACCTGGTGCCGGTGGTCGCTTCGGCGGCCAGCCTGGCCGCCACCAGCCGGGCGCTGGCCGCCTC
Source organism: Micromonospora sp. NPDC007230 (assembly GCF_042869115.1). Lineage (NCBI taxonomy): Bacteria > Bacillati > Actinomycetota > Actinomycetes > Micromonosporales > Micromonosporaceae > Micromonospora > Micromonospora sp. NPDC007230. Next base: position 92,687 of record NZ_JBIAFE010000018.1, on the reverse strand, counting down.
GCGGGCCCGGCTGGCCGAGGCGCGTGAGGAGGAACGCCGCAAGCTGCGGCGCGACCTGCACGACGGGCTCGGGCCGGCGCTGGCCGGGGTGGCGTTGGGCCTGCAGGCGACCCGTAACCTGCTCACCGTGGATCCCGAGGCGGCCGGGCGGTTGCTGGACCGGCTGCGCGACGAGGTCGACCAGCGCGTCGAGCACGTGCGGGACCTGGCCCGGGGGCTGCTGCCGCCGGTGCTGGGCGAGCGCGGCCTCGCCCCGGCGCTGCACGAGCTGGCCCAGCGGTACGAGGGATCGGGGCTGGCCGTCGGGGTGCTGGCCGCGCCGCTGCCGCTGCCCGAGCCGGTGGCGACCGCGATCTACGGCATCGTCTCCGAGGCGGTCCGCAACGTGCACCGGCACTCCGGCGCGGCGAGCTGCCGGGTGCGCGTCGACCGGGACGACGCCGGGCTCACCGTTCGGGTCGAGGACGAGGGACGGGGCGTGGCACCGGGGACGCCGGACGGGATCGGGATGCGCTCGATGCGGGAACGGGCCGAGGGGATCGGCGGCGTCTGCGTCGTGGCGCCGGGGGAGGGCGGCGGCACCAGCGTGCTCGTCCGGGTGCCGGCCGCACGGCTGTCGGCGTACGAGTCGGATCGGGCGCTGCCGACGGCGGACGCCGCGCGGCCCGACCCCGCCGTCTCCGGGGAACCGGCGTGGTCCGCTGCCGGCGCGGAGGCGGCCGGGCCGGGCCCGGTGCGGCCGGCGGTGGTGGGGCCGTGAGCGGGGAGACGATCCGGGTCGCGGTGGTGGACGACCACCCGGTGTTCCGGCTGGGCATGACCGCGCTGCTCGCCTCGACGGCCGGGCTGGCGGTGGTCGGCGAGGCCGCCGACGCGGACGGCGCGCTCCGCGTCGCCGACCAGCAGCGGCCGGACGTGATCATCATGGACCTGCACCTGGGCGGCCGGTCCGGGGTGGCGGCCACCCGGGAGATCGTCACCCGGCACCCGGGTATCGGGGTGCTGGTGGTGACCATGCTGGACGACGACGACTGGGTCTTCGCGGCGCTGCGCGCGGGTGCCCGGGGCTACCTGCTCAAGGGTGCGGCGCCGGCCGAGGTGGAGCGGGCGGTCCGGGCGGTCGCCAACGGCGAGGTGCTGCTCGGCCCGGTGATCGCGAGCCGGGCGGTGAGCTACCTGTCCGGGGCCCGGGCGTCCGGGGCCGCGCCCTTCCCCGAGCTGACCGACCGGGAGCGCGAGGTGCTCGACCTGGTCGCCCAGGGGTTGAGCAACGTGGTCATCGCCCGCCGGCTGACGCTCAGCCCGAAGACCGTCCGCAACCACCTGTCCAACGTGCTCGCCAAGCTCCAGGTGGCCGACCGTGGTCAGGCCATCGTCCGGGCCCGGGAGGCCGGCCTCGGTCAGCCCTGACCGGCGCGGAACTCGTCGGCGACGATCCGCAGCGCCCGGGTCAGCTCCGCCGCCGACGGCGCCGCCTCCGGGTCGACCAGGCACTGGGCGGCCAGGCCGCCGAGCAGCGCCTGGTGGAAGGCGCCGAGCGCGAGCGCGGTCGGCTCGTCGGCGGCCGGGTCGACCCGGTGGAAGACCTCGGCGAGGCCGATCCGGGCCTGGCGGTTGGCGGTGGCGAACGCCGCCCGCAGCTCCGGTACGCGGTCCATCTGCGCGATCAGCTCGAACTGGATGGCCCAGAGCGGGCGCAGCCGGGCGAAGGACTCGATGATCCGCTCCCAGGTCGCCTCGAACCGCTGCTCGGGCGTGGCCGTCGCGTCGGCGTCCTCGGCGAGGGCTCGGCCCAGCTCCTCACCCCATTCCGCCATCGCCTCGATCAGGGCCTCGTTGAGCAGGGCCTTCGTGGTGCGGAAGTGGTAGCCGATGGCGGCCAGGCTGGTGCCGGCTGCGGTGGCGACGTCCCGGGCCGTGGTGCCCGTGTATCCCTTCTCGATCAGGCAGCGCTTGGCGCCGGCGAGCAGGTCCTCCCGATTTCCCATGCCGACAGGGTAGCGGATTTTTTGAACAAGCGTCTTGGACAATTGTCTAACACGCTTGTACAGTCATCGGCATGACCGATGTGCTGATCTCCGGCGCCGGTGTCGCCGGCCCTGCTCTGGCCTGGTGGCTGCGCCGTCACGGCTTCCGTCCGACCGTCGTCGAGCGCGCCCCGGCGCTCCGCGCCGGGGGCTACAAGGTGGACATCCGGGGCGCGGCCCTGGCGGTCGTCGACCGGATGGGCCTGGGGGACGAGGTGCGGCGGCACGACACCGGCATGCGGCAGGCCCGCTTCGTGGACTCGTCGGGCCGACAGCTCGCCACCATGGACGCCGCGCTCTTCGGCGGCCGGGAGGGGGACGACGTCGAGGTCATGCGCGGCGACCTGGCTCGCATCCTGGTCGACGCCACCCGCGACGTGGACTACCTCTTCGACGACTCGATCGTCGCGCTGGACCAGCGGGCCGACGGGGTGGAGGTCGCCTTCGAGCGGGCACCGAGCCGCCGCTTCGACCTGGTGATCGGCGCCGACGGGCTGCACTCGACGGTGCGGCGGCTGGCCTTCGGCCCCGGCTCGGCATACCTGCGCCCGCTCGGGCACCACATCGCGATCTTCACGGTGCCGGCCGAGTACGGCGAGGAGCGGGTCGAGCTGATGCACCCCGCCCCGGGGCGCACGGTCGGCGTCTACCGGACCGCCGGCGCCCCGGACGCGCGGGCCCTCTTCCTCTTCCCCTCGCCGGCCGAGGAGCCCGACCGCCGGGACGTCGCCGGGCAGCAGGCGGCACTGGCCCGGGCCTACGCCGGGGCCGGCTGGCGGGTGCCGGAGTTGCTCGCCGCGATGGCGGACGCGCCCGACTTCTACTTCGACGCGATGAGCCAGGTGCGGATGGACGGCTGGTCGACCGGGCGGGTCGGGCTGCTCGGCGACGCCGCCTACGGTGCCTCGCCGGCCTCCGGGCAGGGCACCAGCCTGAGCCTGGTCGGCGCGTACGTGCTGGCCGCGTCGCTGGCCGAGGCGGCCGGCGACCCGGCTGCCGGGTTCGCCGCGTACGAGCGGCGGATGCGCCCGTTCGTGGCGGCGAACCAGCAACTCGCCGAGCGCAACCTGAAGGGCATGGTGCTCGGCTCGGCCGCGCAGATCCGGTTCCAGACGCTGATGCTGCGGCTCATGCCGCACCTGCCGGGCCGGGAGGGGATGATCCGCCGGGTCACCGAGCCGATCCGCAAGGCGGCCACCGCGATCACCCTGCCGGACGTCCCGGCCACCGCGCGCTGAATCAGCCGGCCGTGGGGGTGGCGCTCCGCCGCCCCACGGCGTCCGCGTCAGGAGTCCAGCCGCTCGGCGTACGCGTCGCGCAGCCGTGCCCAGCCGAAGTCCAGCGCCTCGCCGCCGCGGATCGGGCCGACCGGGTCGCCGTCGAGCAGGTGGCCGGCCACGTCCAGGCAGAGGTGCCAGCCGGCGGCCATGATCGGGGCCTGGTCGGCCTGCTCGATCCGGTGCCGCAGGGTCAACCGGGTGCCCGGGCCCGCCGGGGCCAGCTCCCAGCGCAGCAGGTCGTCGCCCCAGGTGTACTCCAGCAGCGACGGGCGCTCGGCGCGGACCACGGTGGCCGGCGCCTCGACGGTCCGATCGCCGTCGACCATCCTGAGCGTGGCCCCGCCGGGCGTGCCGAGGTCGCGGCTGGCGAGGAAGGGCGCCCACTGGGCGAGCTGGTCCGGCTCGGTCAGCGCGGCCCACACCTTCTCCGGCGGGTGCCGCAGGTCCCGGACGAACACCAGGTCCCACCGGTCACCGGCCGGTACGCGGGCGACCTCGGCGAGCGGGCCGGGCCGGAAGTTGTCACGCTCCATGGTCACTCCTGACTGTCGAGGTGGCGCTCCAGGGCGTCGAGGTGGTCCGCCCACATCCGCCGGTACGGCCCGAGCCAGTCGTCCACGGCGCGCAGTGGGCTCGGGTCGATCCGGTAGATCCGCTGCTGGGCCGCGGTGCGGCAGGTGACGAGGCCGGCCTCGCGGAGCACCTTGAGGTGCTTGGAGACGGCCGGCTGGCTCATCCCCAGCTCGTCCACCAGGTCACCGACGCTGCTCTCGGTGCGGCGCAGCCGGTCGAGGATGCGGCGTCGGGTGGGCTCGGCCAGGACGGCGAAGGCGTCGACGGACACTGCCCCAACATGCCTCATCAGTTATATGCCTGTCAAGGAATACAAGCAGGTTGCCCAGGCGTGGGCAGGTCACCTCCTTCCCCCTCGGCCGGGCCCGGCGGCTCAATATGCTCGGGCCATGGAACTGCGGATCTTCACCGAACCCCAGCAGGGCGCCAGCTACGACCAGCTGCTCGCCGTGGCCCGCTGTGCGGAGGAGACGGGCTTCGGCGCGTTCTTCCGCTCCGACCACTACCTGAAGATGGGCTCGGTGACCGGTGAGCCGGGTCCGACCGACGCCTGGACCACCCTCGCCGGCCTGGCCCGGGACACCACCCGGATCCGGCTGGGCACGCTGATGACCGCGGCCACCTTCCGGCTCCCCGGCCCGCTCGCCATCACCGTGGCGCAGGTCGACCAGATGAGCGGCGGCCGAGTCGAGCTGGGCATCGGCACCGGCTGGTACGCCGACGAGCACACCGCGTACGGCATCCCGTTCCCGCCGGTCGGGGAGCGCTTCGACCGGCTGGAGGAGCAGCTCGCCGTCATCACCGGGCTCTGGGAGACCCCGGCCGGCCGGACCTTCGACCACCCCGGCAAGTACTACCCGGTGAGCGACTCGCCCGCGCTGCCCAAGCCGGTGCAGCAGCCCCGGCCGCCCATCCTGCTCGGCGGGAAGGGGCCGAAGCGCACGCCCCGCCTCGCCGCCCGGTACGCCGACGAGTTCAACCTGCCGTTCGCCTCGCTCGCGGACTCGGCGGCCCAGTTCCAGCGGGTGCGGGACGCCTGCGCCGAGGTCGACCGGGATCCGTCCACCTTGGTCTGGTCCAACGCCCTGGTGCTCTGCTGCGGGCGGGACGAGGCGGAAGTGGCCCGCCGGGCGGCGGCGATCGGCCGGCAGCCCGCCGAGCTGCGCGCGAACGGCCTCGCCGGCACGCCCGCCGAGATCGTCGACAAGCTCGGCCGGTACGCCGGGATCGGCAGCCAGCGGGTCTACCTCCAGGTGCTCGACCTGACCGACCTGGACCACCTGGAGCTGGTCGCCGCCGAGGTCATGCCGCAGCTCTGACGATCGGCCACGCCCGCCCGGCGGCCGTTCGAGGCGCCGGGCCGGGCCCCGGCGGCTCCGGCTCGGGCTCCGGGATCGGCGCCGGCACCGGATGCCCATTCGGTGCGGCGCCGAGCGGGCCGGGGCCCACGCCGGTCGGGTCGAGCTTCGCCGCGGCCGGGCGCACCTCCGGGCGGCGGATGGGGGCAGGGTCGCGGTGGCTGGTCATCGGCACCGGGTTCCCCGTCCGGGCCGGATCAACCGTGCCTTGACAGGTGGGCGGAAAATGCACCCGGACGACGGCGTCGGATCGGGGGTACGACATGGAACTGCACCGCAGCCGGGGGACACTGCCGCTGGCCATCGTCTGCGTGTTCGGCGGGGTGATGGTGCTCGTCGCCGGTGAGGGCTGGCTGCTGCGGATGCTGGCGGCACTCGGGGTCGTCGTGGTCGGCGGCGCGGCGCTGGTCGGCGCGGTGCGGCCGTTCCGCTTCGTCATCGGGCCGGACGGGCTGGACGTGCGCCGCCCGGGCCTGCGCGGGACGTACCGCTGGGAGTACTTCGATGGGCTCGCTCTCGACGACCGGGGGAGGCTGGTCGGGGTGCCCGCCGTCGGCCTGGGTCTGCGGACCACCGCGCGGCACCCGCGCGACGGTCGGCCCGCCGTCGAGCTCCTCCACCTCACCCAGGTACGCGAGAGCCCGGACGAGGTCGCGGCGGCGCTGACCCGGTACTCCGATGGCCGGTTCACCGACGCCCGTACCCCGGTGGCCACCCAGCTCCCCGGGACGGAGATCGCGTTCACCGTCGCCCTGCGCGGCTACGGGACGGCGCCGGTCGACGAGCTGGTGGGCCGCGCCCAGGACGCGCTGGCCCGGGGCGGCCCGGCCGAGCGGCGGGCCGTCCGCGCGGAGATCGAGCAGGCCCGGGCCGCCGGCATCCCGGTCGGGCTGCGCGGGTACGACATGGGCCAGGTCGACGCCGCGCTCGGCGCGCTCCACGCTGCCCTCGCCGAGGAACCCACCACCGACCGGGAGACCACCGCGTGAGCGACGCCGGCCGCAACTGGGCGGGCAACGTGCGGTACGCCGCCCGGGCCCGCCACCGGCCGTCCAGCCTGGACGAACTGCGCCGGCTGGTGGCCAGGGCCGACCGGGTGCGGGCGGTGGGCACCGGGCACACCTTCAACCGGCTCGGTGACACCACCGGCGAACTGGTCTCGCTGGCCGGGCTGCCGCCCACCGTCGTGCTGGACCGCGACCGCGGCACGGCCACCGTCCCCGCCGGCCTGCGCTACGGCGACCTCGCCACCCGCCTGCACGCCAAGGGTTACGCGCTGGCCAACCTCGCTTCGCTGCCGCACATCTCGGTGGCCGGCGCGGTCGCCACCGCCACCCACGGCTCGGGTGCCGCCCACGGCAACCTCGCCACCGCCGTGGCCGCCCTGGAGTTGGTCACCGCCGACGGCGACCTGCTCACCGTGGACCGCGCGGACCCGAGGTTCGCCGGGATGGTGGTCAACCTCGGCGCGCTGGGCGTGGTCACCCGGCTCACCCTGGACGTGGTGCCCGCCTTCCAGATCCGCCAGTACGTCCGGCTCGGCCTGCCCCGCGCGGCGCTCGACGCCGCCTGCGACGCGGCGTACAGCGTGAGCGTGTTCACCGGCTGGCGCTCGTCCCGGCTGGACCAGGTGTGGCTCAAACAGCGGGCCGACGCGCCGCCACCCCCGGCGGACTGGCTGGACACCATCGCCGCCGATGCGCCCTGCCACCCGGTGCCCGGCATGCCGGCGGAGCACTGCACCGCCCAGTTCGGTGCGCCCGGGCCGTGGCACGAGCGGCTGCCGCACTTCCGGCTCGGCTTCACCCCGAGCAGCGGTGACGAACTCCAGTCGGAGTGGCACCTGCCCCGCGGCTCGGCCGCCGCGGCGCTCGCCGCGCTCGACCCGGCCGCCGAGCGGATCGCCGCCGTGCTCCAGGTCTGCGAGCTGCGTACGGTCGCCGCGGACGGGTTGTGGCTCAGCCCGAACCACGACCGGGACAGCCTGGCGATCCACTTCACCTGGATCGGTGACGCGGCGCGGGTGGCCCCGGTGCTCGCCGAGTTGGAGGAGCGGTTGGCGCCCTTCGCCCCGCGCCCGCACTGGGGCAAGCTCTTCGTCCGGAACCCGGCCGCCGACTACCCCAGGTACGACGACTTCCGTGCGCTGCTGGCCGATCTCGACCCGGCCGGGAAGTTCCGCACCGACGAGCTCGACCGCTACTTCCCGCGCGGCCCCCGGTGACGGCGAGCCTCCCACCCGCGCTATCGCCAGTCCGTCGCCTGGCCGGGCGGCTGACGGCCCACGGCCGGCCACAGCACGGCCAGCGCATGCGCGCACAGCACCGCGAAGCCGGCCCAGCCGGGGAGCGGGTAGTACCCGGCGGACGGCGCGTAGTGGGCGAGCACCTGGGGATACTCCACCACCGTCTGCTGGACGGCGAAGCCCGCGGCCGGGGTGAGCCGCAGCAGCCATTGCGACACGGCGTCGGGTAGCAGCGGGACCGCGGTCGCCGCGTAGGGCAGGGCGACGAGGGCCAGTGCGGCGAGGACGGCTGCCCAGCGGCGCCGCAGCAGGACGCCGAGTCCGTAGGCGAGCATGCCGCAGAGCGCGAGCGCTGCCGCGACCCCGACGACGACCCGCGCACCGGTCAGTAGGGAGATCGGCTGTACGGGGATGCCGTTGCCGCGCAGGATCGCGGTGCCGGCCGGCAGGACCACGCCGACGGCGACGAGCCCGGTGACGAGACTCGCGGCGCCGACGACGACCGCTCCGGCGGCCACGACCCGGCCGGTCGACGGCGGCGAGCCTGGCCGGGCACCGAATCGGGCGGCGACGACGAGCACGATGATCAGCGCGATCACCAGACCGGGTAGCGTGCTCTCGGCGGTGCGGGCGCCCTCGCCGCTGCCCGGGCCGATGTCGCCGGTCCCGCTCACCGTGAACGCACCGCCCTTCTCGACCGCGCCGGACGCGTTGTGGTACTTCTCCCAGTCGGTGTGGTTCATCTCGCCGACCGCCTCGCTGCGCCACCCGCCGCTGGCCGCACCCGCCAGGCTGACCTGGTCGAAGACCCCGGTGGCCTGCGTGAAGCGGGCCTCCTCGACGGCGCCGCCCAGGCCGACCCGGCGCAACGTGAGGTCGCCCGGGGAGGTGGCGAAGATCCCGACCTGCACGGTGTTCGGAAGGCCGCTCAGCGTCGCCGTCCCGACGGTGTGCCACTGCTGGCCGTCGGCCGACTCGGCGCCCGTGATGGTGTCGCCGGACCGGGTCAGGCGTAGCCACCGCGGGGACTGCGGCGAAACGGTGCCGGTGCTTCCGGCGATGTCGTGCCGGTAGTCGTACTGCATCCGTACGCCGTGACTGCCGGTCATCATGAGCGCCGCGTAGGCGGAGCCCTGCCGGAGGCCGTCCTTGACGATGATCCCGGCCTTCGCCCACGGCACCAGGCCGGAGACGATCTGGTCGTGGTCGGGCGGCGGATAGGTGATCGTGCCGGTCATCGAGGTCATCCGTACGGTGATGGCCCCGTCGCGACCGAGGTCGCGGTGGAGGAACCAGAACCGGTCGCTGACGACGGAACCGTCCGCGGCGGTCGGCGTGGTGGGGCACGGCCCCGCACAGGACGAGTGGTTGCCCAGGGCGGCGAGCAGGCCGAGGGCGATCACGGCGAGGGCAGCGGCGGCCAGGGCGATCAGCCGGCCGGGGCGACGGAAGGACCTCCACTCCCGGTGGAGGAGTTCTCTGCGCAACATGCCCTGGTTGTACGGGCGCGGGCCTAACCCGGCCCGAACCGCGTCCGTCATACCGCTGTTAGGCGCGGCCGGGCATGCTGGTGCCATGGTCAGGCTACGCAGCGGGACAGTGGGACTGCGATTCACGCTCTTGTACGGCGTCGTGTTCCTGATGTCCGGTATCGGGCTGCTGGTCCTGGCCTACCTGTTCTCCGGCGGCAAGGTGACCAGCGTCGCGCCCGTACCCGGCCAACAGCCGACCGCCGACGGCAGCCTGACCGAGGCCCGGCAGCGCATCCACGACCTGCAAGCCCAGTTGGCCGAGGTGAACGCGCAGCACTCCCGGCAGATGCTCGTCGGCTCGCTGCTGGCGCTGGTCGTGCTGGCTGCGGTCTCCTTGCTGGTCGGCCGGGCGTTGGCCCGGCGGGTGTTGCGCCCGCTGCGGTTGATCACCGCGGCGACCCGGCGCATCTCGGCCGACAATCTCGACCAGCGGCTGGCCGTCAGCGGCCCGACGGACGAGGTGAAGGACCTGGCCGACACCATCGACGGGCTGCTGGAACGGCTGGAGACGTCGTTCGCCGCGCAACGTAGGTTCGCCGCCAACGCCTCGCACGAGCTGCGTACGCCGTTGGCGACGATCCGGGCGTCGCTGGACGTCGCGGTCGCCAAGCCCGACGCGGCGGGGCAGACCGTTGCGTTGGCGGACCGGCTGCGTACGCAGGTGGATCGGATGGATCGGCTGCTCGACGGCCTGCTGGTGCTGGCCCGGGCGCAGCACGGCACACCTTGCGACTCGGCTCACGTCGACGTGGCCGAACTGGTCGTGCAGGCGCTGGCCGACCGGGCCACTGAGATCAGTGCGAAACAGCTGAGCGTGACCGGGGACCTGCCGCGCGGCGTGGGCACCACCCGGGGAGATGCCGCGCTGCTGTCCCGGTTGGTGGAGAACGTCGTGGACAACGCCGTGACGCACAACGAGGCGGGCGGCTGGGTCCGCGTGGCGACCTCGCGGGAGGGCGTAGCGGTCCGGCTGGTCGTGCAGACCGGCGGGGGCGTGCTCGACCAGCGGGACGTGGACCGGCTGGCGCAGCCGTTCCAGCGGCTCGGCGCCGACCGCACCGGGTCCGAGCACGGAGCCGGGCTTGGGCTGTCCATCGTGGCGGCGATCGCCGCGGCCCACGGCGGACGGCTCGACCTGCGCGCTCGGCCGCAGGGCGGCCTGCAGGTCTCGATCGCGCTGCCGTTCGTCGCGCTTCCCGTCCCGGCGACGGCATGAGAATCCTGGTCGTCGAGGACGCGCGGTCGCTGGCCGAGGTGGTCGCCGAGGGCCTGCGCGATCAGGGGATGGCCGTCGACCTCGCGTACGACGGGTTGTCCGCCGCCGCCAAGCTCGACCTCGCGGCCTACCACGTGGTGGTCCTGGACCGCGATCTGCCCGGTCTGCCCGGCGACGTGCTGTGCCAGATGATCACCGAACGGCCGGACCGGCCGATGGTGCTGATGCTGACCGCGGCCGGAACTCCCGGCGACCGGGTCAGTGGTCTGGCGCTCGGCGCGGACGACTATCTCGCCAAGCCGTTCCACTTTCCGGAGCTGATCCTGCGCATCCAGGCACTCGCCCGCCGCAAGCCGGACGCGCGTCCGCGGATCCTGCGCGCGGCCGGGATCGAGCTCGACCCGGTACGCCGGACCGCCGCCCGCAACGGCCGGCAACTCGATCTCTCGGTGAAGGAGTTCGCTCTGCTGCACGCGCTGATGTCGGCGAGCCCTGGCTTCCTCAGCGCCGAGCAACTGCTGGAGCAGGTCTGGGACGAGCACGCCGACCCGTTCACCAACACGGTTACGGTGACAATCGGGCGGCTACGCCGCAAACTCGGCGAACCGCCGGTCATCACGACGACGCCCGGCGTCGGCTATCGGCTCGCCTGAGGTCCTGGCCAGCTGGGCCCGGGCTGACCGCCCGACGGTCTCCAGCGCCGGTTTCAGCCGGTGCGCCCACCGGTCGTCTGCTCGCGCATGCTGCCGCGCTGCACGGCCCGGCTGATGTCGCTGGGCGAGACGATGCCGACCAGCCGCTGGTCGGACACCACCAGGGCCCGGCCGTCGGCGCACTGGTTGAGCCGGGGGAGCAGGTCGGTGAGCTGCTCGTCCGGGGAGGCGAGCACCAGTTCCCCGGCCCGGCAGGACACCTCGCCCAGGGTGGTCGACTCGCGGCGGTCGGCCGGGATGCCCCGGACCCGGTCGAGGGTCACCAGGCCGACCGGGTGGCCGTCCTCGGTCAGCGGCAGCGCCGAGTGCCGGTACGCGAAGAGGTAGTGGTCCACGAAGTCGGCGACGGTCATCTCCCCGGAGGCGGTCTGCGGTTGCGGGGTCATCACGTCGGCGACGCGTACCCCGCGCAGGGCGCTGCCCATCCGGGCCTGGCGCTCCTCTGCTCCGGCGGCCCCGATCAGGAACCAGCCGATCAGCGCCAGCCAGAGTCCGCCCACCCCGGCGCCCCGGAAGAACTGCCAGATCCCGACCGCGATCAGCACGATGCCGAGCCCCCAGCCGGCCCGGGCGGCCACCACCGATGCCTTCGTCCGGTCGCCGGTGGCCCGCCACACCACCGCACGCAACAGCCGTCCGCCGTCCAGCGGCGCGGCCGGCAGCACGTTGAAGATCGCCAGCAGCACGTTGATGCCGGCCAGCCAGGACAGCGCGCCGACCAGCAGGCCGCGCCCGGTGGCGAGCGAGACGAGCAACGCGATCACGCCGAAGAAGATGCCGAGCAGCAGGCTGACCAGCGGCCCGATCCCGGCGATCCGCAGCTCGGCACCGGGGTCCCGGGCCTCGCCCTTCAGCTTGGACACCCCGCCGAAGAGCCAGAGCGTGATGTCCTCGACCTCGATCCCGTTGCGCTTGGCGATCACCGAGTGGGACACCTCGTGCGCGAGCAGGCCGAGGAAGAAGACCACCGCCGCGGCCAGCCCCGCCACCCAGTACGCGAAGGCCGAATGGCCGGGGTAGGAGCGGGGGAACAGACTGGCCGCCAGCGCCCAGGCGATCAGCACGAAGATGACCAGGACGCTCCAGTTGACCCCGATCGGTACGCCCGCGATCCGGCCAAGCCGGAAGCTCGCCCTCATGGCTCGGTCATACCCCTGACGAGGGCATCTATGCCAGCAGGGGGACGTCCCGAGGTTGTGGAGCTCAGTGCGGGGGAGCCTCGCTGACCACGGTCGGCGAGAACTGGTTGGCCGCCTCGACCGCCCATTCCAGCGCGTAGTCGGCCTCCTCCTCCCAGCCCGGCTCGCCGCCGACGAAGTGCGACCGGTGGGGGTTGCAGCGGAATCCGGTCAGCGCGGTCGAGCCCCGGTAGAGGTTGACGTTGGCCACGACCACGGACGGCGGCACCACGTGGTCGGCGCCCCCGGCCGTCAGCAGCAGCGGGGGCCGGTTCTCCCGCCTCTTGTCCACCTCGGTGACCGCGTCCGGGTCCAGGTTGGCGAACGCCGCCTCGAACAGCACGCGGCCGGCGCCGGGTACGGCGTACCGCTCCCAGGCCCGGTCCGAGTCCTCTGGGCTCAGCGTGTTGCCAAAGGCGAACCGGAAGTCCTCCCTGGTGAACGGCACCGCGCGGTTTCGGTTCGCTGGGCTGCGCAGGATGGAGAACGCTGAGCGCAGCGTGTTGAGCGGCAGCCGGAGCACGCCCTTGACCGGGGCGGGATGGAGGGCGACCCCGGCGGCGCCGAGCTTCCGGTCGAGCAGCAGTTGCGTGATCAGGCCGCCGAATGAGTGCCCCATGATGATCGGCGGCCGGGGCTGCTCCCGGACGATCCGGACGTAGTGCTGGGTGATGTCGGCGATCCGCTGCCCGGCGATCGGCGTCGGGTCCGCCCGCAACTCCTCGACCTCGGCCTCCATGCCGGGCCAGGCCGGCGTGAGCACCCGGAAGCCCCGCGCCCGGTACCGGTCGGCCCAGTGCTCCCAGCTGCGTGACGTCATCCAGAGCCCGTGGATCAGCACGATCGTGTCGACCCGTCCCGTCGGTGCCGCCATGGTGACCTCCCCGTGTCGCGGTTGCCCGGCCCGGCGGTTACCCGGCCCGGCGGCGGTCAGTCACCGGCCCGGACGTGCCCGGCGACGCCCTGGATCAGCAGGTCCAGGCCGAAGGCGAAGCGTTCGTCGCCGCCGCCGGCCAGCAGTTCGTCCACGTGCCGCCGGATGTTCGGGTACGACTTCGCGGGCAGGCTCAGGTAGTAGCTCCGCAACTGGGCGGAGAATCGGCTCCAGTAGGTCGCCCGGTCCTGCCCGGACGCGCGGATCTTCTCCGCGTACAGGGCGCCCTCGTAGGCGTCTCCGGCGATGTAGAGGAAGAGCCGGTCGAGGAACCAGGCGGCCTGCGGGGGCGGCACGCCGCCGGCGAGCAGGATGGCGAGCATGCCCTCGGTGACGCGCAGCGAGTTCGGGCCGGTGGGGATGGTGGCCAGCGAGGCGAGCGCCAGGTTGGTGTGGGTGGCGTAGACCCGGTACGCCTGCCGGGCCACGTCCCGGATCTGCTCCGCCCACCGCTCGGGGTCCGGTGCCGGTACGGAGATGCCGGCGCTGGCCCGGTCGACGAGCAACTCGAGCAGCTCCTCCTTGCCGGAGACGTGGGCGTAGAGCGAGGCCGGGCCGGTGCCCAGCTCCTGGGCCACCCGCCGCATGCTCAGCCCGCCCAGCCCCTCCCGGTTGATCACCGCGAGCGCGGCGTCGACGACCGCGCCCTGGCTCAGCGGCTGCTTCGCGGGGCGGGTCCTGGGGCGGGTACGCCAGGGCGGGCTGGGCGGTTCGCTCACGGATGACCTCCAGATCCGGGGGGACCCGAACATCGTACTTGCTGCGAACATCGTTCGTTGATAGAACATTGTTCGTCAACGAACAGCGTTCGCTCGTCTTTGGGAGTATCGATGTCGCATCAGGCCATGGCCCTCGCGCCGGACGGCGCCGGGCCGGCGGAGACCGGTCACCGCTGGCGCTGGGCAGCCCTGGCGGTGATCCTCGCCGCCGAGGTGATGGACCTCCTCGACGCCCTCGTCACCAACCTCGCCGGCCCGGCGATCCGCGCCGACCTGGGCGGGTCGACCAGCCTGATCCAGTGGCTCGGCGCCGGCTACACCCTGGCCATGGCCGTCGGTCTGGTCACCGGCGGCCGCCTCGGCGACCTGTACGGCCGCCGCCGGATGTTCCTGCTCGGGGTGCTCGGCTTCACCGCCGCCTCCGCGCTGTGCGCCCTGTCCGGCACCCCGGGCACCCTGATCGGCGCCCGGGTCGCGCAGGGGCTCTTCGGCGCGCTGCTACTGCCGCAGGGCCTCGGTCTGATCAAGGAAATGTTCCCGCCGCACCAGCTCGCCGCCGCCTTCGGCGCGTTCGGCCCGGTGATGGGGATCTCGGCGGTCGGCGGCCCGATCCTCGCCGGCTGGCTGGTCGACGCCGACCTCGCCGGGACCGGCTGGCGGGCCATCTTCCTGATCAACGTGCCGCTCGGCCTGCTCGCCGCCGCCGGCGCGCTGCGATTCCTGCCGGAGTCCCGCGCCAGCCACGCCAGCCGGCTCGACCTGCCCGGCGTCGGGCTGGTCTCGCTCGCCGCGTTCCTGCTGGTCTACCCGCTGGTCCAGGGCCGGGAGCGGGACTGGCCCGCGTGGACCTTCGCCATGATGGCCGGCGCGGTCGCCGTCTTCGCCCTCTTCGCCTGGTACGAGGTGCGGCGCGAGCGGTCCGGCCGGGATCCACTGGTGGTGCCGGCACTGTTCCACCGCCGCGCGTTCACCGGCGGCCTGGTCGCCGGCCTCGCCTTCTTCACCGCACTGACCGGTTTCTCGCTGGTCTTCAGCCTCTACCTCCAGGTCGGGCTGGGCTGGTCGCCGCTGCGCGCCGGGCTGGCCGGCGTCCCACAGGCGCTCGGCATGGTGGTCGCCTTCGTGCTCGCCGGCGCCGGCCTCGCCCAGCGCCTGGGCCGGCGGCTGATCCACCTCGGCCTCGCCGTGGTCGTCGCGGGGGTCGCCGGCCTGCTGCTCACCCTGGCCGCGACGGGCAGCACGGTCGGCCCGTGGCGGATGGCGCCCGCCCTGCTGGCCGTCGGCTTCGGCATGGGGCTGGTGATGGCGCCGTTCTTCGACATCGTGCTCTCCGGGGTGGCGGAGTCCGAGACCGGCTCGGCCTCGGGGACGCTCACCGCCGTCCAGCAACTCGGCGGGGCGCTCGGCGTCGCCGTGCTGGGCACGGTCTTCTTCAGCGGTCTCGACCACGGCGTCCAGCCGGCCGTGGAGATCACCCTGGGCGCGGAGTTGGGTCTGCTGGTGGTCACCTTCGTCGGCGCGTTCCTGCTGCCGCGCCGGGCCCGCGAGGGCGGCGCGCACTGACCGGTGTCCACCGCCCTGACAAATGTCACGGGTGGAAGATGACGGACGCTCCGGGGACGGCCCAGCCGTTCCCCGGAGCATCCTTGTCATGACCGACATCCCACCGGCCGTCGAGCTGGCCGGACTCACCAAGACCTTCGGCCCGGTGACCGCCGTCGACGGGCTCAGCCTCCGCGTCGAGCCGGGCGAGGTGGTGGCCTTCCTCGGCCCCAACGGCGCCGGCAAGACCACCACCGTGGACATGCTGCTCGGGCTGGCCCGCCCGGACGCCGGCACCGTCCGGGTCTTCGGCGGCACGCCGTCCGACGCCATCCGGCTCGGCCGGATCGCCGCCGTGATGCAGACCGGCGGCCTGCTCAAGGACCTCACCGTCGCCGAGACGGTACGGCTGACCGCGCACTTTTACGCGCAGCCCCGTCCGGTGGCGGAGGTGCTGGAGCGGGCCGGCATCGCCGACATCGCCGACCGCCCGGTGGGCAAGTGCTCCGGCGGCCAGCAGCAGCGGCTGCGCTTCGCCCTGGCGCTGCTGCCGGATCCCGACCTGATGGTGCTCGACGAGCCGACCACCGGGATGGACGTCGAGGGGCGGCGGGACTTCTGGCAGGCCATCCGGGCCGACGCCCGGAACGGGCGGACCATCATCTTCGCCACCCACTACCTCGACGAGGCCGACGCGTACGCGGACCGGATCGTGCTGGTCCGGCAGGGCCGGGTGGTCGCCGACGGCACCACCGCCGAGATCAAGAACCTGGCCGCCGGCCGGATCGTCCGAGCCACCCTCCCCGGCGCCGACCAGGCCGCGCTCGCCGCGCTGCCCGGCGTCCAGGCGGTCGAGGTACGCGGTGACGCGGTGCTGGTGCGGACCGACGACTCGGACACCGTCGCCCGGCACCTGCTCACCCGCACCGCCGCGCGGGACCTCGAGATCACCTCCCGCAACCTCGAGGACGCGTTCCTCGCCCTCACCACCGACACCCGCGCCGCCGACACCCTGACCGCCGATTCCGCGCAGCCCATCGGAGCCTGAGATGACCGTCGCCGCCTCCTCCACCACCACCACGCCGGCCCGGCCCGTCGACCGCCGTCCGCCTGCCCTGGGCGGGTTCTCCACCGCCGTGCTCGGCATCGAGATCCGCCGCGTGCTGCGCAACCGCCGTACGCTGATGTTCACGCTGGTCATGCCGGCGGTCTTCTTCCTGCTGTTCGGGCTGCCCCAGCGCGGCGAGGCACTGCCCAACGGCCGCCCGGTCGCCGGCTGGATCATGATCAGTCTCGCCGTGTACGCGGCCATGGTCGCCACCACCAGCGCGGGAGCGGCGGTCGCCACCGAGCGGGCGCTGGGCTGGAGCCGCCAGCTCCGGCTCACCCCGCTGCGCCCGGCCGCGTACGTGGCGATCAAGGTGGCCACCGCGATGGTGCTCGGCCTGGCCGGCGTGCTGGTCGAGTTCGCGGTCGGTGCCGTCGCCGGCGTACGCCTGCCGGCCGACATCTGGCTGCTCTCCGGGCTCGCCGCCTGGGCGGGTTCGCTGGTCTTCGCCGCCTTCGGGCTCTTCGTCGGCTACCTCGCCCCGGCCGAGAACGTCATGCAGTTCATGGGCCCGGTCCTGGCCATCCTGGCCATGTTCGGCGGGCTCTTCGTCCCGCTCGAGATGCTGCCGCACGCTTTCCAGGAGATCGCCAAGTTCACCCCGGTGTACGGCGTCGGCCAGCTCGCCCGGGCCCCGCTGACCGGGGACGGCCTGGACTGGGCGTCGGTCGCCAACCTGGTCGCCTGGACGGCGGTGTTCGGCCTCGGCGCGGCCCGGCTGTTCCGCCGCGACACCAGCCGCGTCTGAACCGTCCCGAGGGCGGAGGTTAGCGTGTTCGTCGTGAACCTGCCGTCGGAAGGCAGCCAGCCGAGGACCCACTGGCGGGTCACCGGCTGGCTGCTTGCCGCCGTCTGGCTCTTCTTCCTCAACATCCCGCTGCTCACCGCTTTGCACCAGCCCGAGGTCTGGCGTCGGGTGCTGGGCGCGTCCACCCTGGTCGCCTTCGGCGTGAGCTATGTGTGCGTCTTCCAGTGGGCGCGGAACCGTCGGCGGGTGCACCTGGGCGTCCCGCGCGGCCGGGCCTGGGCGGCCCTGGCGCTGCTGCTCGGGCTCGGGCTGGCCGGCATCCCCGGCACCTCGGGAGACTGGCTCACCACACTCGTCTTCGTCGCGGCGGCGGCGGTGTTCCTGCTGCCGACGCGCGAGGCGGTCGTGGTGGTCCTCCTCGCCGCGGTGACCCCGCCGGTCACGGCCGCCCTGGTGCCCGGCTGGGAGGCCGAGAGCACCGTGGTGTTCGCCGTCCTGCTCGCCTCGTTCGCCATGTTCGGGGTGACCCGGCTGGCCCAGCGCAACGCCGAACTCCAGGCCGCCCAGCAGGAGATCCGCCGGCTCGCGGTGGCCGAGGAGCGGGCCCGCACCGCCCGCGACCTGCACGACATCCTCGGCCACTCGCTGACCGTGGTGACGGTCAAGGCGGAGCTGGCCGGGCGGCTGCTGGAGCTGGATCCGGCCCGGGCCGCCGCCGAGATCGCCGACGTGGAGCGGCTGGCCCGGCAGGCCCTCGCGGACGTGCGGGGCACCGTCGGGGCGTACCGCGAGGTGCGCCTGACGACGGAGCTGGCCGGCGCCCGCTCGGCGCTCGCCGCCGCGGGCATCGTCGCGGAGCTGCCGGAGACGGTGCCGGCGCTGCCGGCGGAGCGGGACGAACTGTTCGGCTGGACGGTACGCGAGGGGGTGACGAACGTGGTCCGGCACAGCGGCGCGCGGCGGTGCGAGGTCCGGGTGGACGGCTCGGCCGTGGAGGTCCGCGACGACGGCCGGGGGCCGGTCGGTGAGCCCGGCGCGGCCGGGCACGGGCTGGTCGGGCTGCGCGAGCGGGCACGGCGACTGGACGCCACGGTCACCGTTGGCCGTCGCCCCGGCGGACGCGGCTTCCTGCTGCGTGTCGCCCTGCCGGCGGGGTCCTGATGGGCGGCGGGTTCGCGATGGACGACCGGGTTGCGGCGGGTGGCGGCCGGGCCCGGGTGCGGAGGACGCGCGAATGACCGAGCCGATCAAGCTGCTGCTCGCCGACGACCAGGCGCTGGTCCGGGGCGCGCTGGCCGCGCTGCTGTCGCTGGAGCCGGACCTGACGGTCGTCGCCGAGGTGGGCCGGGGCGACGAGGTGGTCCCCGAGGCTCGGCGTACCCGACCCGACGTGGCCCTGCTCGACGTGGAGATGCCCGGCCTGGACGGGATCGCCGCCACCACCGCGCTGCGGGCGGCGGTGCCCGGCTGCCGGGTGCTGGTGGTGACCACCTTCGGCCGGCCCGGCTACCTGCGCCGGGCGATGGAGGCGGGCGCGAACGGCTTCGTGGTCAAGGACACCCCGGCCCGGCAGCTCGCCGACGCGGTGCGCCGGGTGCACGCCGGCCTGCGGGTGGTCGACCCGACCCTGGCCGCGGAGACCCTCGCCACCGGGCCGAGCCCGCTGACCGAGCGGGAGACCGAGGTGCTGCGGACCGCCCGGGGCGGCGGCACGGTGGCCGAGCTGGCGGCGACGCTGCACCTGTCCGAGGGGACGGTCCGCAACCACCTCTCCGCGGCGATCGGCAAGACCGGCGCCCGCAACCGGGCCGACGCGGTACGGGTCGCCGAGGAGAGCGGCTGGCTGCTCGGCGAGTGAGCCGGCTCAGGCGGCCGGTGGCGGGGTGGCGAGCTGGTCGACCACCACGACGCTGGTGCCGGCGGGCAGTTCGGCGAGGAGCTGACGCTGGCCGCTGCGGGTCAACCGGATGCAGCCGTTGGTGACGTCCTTGCCGAGCGTCGCGTCGGTGTACCAGCTGTGCAGTCCGATATGGGCGCCGCCCAGCCCGGTCGGCACCGCGTCCGGGTCGTCGGGGATCGCGCCGAGGGCGAAGATGTCGACTCCGCCGTAGACCGACTGGGGCGGGGGCGTGCGGCCGAGGATGAAGGTGCGGCCGAGCGGGGTCGACTGGCCGGGCTTGCCGAGGCTGACCGCCCAGGAGCGGACCACCCGGCCGCTCCGGTGCCAGGTGAGCCGGTGCGAGCCGCGTTCCACGACGAGCTGGTCGGGCAGCGCGACGGTGGTCCAGCCGCCGGCCGGCAGCCAGGCGATCCGGCGGTTCGCCGAGGGGAGCAGCACGGCGGTCCAGCCGGCCCGGCGCTCGACGATCGGCGTGGTCAGCGGGACGCCGCTGATGGTGGGGGCGAGGAAGGCCAGCGGCCGGCCACCGGGCGCGTCGTACGCGGCGACCCGCCGGCTCGGCGTCAGCCCCTCGCTCAGCGGCCGGAGGTCTCCCCTGCCGGGGTCGGCCGGGAACCCGCCGGGCGCCGGCTCGTACGTGACCACCGGCAGATCGGCCGGAGCGGGCGCCGCCGGCGGCACGGACTCCGCCGCCGTCCGGGTCGGGGCGGGCGGCTCCGTCGGAGTGTCGACCGGCGCGACGCCACCCGGCGCGCCGGCCGGCGTGGGGGCCGGGCCGCCGGTGAGCGCGTACCCGACCAGCAGCGCGGTCACCAGCAGCAGCGGTACGCCGAGCGCGGCGAGCAGCCAGCCGAGGGTCCAGCGCGAGGTGAGTCGACGAAGCAGCATGAACCCGACTTTAGTGGACAGAAGTCCCCCGCTCCGCGAATGGCGGTGCGGGGGACTCCGGTGCGGCGCGGACCGCCGAGCCGGCGTCGCGGGTGGCGCCGGTCAGGGCAGCTTCGCCCCGACGTGGATGGCGACCGCGTCGTGGGCGGGGATGTTGGCGGCGAACCAGCCGTTGCCGTCCACCGTGATCACCGGCCCGCTGCACGAGCCGTTGCTGAAGTCGCCGTGGATGACGTCGCAGTAGCGGCCGGCGGGCAGTCCCGCGTAGTACGAACGACCGGTGATCGCGAAATCCTCGTCGTTGAGGGTGAGATAGCCCTTGCCGGCCCGGCTGAACGCGATGTGCTGCCAGCCGTTGTCGTACCAGTTGGCGACGCCGGCGCCCTGGGTGGCGTTGTTGAAGGCGACCATGTTGGCGATGACCCGCCAGCGGTGCTCGCACTCCCAGCCCGAGTAGCAGGTGGTGTTGAGGGTCTTGTTGCCGGCGTCCGAGGGCGGGCCCTGGTCCCGGTTGCTGTAGGTGAAGCTCGACATCACCGCCGGGGTGCCGTACGGCCAGGCCAGCATGAAGGCGTTGGCCAGGGCGTACTCGCCCCGGTCCCGGTAGGTCAGCACGCCGCCGTCGCGCTGGGTGTCGTGGTTGTCGGTGAAGACCACCGCCTGGCTGCCGGGCAGGTAGCCCCACGACTCGCCGAAGTTCCGCAGGTACGCCAGCCGCTCGCTGTTGAACATCCGGGCCAGGTCCTTGCCGTACCGGAACTCGTGCACGTCGCCGTTGCCGGTGTACTCGGTCGGCTGGATCGGCTCACCGGCGCCGTAGATGACCTCCTGCACGAGATACGCCGAGCGGGAGAGCTTGCTCTTGATCGCGGCGATGTCGGCGGCCGGCATGTGCTTGCTGGCGTCCAGCCGGAACCCGTCCACGCCGAGCGAGAGCAGGTCGTTCAGGTACGTGGCCAGCCGGGTGCGCACGTAGTCCGACTCGGTCTTGAGGTCGGCCAGGTTGACCAGCTCGCAGTTCTGCACCTCGTACCGGTCGTTGTAGTTGACGATGTCGTTGTTGCCGTTGCGGCCGCAGTAGTGGAAGTCCTGCGAGCCGTAGTTGCCCGGGTAGCTGTAGTGGCCGTACGTGGTGCCGGCCCAGCCGGTGCCGCCGTTGTCCTGGCCGGACATGTGGTTGACGACGGCGTCGACGAGCACCTTCACGCCGGCGTTGTGGCAGGTGTTCACCATCGCCTGGAACTCGGCGCGGGTGCCCTTGCGGGACTCGATCCGGTGGCTCACCGGCTGGTAGGCGACCCACCACTGGTTGCCGCGGACGTGTTCCTGCGGCGGGGAGACCTGGACGTAGCCGTAGCCCTTGGGGCCGAGCACGGTGGTGCACTCGTTGGCCACCGAGTTCCAGTTCCACTCGAAGAGCTGGACGATGACCTTCTTGCTGCCGGGGGTGGCCGCGGTGGCCGGGGGTGCGGCCACGCCGGCCGGGACGAGCAGGCCGGCGGTCAGGCCGAGGGCGAGGGCCGCCGCGACGGTGCCAGATCGCGGCGCGGCGTCGGACGCGCCGGGCTGGAGCCGTTGCTGCCGGCATCGGCGTCGATGCATCGGGACTCCTGAGGGGTGCGGGGGGAGGAGGCCGATGCCGTTATCTTGCAGGCTCGGCCTGAAAGTTCCGGCAAGGTTACAAGCGTGTTGCAAGACCTGTCAACGTATGGACATACGTCGTTGCGAATCGCGCCACGCGCACGCCGTCGAGGAGCGGTCAAGGTCTGCCCGGAACTCGCGCTGCCCCTGGTGAGGGCCGAGTAGCCGGCGCGGAGGCTACGGCGTACTCGGGTTGCGGCGGCGGAGGTCGGTGGGCCCGACCCCCGCCGGCACTCGTCAGCGGGTCAGCGGACCGGGGCGAGGCGATCGGTGCCGAGCCGGTCGCGGAGCACCTCGGGCACCAGCACCGAGCCGTCGGGCTGCTGGAACTGCTCCAGGATGGCCGGGAAGAGCCGGCTGGTGGCCAGCGCCGAGCCGTTGAGCGTGTGCACGAACCGGGTCTGCTTGCCGCCCGGCTCCCGGTAGCGGATGGCCGCCCGGCGCGCCTGGTAGTCACCGCCCCAGGAAACCGACGACACCTCTTTGTACTTGCCGGTGCTCGGCATCCAGACCTCGACGTCGAAGGTCTTCTTCATCGCGGCGCTGGCGTCGCCGGCCGCGAGCAGGCTGGTCTGGTAGTGCAGCCCGAGCTTCTCGACCAGGCCCTCCACGTGGGCGACCATCTCCGCCAGCGCGGTGTCCGCCTGCTCGGGCAGGGTGAACTGGAAGATCTCCACCTTGTTGAACTGGTGGCCACGGACCGTGCCGCGCTCGTCAGAGTGCGAGCCGGCGGCCTCCCGTCGGTAGCACGGGGTGTAGGCGAACGCCTTCAGCGGCAGCTTCGCGGTGTCCAGGATCTCGTCCTGGAACGCCCCGAGGATCGCCGTCTCGGCCGTGGGCAGCAGGAACTGGCCGCGCGGGGCGGACTGCTTGTCCAGGTGGTAGACGTCGTCGTAGAACTTGGGGAACTGCCCGGCGGCGAACCCGGCGCTGTCCAGCAGCAGGTGCGGCGGGAGCAGGAACTCGTACCCGGCCTGGATGTCCTGGTCGATCAGCCAGTTGAGCAGCGCCCACTCCAGCCGGGCGCCCATGCCGGTGTACATCCAGAAGCCGGAGCCGCCGAGCTTCACGCCGCGCTCGTGGTCGACCAGGCCCAGCGCCCGGGACAGCTCGACGTGGTCCCGGACCTGCTCGATCGCCGGCGGCTCGCCGAAGGTCTTGACGACCCGGTTGGCCTCCTTGCCGCCGGGGACGACGTCGTCGGCGGGCAGGTTGGGCAGCTCGCTCATCCGCTCGCGCAGCCGGGACTGCACCTCGTCCAGCTGGGACTCCAGCTCGGCGAGCTGCTTGCGCTCGGCCTCCGGCGCAACCGGCTCCGGCTCCTTACCGGCCCGCTTCGCCTGCGCGTACGCCCGCGCCTCCGCCTTGCGGCGCTGCCGCTCGGCGTCGATCTCGCTGATTAGGGCGCGGCGTTCCTGGTCGAGCCGCTGGATCTCGTCCAGCGCCCGGTTGACCTCGGCGGGATCCAGACGCTTCGCCAGCGCGGTCGCCACCGCCTCGCGATCCTTCCGGATCAACTCCATGTCGAGCATGCTGCTCCGTACGCCTCCGTCCAGGCAGTCAGGTGGGACCCTCAGATGCTACCGTCGCGGCCCCGTGCGGCCGGCCCGGGCCGGGCGGCGCCGGTCGGGATCGACCCGCCGCGGCCGCTGCGGCGCCGGTGGCTGGCCGACGCCCGGTTGGTGGCGGTGAGTGATCCGGCGGCTGCCGGCCGTCGGCGTGACGGTGCGTGACAGGCGCCGACCGCCGAGGCCAGTCGATTGGGCGCTCCTTCGCTCCGATAGCCGCGTGACCTGGTCATCCTCCGGGAGACGCCGCGCGCCCCCGCCCACCCCGCCCGCTCCTTTGCTCTGCAGCCACGGACGCAGCAGGCAACGCTGGGTGCCTGCTGCGCCGATGGCTGCAGAGCAAAGGCGGGAGTGCGGGTGGTGCGGTGGCCAGGCGGGATCACCCAGAGTGAGCGGCGGGCGCGTCGACGCTCGGGCGTGGTGCCGGGCGGATCAAGGGGGCGGTCAGAGCCGGATCGGCATGAGGACGGAGAACGCGTCCGCGTCGTCCGGGCGGCGGATTGCCAACGGGGCGATCGGGCCGTCCAGCTCCAGCACGAGCTGACCGCGGTCCCCGGCGTCCAGGGCGTCGAGCAGGTACTCCCGGTTCACCCCGACCCGCACCGCGTCCGGGTCCGCCGCCTCGTCCGGCGGGACCACGCGCAGCCCGCCCCGGTCGTCCAGACCGAGCACGGTCACCTTGACGGCTACCCCGGCGTACTCGCGGAGCAGCAGCGGGACGTCGTCGGCGGTGAGCGCGCCGCGCAGCGCGACCACGTCGACCGGGATCCGGTACGCGGGCGCGCCGCCGACCTGGCCGTGCAGCAGCCGGCGGTAGTCCGGGAAGTCGTACGGCAGCGCCGCGGCGGCCATCGCGCGGCCGGCGACGGAGACCTCGACCCGGTCCGCGGCGACGGTGAGGTGCGCCTCCGGGGTGATCCCGACGCCGGTGTCGAGCAGCGTGCGCATTTCGTCGACCGCGTCCGCCGGGAGCAGCGCCCGGACCTCCGGACCGTCGACCTTTCCGCCCGCCCGGGCCACGGCCAGCCGGTGCCGGTCGGTGGCGACCAGCCGTACGCCGTCCGCCTCCACCTCCAGCAGCACGGCGGACAGCACCGGCAGGTCCGGGTCGCTGCCGACGGCGAACCGGACAGCATCGACGGCGGCGGCCAGGTCGGCGCGGGGGAGCACGAGACGGGTGGTCATGGGAATCTCCTCGGGATCGATCAGGGTACGGATCCGGGAGAGCTCACGGCGGGCGTCGGCGAGGCCGTCCTCCAGCCGCCGCAGATGCGCGTCCAGCAGCCGGTGGACCAGCGCCGGCTCGTGCCGGTGCCGCAGCGCGTCGGCGATCCCGGCCAGCGGCATCCCCACCCGGCGCAGCCCGGCGACCAGCCGGGCCGGCGCGATCTGGTCGTCGCCGTACCAGCGGTAGCCGGTGGCCGGGTCGACCAGCGCCGGGACCAGCACGCCGGACCGGTCGTAGAACCGCAGCGCGCTCACCGTGAGGCCGCTGGCCCGGGCCAGCTCGCCGATGCTGCGCAGTTCGCTCTCCACGCCGCCGGATCCTGGGCCCTCAACCCGCTCGAGGGTCAAGTCTCACCGCTCCAGTACGCGGAAGGTGATGCTGGCGCGGGTCAGCCGGTCCAGCAGGGCGTCGCCCATCGCGGTCACCGTGGTCACCTGCCCGGCGGTGGGCGGCAGGTCGTCGAACGCCAGGCACAGGGCCGACTCGGCGAGCATCTTCGCGGTCTCGTCGTACCCCGGGTCGCCGCCGGCCACCTCGGTGTGCACCGTCCGGCCGCCGCCGGTGCCGACGAACCGGACCCGGAACCAGGACTTCGCCCGCTGCTCGGCGCTCGGCCCCTGCCCGGAGGAGAGGCGGCCGAGCAGCCAGCGCCGGGTCGGTGGCAGCTTCACCAGCCCGAGCAGGCCGGCCAGGCCCACCCCGGCGGCGAGGACGGTGGGCAGCCGCTTCACGGCCGCGAAGTGGCGGTAGCGGAAGTCCGGGCCGTACTCCGGACGGGCGGCGGCCGACCGGCGGACGATCTGCGGGTCGATGGTGGGCAGCGGTACCGCCCACATGCCGACCTCGGCCGACCGGCCCACCTTCCCCGGTACGGCGCGGACCCGGCGCCCCGCCGGCCGGGGTTCGACCGCCTTGCGCGCCCGCGCCGCCCGGCTCGTCTCCCCGGTGCGGGACAGCGCGGTCAGCGCCGA
Source organism: Micromonospora sp. NPDC007230 (assembly GCF_042869115.1). Taxonomy (NCBI): domain Bacteria; kingdom Bacillati; phylum Actinomycetota; class Actinomycetes; order Micromonosporales; family Micromonosporaceae; genus Micromonospora; species Micromonospora sp. NPDC007230. The sequence goes on along the minus strand of NZ_JBIAFE010000018.1, from coordinate 67,318 downwards.
GTGGTACGTCCCGGCGGAGAAGCGCCCGCCGGCCCGGACGAAGCCGTCCACGGCGACCGGCCCGTCCGTGGCGAGCTGTCTGACGGTGAACCAGGCGCCCAGGTCGTGCGGGGTCGAGTCGAAGCCGCAGGCGTGCACCAGGCGGGCGCCGGTGCGCACCGCCTCGGCGTGGTACCGGACGTACATCAGGTCGACGAACTCCGGCTCGCCGGTGATGTCGACGTAGTCGGTGCCGGCGGCGGCGCACGCCGCGACCAGCGGCTCCCCGTAGTGGATGTACGGGCCGACGGTGGTGGCGACGACCCGGCCGCGCTCCGCGACGGCGCGCAGCGACGCCGGGTCGGTGGCGTCGGCGGTCAGCAGCGGCAGCTCGGCCAGGCCTGCGTCGATCGCGGCCAGCCGGTCCCGTACCGCGGCCAGCTTGCCCGGGTTGCGGCCGGCCAGCGCCCACCGCAGCCCCGCCGGGGCGTGCCGGGCCAGATACTCGGCGGTCAGCCCGCCGGTGAACCCGGTGGCGCCGAAGAGGACGAGGTCGTACGGCCGGTCGTCGCGCATCCGCCGAGTGTGCCATCCGCCGCCGTCCGGCTCACGGGGAGAAGACCGCCCGGACGCAGCCGTCGGCACGCTCCCGGAACAGCGCGTACCCGTCCGCGGCGCGCTCCAGCGGCAACCGATGGGTGGCCAGGTGCTCGGTCCGCAGCTCGTCGCGGGCCATCCGGTCCAGCAGCATCGGGATCCAGCGCTGCCCGTGCTGCCGGGCGCTGCGGACGGTCAGCCCCTTCTGCATCACCGCGCCGAGCGGGAACGTGTCGACGCCCCCGGTCCAGGTGCCGAGCACCACCACCGTGCCCGCCTTGCGGCAGGCGTGCACCGCCTCGCGCAACGCCAGCGACCGCTCCGCGCCGCCACCGAGCCGGCCGGCGAGCAGCCCCGGCGGCTCGGCCGCCATGCCGACCGCCTCCACGCACACGTCCGGGCCCCGGCCGCCACTGCGTTCCCGCAGCTCGGCGAGGACGTCCACGAAGCGGTAGTTGAGCGGTTCCGCGCCGACGTGCTGCTCCACCATCCGCAGCCGGTCGTCGTGGTCGTCCACCACGACGACCCGGTCCGCGCCGCGCAGCAGCGCCGCCCCGGCGGTGAGCTGGCCGACCGCTCCCGCGCCCCACACCGCCACCACGTCACCCGGCCGCATCTCGCCCAGCTCGGCGCCCAGCCAGCCGGTCGGCGCGGCGTCCGAGGCGAAGACCGCTCGGTCGTCGCTGACCTCCTCCGGCACCGCGAACGCCCCGACGTCGGCGTACGGCACCCGCACGTACTCGGCGTGGCTGCCGGCGAAGCCACCCAGCGGGCCGGGGTGGCCGTAGCACCCGCCGGTGGGCTGGCCCCAGGCCGACTCGGCCGCCGACGCGCCGGTGGTGCCGTTGTCGCAGCAGGCGAAGAGCCCCTGCCGGCAGAACCAGCAGGCCCCGCAGGCGATCCCGGCGCACACCACCACCCGGTCGGCGACCCGGTGTCGGCGTACCTCCGGCCCGACCTCGACCACGTCGCCGAGGAACTCGTGCCCGAGCACGTCCCCGGCGGCCAGGTACGGGATCCGCCCGGCGAGCAGCGGCAGGTCCGCGCCGCAGGTCGCGCTCCGTCGTACCCGGACGATCATGTCGTGGGCGTTGCGCAGCTCCGGGTCGGGGACCTCGCGGACCGCCAGCGCGTTGGCGCCCTCCCAGCAGAGGGCCCTCACCCGGGCATCCCGGGGTGGTCCCAGCGCGCGCGGTCCGCCCGCAGCACCTCGCCGGTCTCCGCGAGCTGCTTGGCCTCCCGCAGGGCCTGCCGGATGAACCGGCCGGGATCGTCGCCGACCAGGTGGGCGACCATCCCGCGCAGGCCCGGCGCGTTGCCGAGCAGCCGGGCGGCGAGCTCGGTGCCGCGCCCGCCGGGCGCCGGGCGGGCGTACAGCTCCACGGTGCCGTAGAGCCGGCGCAGCGGCTCCGGCCACCGGCCCCGCGGCAGCACCTCCTCGGGCCGGCCGGCCACGGTCACCACCTGCCAGCGCCCGGGCCGCGGGTCGGTGCCGGCCGCCTGCGGCCAGCGCTCCCGCCGGCGTACGACCAGCGTGCGCGCGGCCCTCGCCACCTTGCTCCCGCCACCGGCCAGCCGTCCCATCCGTGCCACGGGCCCCTCCCGTCGTCGCGGGTCGTCGGGCGGCCGGTCACGCGCGGCCGGCCGCCCGCGTGTCTCCAGGGTGCGGCCGGGGCGGGTGAAGCGGGTTCGCCCCGAAGGGGTGAACCGGTCCGGGCCGGGTAACCGCTGCCCGCACCGACGGGGGAGCGGACGCGACGGGGGAGGGGCCGCATGCCGGAGGAGGCTGACCACGTCGAGGTCGCCGAGACGCCGGGGGACGTCACGGTGCCGGCGGGCCCGGCGCCGTCCGGGAGCGCCGGACCGGTGACCGGCGCGGACCAGGATGCCCTCCCGCCGCTGCTGGCCTCCCGGCTCGCCCCGGCCGCCCTGCCCGAGCCGGTGCTGGTCCGGCCCCGGTTGCTGGCCCGGCTGGCGCAGGGGGTCGCGGCGCCGGTCACCCTGGTCTCCGGGCCGGCCGGCTGGGGCAAGACCACCCTGCTCGCCTCGTGGGCGCGGGCGGTCGGCGACGAGCCGCCGACGGCCTGGGTGACCGTGGAGGAGGGCGACACCGGGACGCGGCTCTGGTCATACCTGGCGGCCGCGTTGCGGGCCGCCGCGGAGGGCGTCCCGGACGAGGGTCCACAGCCGCCGGTGCCGGACCGTCCGCCCCGCCCGGACCAGCTCGAACTGCTCGCCGCGGCGCTCGCCGCCCGGGAACGCCCGGTGCGGCTGGTCCTGGACGATCTGCACCGGATCACCGACCCCGGCGCATTGACCGGGCTGGAGTTCCTGCTGCGGCACGCCGAGGGGCGGCTGCGGCTGGTGGTCGGCGCGCGGTTCGACCCGCCGCTGGCCCTGCACCGGTGGCGGTTGGCCGGGGAGCTGACCGAGGTCGGCCCGGACGAGCTGGCCTTCACCGCCGAGGAGGTGGCCGACCTGCTGGTCGCGCACGGGGTGCCGCTGCCCGCCGCGGCGGTGCCCCGGCTCCACGAGCGGACCGGTGGCTGGCCGGCCGGGCTGCGCTTCGCCGCGCTCGCGCTGCGCGCCCAGGCCGATCCGGCCCGGGCGGTCGAGCGGTTCACCGGTGACCAGCCGGACGTCGCCGGGTACCTGCGCGACGAGGTGCTCGCCCCGCTGCGCCCGGACGCCAGGGACGTGCTGCGGCGCACTGCGATCGCCACCGCCGTGTGCGCCGATCTGGCCGAGGCGGTGACCGGGCGGAGCGACGCCGGGCAGGTGCTCGCCGACCTGTCCCGGGCGGGCGGCTTCGTCGAGCACGACGGGGGTAGCCCACCCTGGTACCGGTGCCATCCACTGCTGGCCGACCTGCTCCGCGACGAGCTGGGCCGGCTCCCCGCGGAGGAGCTGCGGGACCTGCACCTGCGCGCCGCCGGCTGGTACGGGGACCACGACCGGCCGGCCGAGGCGCTGCGGCACGCGCTGGCCGCGGGCGAGTGGAACCGGGCCACCGAGCTGCTGATCGCCCGGTGGCCGGAGCTGGCCCCGTACGACCGGGACCGGCCGGCCGCCCCGGCGCCGCCCGAGCCGCCCGCCGAGGCGGTACGCCGGGACCCGGAGCTGGCGCTGGCCTGCGCCGCCGAGCGGGCGTACGACGGTGACGTCGACGCGGCGGCCGGGTACCTGCGGCGCGCCGTGGACCAGGCGGGTGCGCTGCCCGAACCGCGCCGGGACCGGTTCCGGCGGCTGGCCACCGCACTGGAGCTGACCCTGGCCCGGCTCGCCGGTGACCACGCCGAGGTACGCCGGGCCGCCGCCCGGCTGCTCGCCACCCGTACCGCCGTCGGCCCCGGGGACGACCCGCGGGCCGGGGCCGGCGAGGACGCCGACGCCGGGGCGGTGGCCGGCACCGCACTCGGGCTGGTGGGGCTGGCCCAGGGGGAGTTGCCGGTCGCCGCCGAGCGGTTCACCGCGGCGCTGGACGCGGCCCGGCGGGCGGGACGGCCGCGTACGGAGCTGGTCTGCGCCAGCCGGTCCGCGCTGCTGACGGCGGCCCGGGGCGGGTTGCGGGCAGCCGAACGGACCGCGCGGGAGGCGCTGGCGATGCCGCCCTGCCAGGGCTGGTCGTGCCGGCTGGACTGCGGGCACGCGTACCTCGCGCTGGCCCTGGTGGCGTGGCACCGCGACGAACCGGCGGAGGCGGCGGCGAACCTGACGCTCGCGGGACCGGCCACCACGGCGCCGGGCGCGGCCGCGCTGGCCACGCTCTGTCGGGCCGAGCTGCTGGCCGCGGACGGCGAGCCGGCCGCCGCCCTGCGGATCCTCGCCGCGGCCCGGGAGCTGTCGCCCGGCCGGGAGTTGACCGCCGCGCTGACCGCCGCCGAGGCGCAGCTCCGCGCCGCCGTCGGCGACGTGGACAGCGCCCGCGCCCTGCTCACCGACGCGCTGCGGGCTGCCATCGAGGCGGGGTCCGCCGGCGCGCCGCCGTCGGAGCGGGCGGACGACGCGGCCGGGTCCGGCGGGGAGGTGGCGGCGGTGGGGGTGGCACTGGCCCGGGTGGAGCTGCGGGCGGGGGACCGGCGGGCGGCTGGGCGGGCGCTGCCCGACTGGTCCGGGCCGGGGGCGGAGTCGTGGCCGCTGCCGGTCCGGCTCGCCGCCGGCGTGCTCGACGCGGTCCTGGCCCACGACAGCGGCGACGACCGGCGGGCCGGGCGGGTCCTGGAGCAGGTGCTCGACCTGGCCGAGCCGGACGGCTACCGGCGGGTCTTCACGCGCGCCGAGCCGGGCGTACGCGACCTGCTCGCCGCCCACCTGGACTCGGGCACGGCGCACTGGGCGACGGTGAGCGACCTGGTACGCGGGGCGGACGAGCGGCGCTCCGTCGAGCCGCCGGACCGTCCGAGTGGGCCGGCGCGCGCGCTGGACGAGCCGCTCACCGAGCGCGAGCTGACCATCCTGCGCTACCTGCAGAGCATCCTGTCCAACGTGGAGATCGCCAGCGAGCTGTCGCTGTCGGTCAACACGGTGAAGACTCACGTCCGCAACATCTACCGCAAGCTCGACGCGACCCGTCGCCGCGAGGCCGTCCGCCGGGCCCGCGAACTCCGCTTGATCTGACGCGCCCTCGTGCCCGGAGAGAGTGCCCATCCGGCCGGGGATGGGCACTCGCTTCGTGAATCCCGTCGCTCGGGCGTCAGGGGGTGGCGGCGGCGTCGACCGCGGCCAGCAACTCGGCGACGTCGTAGCCGCCCTCGTGGCGGACGTGGTTGACGAAGAGCGTCGGGGTGCCGGTCACCCCGCTGCGGATGCCGCCGACGAAGTCCCGCCGGACCCGGTCGGCGTGGGCGTGCCCGCCCACCTCCGTGTCCACGTCGTCGGGCGGCAGCCCGAGCTGCTCGACGCCGAGCGACAGGTGCACCGGGTCGAGTTGGTCCTGGTGCTGGTAGAGCCAGTCGTGCATCTCCCAGAACCGCCCCCGCCGGCCGGCGGCCTCGGCCGCCTCCGCCGCGCTCTCGGCGTACGGATGGACGTTGGTGATGGGGAAGTGCCGGTAGACCAGCCGGACGGTGTCGCCGCGCTGGCGCAGCACCTCGGCCAGGTTCGCGTACGCGGCCCCGCAGAACCGGCACTGGTAGTCGCCGTACTCGACGATGGTGACCGTCGCGTCGGCCGGCCCCCGGGCGTGGTCCGTCTCGGTCACCGGGAGGCGCAACCGGGCGCTGGTGACCTGCAGTGGCGTCGTCATCGATCCACCTCCGGCCGCCGCAGGATCCGCCCGGCCGGGATCGCCGGCCGGGGGTACCCGGACGCGCCGCGCCCGGGCGTGATCAACCCGTTCGGATCAGTCATGGTTCCCAGCCTCGTCCGCGACGGGGTGAGCCGGGCTCACCCGGCCCGGGTCATTCGCCTCACGGCGATACGGCCACGTGGTTGTGCACCTCCCGGATGCCCGGGGCCGACCAGACGACCCGCTCGATCTCCTCGCGTTCCGGGATCGAACGGACCAGGCCCTCCAGGACCGCCTCGTCGCCGCCGTGGATCCGGACGCTGATCCCCTCCACCTCGGTGGCGCCGTTGCGGGCGAGCGCGTCCACGATCCGCTCGGCCAGGTCCCGCGCGTCGGTGCGGGTGCCGGGCCGGACCGTGATGCCGTTGCTCACCCCGCGTACGCCGGTGAGCCGGCCGACCGCCCGCTCGGCGGCCCGGCGCTGGTACTCCCACTCGACCTGGCCGTGCAGGGTGACCCAGCCGTCGGTGACCGTCACGTCCAGCGTCTCGACCGGCACGAACGCGTCCCACTCCAGGGCCCGGGTGGCGGCGGTGGCGATCTCCGGGTCGCTCTTCTCGGCGGAGGTGGCGATCCGCACGGCGAGGTCGTTGGCGACGGCCCGTACCCGGAGCACCCGGTGCGCGGCCCGCTCGGCGGCCCACTTCTTGGCGTAGCTGTCCACCCAGCCGGTCAACGTCACCACCCCCTCGGTGACGGTCACCCCGATCTCGTTGGGGCGTACCCGGGGCTCCCAGGTCAGCTCGTCGAGGACGTCGGACTGGATGTCCTGGTCGGTCCGCATGATCGTCCCTGCGGCCATCGGTGCTCTCCCTCCCGGATCGGTTCGCGGCGCGGCGGTGCCCGGCACGGATCCGCGCCGGCTCCGATCGTGGCCGCTCCCCGGGTGACCTGCCCTCACCCGCACCGAATGAGCCGAGTTTGCTTGGGAGCGCTTCCAAGCCTGGCGGGGCAACGGTTAGGGTGAGTGTCCCTCGGCTGCGGGAGCCAGCACGCCGACGGGGAGCCCGGGCAGCTCCCCGACCCGACGTCGGCCTGGTCGTCCGTCGACCGCCGGCACCCCGCAGGCAACCGAGAGGAACCGCCCATGCGCAGAAGTCTCGCCGGCGTGGCCGCCGCCGCGCTGGCCGCCACCGCGGCGGCCGTCGCCGTGCAGTTCACCGCCGCACCCGCCGCACCGGCCGCCGCCGCGGCGGCCGAGCCGTACAGCTGGAAGAACGTCCGGATCGACGGCGGCGGCTTCGTCCCCGGCATCATCTTCAACCCGACCGAGAAGAACCTGATCTACGCGCGCACCGACATCGGCGGGGCGTACCGCTGGGAGCAGTCCACCCAGTCCTGGACGCCGCTGCTGGACTGGGTGGGCGCCGACAAGTGGGGCTGGAACGGCGTGGTCAGCCTCGCCACCGACCCGGTGCAGACCAACCGGGTGTACGCCGCGGTCGGCATGTACACCAACAACTGGGACCCGAACAACGGGGCGATCCTGCGCTCGACCGACAAGGGTCGCACCTGGCAGGCCACCTCGTTGCCGTTCAAGAACGGCGGCAACATGCCCGGCCGGGGCATGGGCGAGCGGCTGGCCGTGGACCCGAACCGGAACAGCGTCCTCTACTACGGCGCCGAGGGCGGCAACGGGCTGTGGCGCAGCACCGACTACGGGGTGACCTGGGCCAAGGTCGCCAACTTCCCGAACGTCGGCAACTACCGCGCCGATCCGAACGACAGCAGCGGCTACAACTCGCAGAACCAGGGCCTGACCTGGGTCACCTTCGACAAGAGCACCGGCATGGCCGGTAACGCCACGCAGACCGTCTACGTCGGTGTGGCGGACAAGGAGAACCCGGTCTACCGGAGCACCAACGGCGGCGCCACCTGGGAGCGGCTCCCCGGCCAGCCCACCGGTTACCTGGCCCACAAGGGCGTGGTGGACCCCGTCGGCGGCTACCTGTACCTCGCCACCAGCGACACCGGCGGCCCGTACGACGGCGGCAAGGGCGACGTGTGGAAGTTCAGCCGGGCCACCGGCGCGTGGACCCGGATCAGTCCCATCCCGTCGACCAGCAGCGACGCGTACTTCGGCTACTCCGGCCTGACCATCGACCGGCAGCGGCCGAACACCGTGATGGTGGCCACCCAGGTCTCCTGGTGGCCGGACGCGATCTTCTGGCGCAGCACCGACGGCGGCGCGACCTGGGCCCGGATCTGGGACTGGGGCAGCTACCCGAACAAGATCAAGAAGTACGCGATGGACATCAGTTCAGTACCCTGGCTGACCTTCGGCAGCAACCCGTCGCCGCCCGAGGAGACACCGAAGCTGGGCTGGATGAACGAGTCGCTGGAGATCGACCCGTTCGACAGCAACCGGATGATGTACGGCACGGGTGCCACCATCTACGGCACCACCGACCTCACCCGCTGGGACGTCGGCGGTCAGCTCACCATCCGGCCGATGGTCAAGGGGCTGGAGGAGACCGCGGTGCTCGACCTGGTCAGCCCGCCGTCGGGCGCGCCGCTGGTCAGCGGGCTCGGCGACATCGGCGGCTTCCGCCACACCGACCTGGACGCGGTGCCGTCGACGATGTTCACCCAGCCGGTCTTCACCAGCACGACCAGCCTCGACTACGCCGAGACCAGGCCGTCCGTGCTGGTCCGGAGCGGCAACTTCACGGACGCCGAGCGCCCCAACGACAGCCACGTCGCCTTCTCCACCGACGGCGGGGCGAACTGGTTCCAGGGCACCGAGCCGGGTGGGATCAACAGCGGCGGCACGGTGGCCGCGTCCGCCGACGGCAGCCAGTTCGTCTGGGCCCCGGGCGACGCCGGCCAGCAGGTGGTCCGCTCGGTCGGCTTCGGCAATTCGTGGATCGCCGCGACGGGCATTCCGGCCAACGCCACCGTCGAATCCGACCGGGTCAACCCCAACCGGTTCTACGGTTTCAGCGGCGGCCGGTTCTATGTCAGCACCAACGGCGGGGCCAGCTTCACCGCCACCGCCGCCGCCGGCCTGCCGAGCAGCGGGGTCAAGTTCAAGGCCCTGCCCGGCAGGGAGGGCGACGTCTGGCTGGCCGGCGACGGCGGACTGTGGCACTCCACCGACTCCGGCGCGAGCTTCACCAAGCTGACCAACGTCAGCTCGGCGGTGAACGTGGGCTTCGGCAAGGCGGCCCCCGGGCAGGGCTACCCGGCGCTGTTCACCATCGGCACCGTCGACGGGACGCCCGGGGTCTACCGCTCGGACAACGTCGGCGCCGGCTGGGTGCGGATCAACGACGACCAGCACCAGTACGGCAACGCCGGCGAGGCGCTGACCGGCGACCCGCGGGTCTACGGCCGGGTCTACCTCGGCACCAACGGCCGGGGCATCCTGGTGGCGGACCGGCTCGGCGGCACCCCCGGCCCGACGCCGACCACGCCCACCCCGACGCCCACGTCACCCAGCCCGACGCCCACGTCACCCAGCCCGACGCCGACCTCGCCGAGCCCGACCCCGACCAGTCCGGCGCCGACCACGCCGAACCCGGCCGGCGGCTGCACGGCGACGTACCGGGTGACCAACTCGTGGGCGGGCGGCTTCCAGGGTGAGGTGACGGTCCGCAACAACGGCTCGCCGACCAGCGCCTGGTCGGTGGCCTGGAACTACGCCGGCGGGCAGCGGATCACCCAGCTGTGGGGCGGGACGTATACCCAGAACGGCACCCTCGTGGTGGTCGGGGACGCCGGCTACAACGGCGCCCTCGGCACCGGGGCCAGCACCACCTTCGGGTTCCTCGCCAGCTGGACCGGCACCAACCCGGTGCCGGCGCTGACCTGCACCGCGATCGTCGCCCGCTGACCGGGCCGCGCGGTGGCCGTCCCGTCCGCGGGGCGGCCACCGCCGCATCCGGGCCCGCGCCGTGGTCGATCTTGCTGAGTAGGCTCGACCCCTCGGACCCGTGACGAGAGGGGTACGCCCGATGCACCCGATCAGGACCGCCTACCTGACCGCCGCCCGCTCGGCCGCGGCGCTGCTCGCCGACCCGGCCGTGGCGAAGCAGTGGGACGCCCCGAGCGCGCTGGCCGAGTTCCGGATCGGCGGACTCGCCGGCCACCTCGCCTTCCAGATCCTGGCCGTGCCCACGGTGCTGGCGGAGCCGGTGCCGCCGGGCGAGCCGATCGGCCTGCTCGACCACTACGCCCGAGGCACCTGGATCGGCGCGTCGGTCGACGACGAGGTGAACGTGGGCATCCGCCGGTCCGGGGAACGGATCGCCGCGGACGGCCCCGAGGCGCTGCTGGCTGCCGTCGGCGCCGCGGTCGACGAGTTGGCCGTCGCGCTGCCCGCCGAGCCGGACGGGCGGGTGGTGCACCTGGCCCGGGGGCCCTGGTCGCTGGCGCTGGACGACTATCTCACCACCCGGCTGATGGAGCTGGCGGTGCACTCCGACGACCTCGCGTTCAGCCTGGGCGTACCCACCCCGGAGCTGCCGGCCGACGTGCTGGACCCGGTGCTCGCCCTGCTCGCCCGCCTCGCCGTACGCCGGCACGGCCAGCCGGCCGTGCTGCGGGCACTCAGCCGGGCCGAACGGGCGCCGGCGAGCGTCACCGCGTTCTGACGCGCCGACGGCGGTGCCCCGAACTCGGGACACCGCCGTCGTGGCGTGCGGGTCAGCGGTCCAGGCCGGCCGCCGAGTCCGGCCGGTCCACGTCCACGAACTCGATCTCGCCGAGTTCCCGGGCTCGGCTGCCGGCCGCCCGGGCGAAGGTGCCGGCCGCCCAGCCGACCGCAGCGCCGGCCAGCGCGGCGCTGATCAGCAGCGCCCAGGGCAGCGCCGGCCGCCGGCCGGCGAGCGCGTCGAAGGCCAGGGTGGCCCGGCGGCGGGCCTCCTCGGCAGCCGAGCCGACCAGGTCGCTGGCGTCGTCGGCGAGGCCGGAGCCGTTGCGGCGGGCGGACCGCGCGGCGCCCCGGACACTGTCGCCGGCGGCGTCGACAGCGGAGAACAACTGCTGCCACGCGTGGTCCGCGATCCGCTCGGGCTTGCTGCGACGGTCCAGCAGGGTGGATCCGAACATGGTTACCTCCTCGGGGTGCCGAAGGCCGACGGCCACTTCGGACTCCGGCGACGATCGGGCGCGGGACGGTCCGCCCATCCCGGCCAGTGCCCGCAGCGGACTCGGCGCAAACCACCCCGGCGCGCCCCGTCGCGGCCGACTGGGGCAGGATGGGACAGACCACCCGAACGCGCCGAGGGCCGGGTGCGGGCCCGGCGAGCGGGGGGCGGCTACCCTGGGTCGGCGGATCGGCGACCCTCGTCGGTCGTTGAATAGTGAGAGCCTGTCGTAGCCGAAATAGGAACTGGAAGGTCCGGATTGGGATGCCCAGGTGTGCCCAGTCCGCGAATTGCTCATCCCGAGGGGTGGCGACCGAGGCCGTCGGAGGAATACTCTCGGTCGCGGCCCGCGTACTGATGAGGCGCCCGTACGGGCGAGTGGAGGTGTTCGCGTGAGCCTGTCGATCGTGAAGTCTGTTCAGCCGGGTGGTGTCGTCCAGATCGCCCCGCGGGGCGAGATCGACGTCGACACCGCGTACGAGGTGCGGGAAGCGATCGCCGAGGTGCTTGCGAAGGGCCGGCCCGCCCGCATCGAGCTGAACATGCGCCTGGTCACCTTCATCGACTCGGTCGGCATCAGCGCCATGGTCGCCGGCTTCCAGACCGCCGAGGTGAGCGGTGTCAAGCTGGTGGTCACCGAGCCGAGCCGGTTCGTGCACCGGCAGCTCTGGGTCACCGGCCTGCTCGGCCTCTTCGGCGCTCCCGAGCCGTACTTCGCCGACACCCCCACGCCCGAGGTGCTCCCCGGCGCCTGAGCCCTGCCAGGCGGACCGCCCGGACCGGGTCTTCCGACCGTTGCCAGCCGGCCCCCGGTACGGGACGATCGTGCCCACCGGCGACGGCTAGGGGAGTACGGCTTGCTCAGCAGCGACAGTTTCAGCTACACCGTGCAGGCTCGGTGCGCACGGGCGGAGGCGGTCGCCCTGCTCAGCGACCTGACCCGCCAGGGCGAGCTGCATCCGCTGATCGTCCGGGTCCGCCAGCTCCCGCCCCGGCCCGGCGCCCTGGCCAGCTACGCGATCACCGACCGGCTGGCGCTCGGGCCGCTGCACTTCCCGGTCACCTACCAGGCGGACGTGCTGGTCGCCAACGAGGACGAGGTGGTGACCGTGGCCCGGCAGCAGCCGGCCACCACCGTCCGCAACCACACCCGGCTGCGGGACGAGCCCGGCGGCGTGGTGCGGATCGACGTCGAGATCACCCTCTCCGCCCCGGCGCCGCTGTTCGGGTACGCCTTCCGGCAGGCCCGGGCGGCCCATCTCGGCCTGGCCAGCCGGCTCGGCGCGACCCTCGAGGGGCACGCCGACTGAGCCGGTGCGGCGACCCTACCGGCTAGGCCCGCCGCCCGGCGGTTTGCGGCAACTCCGGCTCGGCTGGCGGCCATGATTCGGCCTCCGCGCCGCCAGGCGGCGCTCCGGGCCGAATGAAGGCCGGTCTGACCCCGCGCCGCGACCGGAAGCCGTCGCTGGAGCCGTCGGCCGGCCGCCGGGTCGCCGACGTGGCGCGGCGCAGCCGTCCCCACGGCTTGTAGGTGGACAGCACGGTCATCAGGATCAGCAGGCTGCTGGAGACCGCCGGCGGGATGACCAGGTCCAGCCGGTCCCGGGTGGCGAGCTCGGGCCCCAGCTCGGCGAGCCCGCGCACGGTCGGGGTGAGCAGCAGCAGGACCAGGCCGAGCATCCCGGTGGTGATCGCGAACTTCACCAGCACCCAGCGCCAGCGCAGCAGGCCCCACGGGGTGAGCAGCGCGCTCGCCAGCCCGACCAGCCAGACCGCCACGCTCAGCGGCGCGAAGAGGTATGTGACCAGCAGCCCGGCGGCCGGATAGACCACCTCCGGGTCGGCGCCGCGCAGCCCGGCGATGCCGAGGGTGACCAGCACCAGGTCGGCGCCGAGCCAGCCCAGCGAGGTGACCAGGTGCAGGGTGAGCAGTGCCTTGCGCGTGGTGGGCGAGAGTCGGCTCATGCCCTCGATGCTCGGCCGTCGCCGGCCCGGCGTCGTGGGCCGCGCGACGACATCCGGCGTACGTCGGTGGGCGTACGGTGGCCCGCCGGGCGGCGGGCCACCGCGGGCTCAGTACACCGACAGGTGCACGTGGTTGGTGTGGTCGCTGGACGGGTCGCCGTTGCCCCCGCTGTACGCCTTCCACCCGCTGCTGGGCAGCCAGATCTGCTTGTACCAGATCACGTAGAGCACGGCGAGCGGGTCGGCATTGCGGATGAAGTACGCGGCCAGGTTGTTGCCGTACGTCTTGTCGCCGCCGGTGGCCACCCCGCCGAAGCCGTTCTTCTGGGCGGCGAAGTCGCAGGCCCGGCCCTTGGGATGCTCACCCGAGCCGCTGGGCCGGTAGCAGGAGACGTACCGGGTGAACCCGGCCGCCTTGGCCTGCTGGAGCGCGTGCAGCGTGCGCGGGGTGATGCAGCCGTCGGCGGGCGTCGGGTCGTTGACGCTGCACGACTCCGCGGGCCAGGAACCGTCGGCGTTGCGCTTCGCGGGGGTGGCGTTGGCCCGGGACGTGCCCTGCACGCTGCCGCCGGCGGTGCCGGTGGTTCGGTTGTTCGCCACCTCCAGCGCGCGTTCCGCCTGTGCCTTGCGCTTGGCCATGATCGCGACCTGCTTGCGATGTTCCCGGATCTCGCCGTTGAGCGCGTTCTGGGTGCGGGTGGCCTGGTCCCGGGTGTCGATCAGGTCGCGCAGGGCCCGGTCCTCGTGTGCGGCGACCTGCTGCAGGGTGAGCGCCCGGTCCATGAAGCCCTCCGGGTTGCTGCTGCCGAGCAGCGCCGCGGCGGTGCCGAGCCGCCCGGTCCGGTAGGCCAACCCGGCGAGCTCACCGACCTTGGCGTCGCGTACACCCAGCTCGCTGTTGATCGTCTTGAGCTGGGCGGTGAGCTGCTGCTGCCGGCTCACCGACCGGTTCAACGCGGTCCGCGCCTCCAGCCAGCCCTTGCTGGCCGCGTCGAGCTGCGCGCGCAGCGCCGGTGTGCCGCCCTCGTCGTCGCCGGGTGCGGCGGCGAGCAGGCCGGTCGGGGGAGCCGCCGAGGCGGGGGAGACCGGCGTGGCCGCGACGCCGAGGGCGAGCGCCGCGACGAGCAGGGCCGCCAACCGGGCGGCCGTCCTTCGTACAGGTGCCACTGGTGGCATTCACGTGTCCTTCCGTCAACCGCCGACCGGGTTAGCTGACGGGTTCGGGACGGAAGATCCCTACCGCTGACGCGGATGCACCCCAGGTACGTGGTTCCCCGGCTCGCCGTGCTGTGGCGATTAGGCGACGGCCACCGCGGACGCTGCTGGGCGTCGCCCGGCGGAAGCCGCGACCGAGCCTACCGGCGCTGTTCCGGCCCGTCGCCGTAGGCGGCGAACGGGAATCGGGCATAAGCCGGCACTAGTGCACAATAGCCACTTGGAATTAAGGTTGTCCTCAATTACCACTCGACGGATCCGCACGCGCCGGGTGACGCCCCGGGTTCGATCTGCAACGTGGCGTGATCGATCCGGAAGTCATCGTGCAGCGCGGCCCGCGCGGCGGCGAGCACCTCGCCCACCTCGGCGTCGGGGGTGGTGGTCAGGTGCGCCGAGGCCACGTCCATGCCGGAGGTGAGCGTCCAGACGTGCAGGTCGTGCACCTCGGCGACGCCGGGCACCGCGGCCAGCCGGTCGTGCACGGCGGTCACCTGCAGGTGTTCCGGGGCGGCCTGCACCAGGATGCGGACCGCGGCCCGGCCGAGCCGCCAGGTGCGCGGCAGGATGAACAGCCCGATCGCGACGGCCACCAGCGGGTCCGCCCACCACCACTCGGTGAACGTGATGACCAGGGCGGCGCCGATCACGCCGAGCGAGCCGAGCAGGTCGCCGAGCACCTCCAGGTAGGCCCCGCGCAGGTTGATGCTCTCCTGCGCCCCGCTGCGCAGCAGCCCGAACGCGACCAGGTTGGCGAGCAGGCCGAGCACCGCCACGGCGAGCATCGGCCCGGCGAGGACCTCCGGTGGCTCGCCGAACCGGCGGACGGCCTCGACGAGCACGTACGCGGCGACCGCGCCGAGCAGCACCGCGTTGGCGAGGGCGGCCAGCACCTCCAGCCGGTAGAGCCCGAAGGTGCGCTGCGGATCGGTCTCGGCGCGCCGGGTGGCGGTGATCGCGGCCAGCGCCATGCCGATGCCGAGGACGTCGGTGAACATGTGCCCGGCGTCGGAGAGCAGGGCCAGCGAGCCGGTCGCGAAGGCGGTCGCCGCCTCGACCACCATCAGGGCGCTGAGCAGCCCGAAGGCGGCCCAGAGCCGGCCCCGGTGGCGGTGCGCGGCGTTGGCGACCGTGCCGCTGTGGTCATGACCTGCGCCCACGCCCACACCCTTCCGTTCCGCACCCCGGCCCGACCCAATCTATGCTCACATCGCTATATGTGCGAGTGAATGGGGGTCGCCGGAGCCGCCGTCAGCCCACCGGGTCGAGGGTGGTGAGGCGCTGGGTGGCCCGGGAGAGCGCCACGTAGAGCGTGCGGACGCCGGACCCCGGATCGGCCCGGATCTCGCTCGGGGCCACCAGCACCACGCCGTCGTACTCCATGCCCTTGGCCTGGAGGCTGGTCACCACCTGCAGCCGGCCGCCGCCCAGCTCGCCCAGCCAGCCGGCGACCTCGTCCCGGCGCGGCACCGGCGTGATCACGCCGACCGTCCCCTCCACCTCGGCCAGCAGGGCGCGCGCCGCCGCCACGGTGGCCGGCGCCAGCTCGGCGGGGGGCACCGCCAGCTCGACCGGCTCGACGCCGGTGGAGCGGACCGCGGTGGGCAGCGGCAGGTCCGGGTAGAGCCGGCGGATCTCCGCGGCCGCCACTGCGAAGATCTCCGCCGAGTTGCGGTAGTTGGTGGTCAGCTCGTACCGGTACCGGCGGCGCCGCCCCAGCGCCTGGTCCCGGGCCCGGGTCAGCTCCTCCGGGTCGCCGGTCCAGGCGGTCTGCGCCGGGTCACCCACCACCGTCCACGAGGCCAGCCGGCCCCGCCGGCCGATCATCCGCCACTGCATCGGGGAGACGTCCTGCGCCTCGTCGACCACCACGTGGGCGTAGTCGCGGTAGTCCTCCGGGCGCTCGCGCGCCGCGGCCCGGGCCGCCCGCTGCCGGTCGGCGAACGTGCTCAGCTCCCGGACGCCCCCGGCGAGCTGGAACGGGTCGCGCTTCGGCTTCGCCCGCTGCACCGGCTTGCCGAGCAGCGCGTCCAGCTCGTCCAGCAGGGCGATGTCGGCGATGGTCAGCCCGGCCCGGTCCAGCGTCCGGTACGCCTCGGTGAGCAGCCGGATCTCGGCGCCGGACAGGACACCGCCCGCGTACCGGCGCAGCCGCTCCGGGCGGGCCAGCCAGCCGAGCACGTGCCGGGGGTGCAACCGGGGCCACCAGGCCTTCAGGAACTCGCGGAACTCCGGCCGGTCGATGATCTCGTCCTCGAACGCGGGCTGCTCCGGCAGCCGGCCGATCCGCAGCCGGCGGGCCTGCGCGTACAGGGCGGCGAGGACGCCGTCGAACCCGGCCCGGCGCACCTCGTTGCGGCGCGCGCCACGGGGCAGCACCTTGTTCCGGATCGCGTCCAGCTGGTCCCTGGTCAGGCGGAGCAGCTCGCCCTGGTAGAGCAGGCGCAGCTCGGTGGGGGAGTCCGGCACCGCGTCCCGGACCGCGCGTTCCAGCACCCGGCGCATCCGCAGCGACCCCTTCACCGCGGCCACCTCGGGCGGATCGGTACGGGTCGCCGACATGCCGGGGAAGAGCGAGCCGAGCGAGTGCAGGGTGGCGGTCTCCTCGCCGAGCGAGGGCAGCACCGAGGCGATGTACTCGACGAACACGCTGGACGGGCCGACCACCAGGATCCCGCCGCCGGCGTACCGGGCCCGGTCGGAGTAGAGCAGGTACGCCGCACGGTGCAGCGCCACCGCCGTCTTCCCGGTGCCCGGGCCGCCGGAGACGAGCGTGACGCCCGAGCCGGGGGAGCGGATCGCCTCGTCCTGCTCGCGCTGGATGGTGGCGACGATGTCCCGCATGCCCCGTCCGGTGGCCCGGGACAGGGTGGCCAGCAGCGCGCCGTCGCCGACCACCGCCAGGTCCGGCGGCGCCGACTCCGGGTCCAGCAGGTCGTCCTCGATCCGGGTGACCTGCTCCGCCGACGACTGGATGGTGCGCCGGCGGACCACGCCCATCGGCTCGGCCGGGGTGGCCTGGTAGAAGGCGGCGGCGGCCGGCGCCCGCCAGTCCACCACCAGCGTCTCGGCGTTCTTCCCGCGGATGCCCAGCCGTCCCACGTGCAGCACCTGCCCGGTACGCAGGTCCAGCCGGCCGAAGACCAGCCCCTCGTGCTCGGCGTCCAGCACGTACCGGCGCTGGGCGGCGTGGAAGACCATCGCGTCCCGCTCCACCAGCGCGCCGAAGTTGCCGACCCGGGCCAGCCGGTAGCCCTCCCGCTCGGCGTCGGCGGCCGACCGGCGCAGCTCCGCCAGCCGGGCGTACACCCGGTCGAGATGCCGCTGCTCCACGGCGATCTCCCGTTCCAGGGTCGTCTGGTCGCTCACGGCGGGGGCTCCTGTGGTCACGCGGCGGGTACGGCGGGCTGAATGAGGGTACGGGCCGCCCTCCCGGCCGTTGTCGCGGCCATGCCGGTGCCCGGCACCCGCGCGTGCCGGTTGCCCGTTATCTGGGCGTTCCCACCACGGGTCAGGCCGCTTCCCGGGCGCGGCCGGCACCGCCGGGCGCGACCGGCTCAGCGACCGGCTCAGCGACCGGCTCAGCGACCGGCTCGGCGGCCGGCGTGGCCGGCCGGGCCAGGGCCCGGTCGAGCACCGCCGCGAGGGCGGCGTTCACCTCGTCGGGCCGTTCCATCATCAGCATGTGGCCGGCGCCTGGGCACACCGTCAGCTCGGTGCTGGGCAGCGCGGCGGCGATCGACTCGGCACAGGGCGGCGGGGTGAGCCGGTCCCGGTCCCCGACCAGCGCGGCGGCCGGCACCCGGCCGAGCGCGGCCAGGGTGTCCAGCCGGTGCTGGGCACCGATCGAGGCGCGGAAGCCGCCGATCGAGCGGAGCGAGGCGTGCGCCACCGCCGAGGTGACCAGCCGGATGTCGGCCGGGTCGCAGCGGTCGCCGAACAGCATCCAGCGGATGCTCGGGCGCAATGCGCGGAGGAGGGCGTGCGGCGGACGCCAGGCGCCGCAGCGGGCGAGCATCCCGGCGCCGGTGGTCTCGGCGAGCCGGATCAACCGGGCGATGCGGGGCGAGAGCCCGTAGCCGGTGTGGGTGTGCCCCTCGGCGGTGGTCGACACGAAGACCAGCCCGGCGGTCCGGGCGGCGAAGTGCGCGGGATGGCGGTGGGCGTACTCCATCACCGTCATCCCGCCCAGCGAGTGCCCGACCAGGACGACCTTCCCGTGCGGGACGACCTCGTCCAGCACCGCGGCCAGGTCGTCGCCGAGCTGGGCCAGGGTGGCCGTACGCAGCGCCATGCAGCTCGACCGGCCGTGCCCGCGGGCGTCGTAGGTGACCACCCGCACCCGGTCGCCGTACCGCGCCCGCAGCGCGGCCAACTGCCGGTGCCAGCTGCGCCCGTCCAGCGTCCAGCCGTGCAGCAGGACCGCGGTGACCTCGGCGTCGACCGGCCCGGTCGCCGCCACGTGCAGCCGTACGCCGTCGGACAGCCGTACCTCCAGGTGCTCCGGCATGTCCACCTCCCCCGGGCCGACCGATGTTCACACACCGGCGTAACCCGGCGGTAACAACCGGCTACCCGCCATGACAGCACGCCAACCGCGTCGCGGAGAAGATTCCCGACCTCCCCCCGCACGGTCGGATCAGCGACCAGGCTGGAGGGCATGCCGCCGCCCAGCCCGACACCGGCCGCCGGAGCTGCCCGGACGCCGCGTACCGCCCTGGCCGAGCTGCTGGCCGGCAACCGTCGGTTCGTCAGCGGCCAGCCGGTGCACGGCCACGACGTCACTGCGGCCGCGGCCGTCGCCTCCGGCGACCAGCAGCCGTACGCGGTGGTGCTGGGCTGCATCGACTCGCGGGTGCCGCTGGAGGCGATCTTCGACCAGACGTTCGGCTCGATCTGCGTGATCCGCACCGGGGCGCACGTGCTGGACCGCGCGGTGTTCGGCTCCATCGAGTACGTGGTGGGGCAGCTCGGCGTGCCGCTGGTGATGGTGCTCGGACACGAGCGGTGCGGGGCGGTCGGCTCGGCGGTGGAGGCGCTGCGCACCGGCGAGCGGCCGGGCGGCTCGCTGGCGTACGTGGTGGACCAGATCGCCCCGGCGGTCCGGGAGGTCGGCGCGGACGACCCGTCCGCCCACCCGCGGGCCGTCCGCCGGCACGTCCGGCGTACGGTGGCCGCGCTGCGCGCCGACGACCTGCTGGCCGGCCCGGTCGCGGCCGGGCGGGTCGCGGTGGTCGGCGCCCTCTACGACCTGGCCACCGGCGACGTCGCACTGCTGGCGGAGTAGCGGCCTGGTCCGGCGACGCCTCGGGCCGAGGTCGCATCAGCCATCAGGGTCCGGAAACGACGAACCGCCCGCCGGGTCACCCGGCGGGCGGTTCGTGGTGTCGCGGTGCGGGACTCAGCCCTCGAAGACACCGGCCTCGACGAGACGCTTCTCGGTCTTGTCCCAGCCGTGGTCCGGGTAGTCGGCCGCGAGGTTGTTGATCTCGGCGCGGACCTTGGCGGCGTGGCCGGCGGCGGCCAGCGTCCGGATCTCCTCGATGAAGGCCTCGGAGTCGGTGCGCAGGCGCTCGGTCTTGCCGTTGGTCAGGTTGCGCACGTAGGCGTGCTTGCCGCCGTTGAGCGGGATGAGGTACTTGAACTCGCCCAGCACGCTGAGGGCGCCACCCTGGCCAGCCTGGCCGGCCCGGACTGAGGCGCGCGCGGTCTTAGAGGTGTTGCTCGCCACGGAGGTACTCCTTGGAGACGTACGGGAGGGACTGAAACGTCCGGGGGCTGTTGCGGGTGACGCCCTGGTGAGCGTCGGCCCGCGAAGATGTGCGGCGGCACAGAACCGCCCAGAGAACTGTACACGACCTCGATGCCTGGCTGGTCATCGCGCCGTCAGGAGGGTCAACGGGGTCAGCCGCCCGGGTATTTCCGCCAATCCGGCGCGGCGAATTTTCCGATTCGCTGGCGCACCATCCGTCACAGCGGTCATCATGTGTTACGGACACCACTCGGGTGGACGAGGTCGTAGGGGAAGACGCACCTCGCTCTCCGGGAGGTCACCGTGCCAACGCGTGGCGTCGTATACGTCCACTCGACCCCGCTCGCCGTGTGCTCGCACGTCGAGTGGGCGATCGCGCGCGTCCTCGCCGCGCCGGTCAACCTGCAGTGGACGGCCCAGCCCGTCGATCCCGGCGCCCGGCGCGCCGAGTGCGGGTGGACCGGTAGCCCGGGGACGGGCGCCGAGCTGGCTGCTGCCCTCCGGCAGTGGCCCATGATCCGTTTCGAGGTGACCGAGGAACCGAGCCCGGGCGTCGACGGCGAGCGCTTCATGTACGTCCCGGGGCGGGGATTGTTCCGGGCCACCGTCGGCGCGGCCGGTGACATCCAGCTCGGCGAGGACCGGCTGCGCAGCATCATGGCGTCCGCCCGGGCCCCGGAGGCGCTCGCGCACGCCCTCGACAAGGCGCTCGGCACCGCCTGGGACGCCGAACTGGAGCCGTACCGGTACGCCGGCGACGGCGCCCCGGTGACCCTGCTCACCCGGGTGGGCTGACAAAGGTCAAGTTGCCCCGGTACGGGGGGAACTGGTGGGATGGGCGGATGTCGACCACCCCTCGACGTGCCCTCGTCGCGCTCGCCGCACTGACCGCGCTGCTCGTCTCCGGCTGCGCGAACCAGCCGAGGGGCCCGCGGATCGCCGCGGCGGAGAGCCCGCCCCCGTCGACCGTGGCGCCGACCCCGTCCGCCGACGACCCGGCGGCCCGGGCGGCGGCGCTGGTCCGCACGTTGGCCGACGAGGACCTGGTCGGCCAGGTGCTGATGCCGTACGCGTACGGCAGCTCCGCGACCAAGGTCTCGCCCGGGTCGGCCGCCGGCAACCAGGCCCTGGCCGGGGTCGACACCCCGGCGGCGATGGTGGCGAAGTACCGGCTGGGCGGGGTGATCCTGGTCGGCTTCAGCGCCGACGACCCCACCTCCGGCAACCAGGCCACCACCAACGTCGACAATCCGAAGCAGGTCCGGGAGCTGACCACCGGGCTGCGGGCGGCCGCCGGGCAGCTCCCCGCCGGCCCGGCCCCCTTCCTGATCGGCACCGACCAGGAGTTCGGCGTGGTCACCCGGATCACCGACGGGGTGACCCTGCTGCCCAGCCCGATGGCGGCCGGCGCGGCCGGGAAGCCGGCGCTGACCGAGGCCGCCTGGCGGGCCGCCGGCGCCGAGCTGGCCGCCATGGGGATCAACATGGACTTCGCCCCGGTCGCCGACGTGCTGGCCACCCGGAGCACCGTGATCGGCTCCCGCTCCTTCGGCGCGGACCCGCAGAACGCCGCCGACCAGGTGGCCGGCGCGGTCCGGGGGCTGCAGGCCGCCGGCGTGGCCGCCACCGTGAAGCACTTCCCGGGCCACGGCCTGAGCGCCGACGACTCGCACAAGGATCTCCCGGTCATCACCCAGTCCCGCGCCGAGCTGGACCGCACCGCGTTCCCGCCGTTCCGCGCCGGGATCGACGCCGGCGCGCTGGCGGTGATGTCCGCTCACCTCGACGTGCAGGCGGTCGACCCGGGCACCCCCGCCACCTTCTCCCGCAAGCTCCTCACCGACGTGCTCCGCGGCCAGTTCCACTTCCCGGGCGTGGTGGTCACGGACGGGATGAACATGGCGCCCGCCAAGCGGTGGTCGCCGGGGGAGGCCGCGGTCCGGGCACTCAACGCCGGCAACGACCTCATCCTGATGACCCCGAACGTCGGCCAGGCGTACGACGGGCTGCTGGCCGCGCTCCGCGACGGCTCGCTGCCCCGGGCCCGCCTGGTCGAGGCGGTCACCCGGGTGCTGACCATGAAGTTCAAACTGGCCGACCGGCCGGCCCCGGACCTGTCGACGCTGGCCGGCGCCGAGCACCGCAAGGCCGCCACCGACCTGGCCGCCGCGGCGGTCACCCTGCTGCGCGGCCGGTGCGGCGCCCCGGTGGCCGGCCCGGTCACGGTCACCTCCTCCGCCGGACGGGACCGCAGCCGCGCCGCGCTGACCCAGGCGCTCACCGCCGCCGGGGTCCGGGTGCTGCCGCGCGGCGGCACCGTGGTGCACCTCGTCGGGTACGGCGACAGCGCCGACGACCTGCGGGCGGACGCGGCGGTGACGGTGGCGATGGACACCCCGTACGTGCTGGCCGACGCGAAGTCGCCGACGCTGCTGGCGACCTACTCGTCCAGCCGGGCGTCGCTGACCGCCCTGGCCGGGGTGCTCGCCGGCAAGGCCCGCCCCACCGGCCGGTCCCCGGTGCCGGTGACCGGGCTGCCCGCCACCGCCTGCGGCAGCTGACCTGCGTCGACGGCCCTGAACCGGCCGTTCGCGACCAGTCCGACTGGTAGCGTCGGGCCGTCCGCCGCAGGAACGGAGGGGCCGTGACCGTACCTCAGCCGGCGCTCTCCGTGGTGGTGCCGATGTTCAACGAGGCGGCCGTCCTGCCACTGCTCGCCGCGCGGCTGCGCGGCGTGCTGCACGGGCTCGGCGAGGCGTACGAGGTGGTGGCGGTCGACGACGGCAGCACCGACGGCACCGCGGCGGGGTTGGCGGCGCTGCGGGCCGGCTGGCCCGAACTGCGGGTGCTGCGGCTGCGCCGCAACAGCGGTCACCAGGCGGCCCTGGTCGCCGGGCTGCTCCGCGCCCGGGGCGGCTACGTGGTCAGCATCGACGCCGACCTCCAGGACCCGCCCGAGGTGATCGTCGAGATGCTCCGCCGGGCCCGCGCCGACCGCCTGGACGTGGTCTACGGCGTCCGGGCCGACCGGAGCCGGGACTCCCGGTTCAAGCGGTGGACCGCGGCCGGCTACTACCGCCTGGTCCGGCACCTGGTCGGCGCGCAGGTGCCCGCCCAGGCCGGGGACTTCCGGCTGCTCAGCCGGGCCGTGGTCGAGGCGCTGCGGGCGCTGCCGGAGCGCAGCCCGGTGCTCCGGCTGGTGGTGCCCTGGTTCGGCTTCGCCAGCGGCGAGGTCGCCTACGAGCGGCGGGAACGCGCCGCCGGGCGGACCAAGTACCCGCTGTCCCGGATGGCCGGGCTGGCCGCGGAGAGCGTCACCAGCTTCTCCGCCGCCCCGCTGCGGGTGGCCACCTGGCTGGGGCTGGTCGGGGTCGCGCTCTGCGGCGTGCTGGTGGTGGTCGCGGTGCTGGCCTGGTTCGCCGGCGCGACGGTCACCGGCTGGCCCTCGCTCTACGTAGCGATGCTCTTCCTCGGCGCGGTGCAGCTGCTCTGCCTCGGGCTGCTCGGCGAGTACGTGGCCCGGATCTACACGGCGGTGCAGGGCCGGCCGGCGTACGCGGTGGCCAGCGACAGCGCCGGCGGTGAGCCGGCCCGCCCGGACTCCGCCGAGCTGGCCGACAGCCTGCGGTGACCGCCCTCGCCGGCGGCGGTCTCGCCCCGTCGGCCGTGGCGCCGCGCCGCCGCCCGGCCGCCCTGCGCCACGCCCCGGCCGTGGCCGGGTACGCGTTCGTCGCCGCCGTGCTGCTGGTGGCCGGTACCCCGGTCGCCGCGCTCGCCCGCTGGACCGGGTACGCGCTGCTGGCCGTGCTGCTCCCCGGCACGCTGGTGTTCCGCGCGCTGCGCCGCCGGCCGCACACCCTGATCGAGGATCTGGCCCTGGGCGCGGCCGTCGGGCTGGTGCTGGAGCTGGCCGCCTGGGCGGCGTTCACCGCCCTGGGCGTGCCCGGCTGGCTGCGGCTGTGGCCGCTCGCCGTGCTGCTGCCGTTCGCCGTCGTGCCCCGGCTGCGCCGGCACTGGCGGGTGCGCTACGCCACCGTCGCGCCGACCGGCTGGGCGTGGTCGCTGGCCGGGGTGGTCGCCGGCTTCACCCTCTACCTGTACTTCTCGTTCCTCGCCGTCAACCCGGTGCTGCCCCGCGACGAGGGCCAGGCCCAGTATCTCGACCTGGCATTCCAGCTCTCCCTCGCCGGGGCGGCCACCCACCAGGTCCCGCCGGACCTGCCGCAGGCCGCCGGGGAACCCCTGCACTACCACTGGTTCGGCTTCGCCCACCTGGCCGCCACCAGCCTGGTCAGCGGCGTCGACCTGCCGACGGTCTTCTTCCGGCTCGGGGTACCCGCGCTCTGTGCGCTTGCCGCCGTGCTGGTCGCCGTCGTCGGCTGGCGGCTCACCGGCCGCCCGTACGCCGGGGTGGTGGCCGCCGCGCTGATGTTCACCGTCGGGGAGTTCGGCTTCGAGAACGGCTGGCGGCAACTCTTCGGCACCCAGGCCACCTTCGTCGTCTGGGGCAGCCCGTCGATGACGTACAGCTGGGTGCTGCTGCTGCCGCTGATCGCCGCGCTCGGCGAACTGGTCGGCCGGGCCCGCGGGGTGCGCGTACCGGCGCTGGGCCGGGGCGCCTGGGCGCTGGTGGTGCTCTTCCTGGCCGCGTCGACCGGCGCGAAGGCCAGCTCGCTGCCCGTGGTGCTGGCCGCACTCGCGGGGACCGCCGCGCTGGCGCTGCTGGTCCGCCGCCGGTTGCCCCGGGCCGTGCTGGTCGCCGCCGGGCTGACCCTGGCCGCGCAGCTCTTCGCCACCGCCGTGCTGTTCGCCTTCGAGAGCCACGGGGTGATGCTCGACCCGCTCTCCGGGCTGCGCCCGTACGTGCCGACCGGACGTCCGGCGGCGGTCACCGTGCTGGTGTGGGCGGCGGTGGCGGTGGCGTTCCTGCTCAACCTCCAGCTCCGGCTGGCCGGCCTGCTGGCCCTGCTGCGGCACCGCCGGTGGCGGCTGGAGCCGGTGCAGGTGTTCCTGCTCGGCGGCGCGCTCGCCGGGCCGGCGATCTATCTGGCCGTCGGCCACCCGGGCAGCAGCAACCAGTACTTCACCCGTACCGGGTTCGTCTTCGGGGTGCTGCTGTCCGCGTGGGGCTGGATCGAGGTGGCCGACCGGGCCGCTCTCTCCGCCCGGGGCCGGCGGCTGCTCGGCGCCGGGGCGGCCGGGTTCGCGGTGCTGCTCACCGCGGTTCAGCTCGGCTCGGCGATCAGCACGCCCGCCAGCCCGGCGTACGCCCCGGTGCTGCCGCTGCTCTGGTGGGCCGGCGCGCTGGCCTTGCTGGCGCTGGTGGTGGCCCTGTACTGGCCGGCGCTGTGCGGGCGCTGGCCGGGGCTGGCCGGCCGGGGCGGGCTGCTGCTGCTCACCGCCGTGCTGGTCGCCGGGGCGCCGGGTCTGGTGCTGGACGCCGCGGCGACCCGGACGTACCCGAACGGCGGGGCGTACCCGGTGGTGGCGATGCCCGCCTCGCGCGTCGAGGCGGCCCGCTGGGTCCACGCGCACAGCGACCCGGCCGACGTGCTCGCCACCAACGTGCACTGCCGGGCCGTGGTGGACGGCCGGTGTGACGCCCGCTCGTTCTGGCTCAGCGGCTACGCGGAGCGCTCGGTGCTGGTGGAGGGGTGGGCGTTCGCGCCCCGGATGGTCGGCCGGCCGCAGGGCCCGTACGCGCCGTTCTGGGACGCGGCCCGGCAGCGCGCCAACGATACGGCCTTCACCGCACCCACCGCCGCCGGCCTGGCCGCCCTGCGTGACCGGTACGGCGTCCGCTGGCTGGTGGTCGACCGGGAGGTCGCCCCGGAGGCACCCGACCTGCGGCGCCTCGCCGACCTGCGGTTCGCGAACTCCCGGATGGCGGTCTACCGCCTGCGGTGAACGGACGGGCCCCTTGTCGAACAAGGGGCCCGTCCGGTCGGTTCAGCCCAGCGGGACCGCCTGGGCGAGCGCCGCGCCGTCCGCCTCGAACGCGGCCAGCAGCGAGGTCGGCGTACGGGCGGTTACCGGTACCACCACGGTCACCGGCGAGCCGGCGGTCAGGGCCACGGTGCGGTCGCCGGTGGACCGGTCACCGTCCCAGCCGTACAGGTAGGTGGTGCCGGCCCGGTCGGCCCGCAGGGTGACCGAGACGCCGTCGGCGACCGCGCGGGCGTCGGTGAGCCGCAGGGTGCCCACCGGCAGCCGCGGCACGGCCGCCGGCGCGATCCCGTCCGTCGCCGCCTGCGCGATGGTCTGGGGGCTGTGGACGCTGCGCGCGGCGGTGTCCGGGAACACCGGGGCGCTGGGCTGGCGGGCCGGCGGGGTGTACCCGGGCAGGGTGACCAGGCCGTACCGGTACGGGTCGGCCCGTACGCCGGTGAAGGTGGACCAGCCCAGCCGCGACTGGGAGGTCAGGTCCTGGGTGTCCGAGTCGTAGACCAGCACGTTGAAGCCCATCCGGGCCGGGTCGACGGCGTCCGGCAGCACGGCGAACGGGATGCTCGCCTCGATGGTGTAGCCGGTGTACGGCGCGCTGACCTTGCTGACCACGGTCATCCCCGGCGCGGTCGTCGCGCCCGGCCCCTGCCGGTTGTCGGCGTCCCGCTGCCAGCATGGTGGGTCGCCGTTGGCCGGGTCGTCGGTGACCGGGAAGATGCCGGCCTTGAAAGCGGTGGAGGTGTCCGCCGAGTTCCCCTTCGGGTCGATGATGATCTCCACGCTGTCGGTGCGGCGCTGCCGCTTGCAGTCCTGCGGCACCACCTTGCGGCCCAGCACGTCGTCGGTGACCTGCACGAAGACCTTCACGGCGTCCTCGGTCCAGGCGATCCGGCCGGTCGCCGAGGCGTCCCGCGCCGTGGTGGGCTCGCCCTCCCAGATCCGGGAGAGGTCCAGCTCCGGGCCGGGGTACTCGCCGGGGGCGGCCACCCCGTCCACCGCGTGCCCGGCCCCGGCGTGCGGCACCTCGCTGATCGGGACGATCTCCAGGGCGCCGGTCTCGACCGTGCTGCCGGCGGCGCTGGTGGTGGTGATGGTGATCCCGTAGTCGCCGTCGGTGCCGCCCTCGTTGGCCGTGGGCAGGGTGGCGTCGGTGTTGGTGACGGTGAAGGTCACCGCGCCGGTCGCGCCGGGGGCCAGTTCGGGATAGCTCCTGGTGGCCGCGTCGGCGCTGAAGCCCGCCGGCAGGCCGAGCGTGACCTGGCCGCGCTGGGCGACCTGGCCGTGGTTGCGCAGATCCACCCGGACCGACCGGCGCTGCCCCGAGCCGATGGTGAGCACCGGCTTGATCAGCGTGTCCAGCTGCGGGTAGCCGCCGTCGCCGGCCCAGTCCCGGAAGATCCCCACCTCGGGCAGCGGCTCCAGGGTGCCGCGCACGTCGGCGACCACCCGCACCGCCCGGTCGGTACGCCCGACGCCCTGCCCGGTGGTCAGGGTCGCGCCGAGCAGCCGCTGCTGGTTGGTGTCGGCGGCGGCCGGCACGGTGACGGTGAAGGTGGCGGTCTGCTCCTGGCCCGCCGGCACCGCGCCGCGCAGCGTGCCGGACCCGGTGGCGGTCCAGCCCTCGGGCAGCCGGAGGGTGACCCGGGGCTGGGTCAGCGCCCGGTCGCGGGGGGCCCGGACGTGCGCGGTCACCTCGACGGTCTCGCCCGGGGCGAGGTCGAACCGGTCCGTGGTCAGGTAGAGCTCGGTGCCCTGGGGCAGCCCGCCGGGCGCGGCCGGCAGCACCGAGCCGCGCAGGATCGCCTCCGGGGAGGTGTCCGCCGGGTCGTACGGGACCCGGCTGTCGACCAGGGTGTAGAAGTCGCAGCGGATCTTGGCCGGATCGGTCGGGGCGGCGGCGGTACCGGCCCAGCCCTGGGTGACGTAGTCGCGGCGGGCGTCCACCTCGATCTCGGCCCAGGTCTTCCCGGTGCGGCTCGGGGTGCCCTCCCAGACGCCGAAGACCTGGTCGGTCGGCACCGTCGGGACGAAGCTCGACGCGCACGCCGGACCGGCGGACGAGCTGCCGGTGCCGCCGGTACGCAGGAACTTCGCCGCCCGGAACGGCTTCAGGCCCTCCTTGGTGAGCTGCTCGGGGAAGGCGTTCGGGTCGGCGGCGGCGTGGAACGCCTCCGCGGCGAACCGGGCGGCCTGCTGGTGGTTGCCGTGGTTGCCAGGGGTGGGTGACGGGTTCATCGTCAGCACGATCTCGGGCCGGGTCTGCCGGATCACCCGCACGATCTGCGCGAGGGTGTCGTCGTGCCCCCAGATCCGCTCGGAGAGCGGAGCCGAGGCGGTGTACCAGAAGTCGACCCGGTCCAGGTTGTACAGGTTCTCCACCCCGGCGCGGCCGATCGCGGTGCGCTCCTCGCGCTCGCGGATGATGCCGAGCGGCGGGCCCTCCTCGAGGCCGACCGCGTTGCCGCCGCCCTCGCCGCGGGTGATGGTCACGACGCCGGCCTTCGCGCCGTACCGCTCCTTCCACTGGCCCAGGGTCGCGAGGCTGCCCGCCTCGTCGTCGGGGTGGGCGCTGACGAAGAGCACGTCGAGGTCGACGGCGGGTGGGGCGGGCGCGGGCGCGGCGAGGGCCACGCCCGGGACCCCGGAGAGGGCCAGGGCGAGCGCCGTGGGTAGCAGGAACGTCTTGCGTCGCATGCGGATCCTTCCGACTGGGCCGAGGTCCGGGCAGCCGCCAGCGACGTCGGACGCGGGCCGGCGTCGACGTGGTGGTCGCTTTCGGACGGTGGGCGGTGGGCGGCGGGACGGTGGGTGCCGACGGGCACCCCGGGCCGCCGGGTACGCAGCGGTACGGGACTCCGTACACACTGGAAGGCCTTCGCTCGGTGACGCTAGGGACCGGCGCGGCGGCTCGTCAATGCTGTGCAAGATCTTTCTTAATTTGCGGAAGAAAGTAATTCGCCGCCATGGACGGTCTGGATCTTGCTCCACGCCGGGAAGTGTCGACCGGTTCGTCGACATTTCCGCTGCTCATCACGGTCGCGTCGGGTGGCCGAGACCCATTCGTTACTTGACTCAATAATTCGTTCGCCGTAGGAAGGAAGTGTGACTGACGTGGTGACGCCACCGACGAGCCCGGTGAGCCGGGAGCGGTCGAAGGAGATCAAGCGGCTCTCCGTGATCTCCGCCGCCCGCCAGGTGCGGGTGCTCTCCCGCGCCGAGCTGACCGAGCTCACCGGGTTGAGCCCGGCCACGCTCACCCCGCTGGTCCGCGACCTGATCGCCGAGGGCTATCTGATCGAGCGCGGACCCGGCGCGTCCCGGGCCGGCCGGCCGCGGGCCATGCTGGAGTTCAACCCCCGCGCCGAGCTGGTCGCTGCCGTCTCGCTGGAGCCGTCCCGGATCAGCTGCGAGATCGCCGACAGCGACGGCGGCGTGGTGGCGCACCGGACCGTGCGGCTCATCGGCGACATCGTCGACCTGATCTGCACGGCGGTGCCCGACCTGGCCGGCGACGGCCTGCCCGCGCTGCGCGGGGTGGCCATCGCCGCCCCCGGCGTCTCCTCCGGCGGTGCGGTCCGGCTCGCCCCCTCGGTCGGCCTGGTGGAGGGGCGGCCGATAGGGGAGTCGGTGCGGCAGCGGCTCGGGGTGCCGGTGGTGGTCGACAACGACGTGAACCTGATGGCCGCCGGCGAGCACGCGGCCGGCGCCGGCACGGACGTGGCCGACCTGCTCCTGCTGCACGTCGCCGACGGCATCGGGGCCGGCCTGGTGCTGGACGGCCAGGTCCGCCGGGGCTCCGGCGGGGCGGCCGGCGAGGTGGGCTTCCTGCCCCTCGACCCGGCCGACCGTGGCCACGACGGGATCGGCCCGTTCGAGGCCCGCTGGTCGGAGAGCGCCATCGCCGAGAAGGTGGTGTCCCTGGCCCCGGGCCGCCGGCCCGAGTCGCCGGTACGGGCCCTGGTGGACCTGGCTGCCGCCGACGACCTGGCCGCCGCGTACCTGGACGAGGTGCTGGCCGCCTGGTCCCGCCTCATCGTCTCCTGCGCCTGCGTCGTCGACCCCGGCCGGGTCCTGCTCAGCGGGGCCGCCGCCGAGCTGGACGACGCCGCGGTCGACCGGCTCCAGGCCCTGGTGTCGGCCGCCGCACCCAGCCAGACCGAGGTCCGCCGGGCGGTCCTCGGCGACCGGGCCGTGCTGCACGGCGCGGTCAGCTACGCCCTCTCCGCCGCCGCCGCGGGCCTGTCCACCCTGCTACCCGCCCCCTAGACCCTTCCCTTCAGAACAACGCAGTTCCCCCACATCCCTCGGAGGTACCCCATGAGACGCCGACTTCTTCTCGCCGGAGCGCTCGCCGCCGTCCTCGCCGCCGGCACCGCCTGCGGTGGCGGCTCGACCGACAAGGCCGCCGGCGAAACCGAGAAGCTGACGATCTACACGGCCCGCGACAAGAAGGTCGCCACCTTCGTCGTCGACAAGTTCACCGCCAAGTACCCCGAGTACAAGGGCAAGGTCGAGGTCCTCAACCTCGGCGCGCAGGAGATCCTGGAGCGGGTCCGGGCCGAGAAGGCCAACCCGCAGGCCGACGTCTGGTGGGGCGGCACCCAGCAGGGGCTGGCCGCCGGGGCCACCGAGGGCCTGCTCAATCCCTGGCAGCCGTCGTTCGCCGGCAAGATGGACGCCAAGTACAAGGACCCGGAGGGCCGCTGGTTCGGCGAGATCCTGCTGCCCGAGGTCATCATGTACAACAACAAGGCCCTCACCCCGGAGCAGGCCCCGAAGGACTGGGACGACCTGCTGAAGCCGGAGTGGAAGGACAAGATCATCATCCGGGACGTGGCCGCCTCCGGCACGATGCGGTCGATCTACGCCTCGATGATCCAGCGGCAGTCGCCGGACGGCAGCAACCCGCAGCCGGGCTACGACTGGCTGAAGAAGCTCGACGCCAACACCGGCGCGTACGCGGCCAACCCGACCGACCTCTACCTGAAGATGTCCCGCCAGCAGGGCGTCCTCAGCGCCTGGAACCTGCAGGACATCCTGCTCCAGGCCAACCAGTCCAACATGCCCTTCGGGTACGTGATGCCGGCCTCCGGCGCCCCGGTCCTGGTCGACGGCCTGGCCGCGGTCAAGGGCGGCAACACCACCGGCGCGCAGAAGTTCATCGAGTTCCTCTTCGACGACTCGCTCCGCGCCGACCTGGCCAAGGACTACTTCCAGATCCCGGCCGTGGACATCGCCGAGAAGCCGGAGTGGCTGAACCAGCTCAACCTCAAGCCGCTGGACGTCGACTGGGACGTGATCGGCAAGAACGAGACCGAGTGGATCAACCACTGGAACAGCCAGATCAAGAACAAGGGCTGATCACCGGGGTGCCGGGTGCGACCTCGCGCCCGGCACCCCGCCCCCTGCCACGCACGCCGCCAGACCGGGTCTGGCCCCACCCCACCACCGGTCAGACCCGGTAACCGGACGCAAGGAGAGACATCATGATCGATGTCACGCTGGAGTCGGTGAGCAAGCGATTCGCGCGCGCCGGCGACACTGCGGCCGTCGACGACGTCGACATCAGGATCGCCGCGGGTGAGTTCTTCACCCTGCTGGGCCCGAGCGGCTGCGGCAAGACCACCACCTTGCGCATGGTGGCCGGCTTCTACTTCCCCACCTCGGGCCGGATCCGCTTCGGCGAGGAGGACGTCACCCACCGGCCGCCGAACAAGCGCGACACCGGCATGGTGTTCCAGAACTACGCGCTCTTCCCGCACATGACCGTGGCGCAGAACGTCGCGTACGGCCTGAAGATCCGCAAGGTCGGCCGGGCCGAGTCGAGGCGGCGGGTCGAGGAGGCGCTGGGCCAGGTGCACCTCGCCGGCTACGGCGACCGCCGGATCGACCAGCTCTCCGGCGGCCAGCAGCAGCGGGTCGCGCTGGCCCGCGCCCTGGTGATCCGCCCGCGCACCCTGCTGCTCGACGAGCCGCTGTCCAACCTCGACGCCAAGCTGCGCGAGGAGACCCGGGTGGAGATCCGCCGGATCCAGCGGGAGGCCGGCACCACCTCCATCTACGTGACCCACGACCAGGCCGAGGCGATGGCGATGTCCGACCGGATCGCCGTCATGGAGTCCGGCCGGGTCCAGCAGATCGGTGCGCCGCAGGAGATCTACCACCGGCCGGCGAACGCGTTCGTGGCCCGGTTCATCGGCCGCAGCAACGTGCTCAGCCTGCCGGTGGCCACCGCCGGCGCGCAGACCGTCACCGTCGCGCTGCCCGGCGGCGACCAGGTGACCGTGGCCGCGCCGGCCGAGCACGGCCTGCGCGAGAACGCCACCGCGCTGGTCTCCGTCCGGCCCGAGCACATCGGGCTCGCCTCGGCCACCGAGGCCGGCGCGCTGTCCGGCCGGGTGATCGAGCTGGAGTTCACCGGCATGTCCACCAACCTCCTGGTCGACGTGGCCGGCGAGCCGGTGCAGGTCACCGCCATCGACGTACCCGCCGGCCTGGCGGTCGGCGACCAGGTCGGGCTGCGGCTGCCCCGGGAGCGGATGTGGGTGGTGCGTCCATGAGCACCATCCCCGCCACCCCCGGCGCGGCCACCGTCCCGCCGGTCACCAAGGAGCCGACGCCGCCGCGGGCCCGCCGGTCCCGGCGGTTCGCCGGCGGCGCCAACTCACCCTGGTTCCCGTACGTCCTGGTCTTCCCGCTGGCGCTGATCCTCTTCGGGTACGTGGTCCAGCCGATGTTCGCCACCTTCGCCGAGAGCGTCGGGGTGGACGGCCTGGCGAACTACACCGTCTTCCTCACCGGCGACGGGGTGGCCCGCTCCTCGCTGGTCACCTCGCTGGTGATCTCGGCGGCCAGCGTGGTGCTCTGCGGCATCGTCGGCGTGGCGATGGCGTTCCTGCTCAAGCGCTTCTCGTTCCCGGGCCGCCGGCTGATCGAGGCGATCATCCTGGTGCCGGCCGCGCTGCCGCCGCTGATCGGGGCGATCTCGTTCCAGCTGCTCTACAGCGAGACCGGCATCCTGCCGCGCGGCCTGCAGCACCTGTTCGGCACCGAGAGCCCGGTGCTGCCGTTCACCGGCATCGCCGGCGTGCTGGTGGTGCACACGTTCACCATGTACCCGTTCTTCTACCTGGCCACCTCGGCCGCGCTGGTCGGGATGGACCCATCGGTGGAGGAGGCCGCGTACAACCTGGGTGCCGGCCGGCTCCGGGTCTGGCGCACGGTGCTGCTGCCGATGCTCACCCCGGCGCTGGTCTCTGCCTCGCTGCTGGTCTTCATGACCTCGCTGGCGTCGTACACCGCTCCGCTGCTGTTCGGGGTGGACCAGACGATGACCATGCAGATCTACATCAACCGCACCAACGGCGACCTGCCGATGGCCTCCACGTACGCCTCGGTGCTCGGCGTGGTGTCGGTGCTGTTCCTGCTCGGCATGCGCTGGTACGAGGGGCGGCGCAGCTACCGCTCCCAGTCCAAGGGCGTCGCCTCGCACCGTCGCGAGCTCACCAACCCGTTCGGCCGGTGGCTGGCCCTGCTCGCCTCGCTGCTCGGCACCCTGGTGCTGCTCGCCCCGGTGGGCACGATCGCGCTGGTGGCGTTCTCGCAGGACGGCTCGTGGACGACCGAGGTGATCCCCTCGGCGTACACCATGCGGAACTTCGTCACGATCTTCACAGACGCCGGGGCGTACCGGCCGATCGTCAACTCGCTGCAGATGAGCCTGATCGCCACGGTCGCCTGCGTGGTGGTCGGCGTGCTCATCGCGTACGCGGTGCGCCGGCTGGACTTCCGCGGCCGCGGCCTGCTCGACGTGGCGGTCATGCTGGCCTGGGCGCTGCCCGGCACGGTGGTGGCGATCAACCTGATCTCGGCGTTCAGCACCGGCAACGCGTTCAGCTTCGGCCAGGTCCTGATCGGCACCTTCTGGATCATGCCGCTGGCGTACTTCGTGCGGTTCCTGCCGCTGGTGTTCCGCTCCAGCTCGGCGACGCTGGCCCAACTCGACCCGTCGCTGGAGGAGGCCGCCCGCAACCTCGGCGCGTCCTGGTGGCGGGCGTTCGGCACGGTCACCCTGCGGCTGATGCTGCCGGGCGTGCTGGCCGGCGCGCTGCTCGCCTTCGTGCACGGGGTCGGCGAGTTCGTCGCCTCGGTGCTCATCTACACCTCGGAGACCGCGCCGATCTCCGTCGAGATCAACAACCGGATGTACTCGTTCGAGGTGGGCACCGCCGCCGCGTACGGCATGCTCCAGGTCGTGCTGATCTTCGTGGTGATGGTGGTCTCCGGCCGGCTGGAGAGCGGCCCGAAGGCCAGCCGGGAGGCGGCGCAGTGGACGGCGTGACGGACCGCTGGCCGGCGGGCGGCGGACTGCTTCCCGCCGCCCGGGTCCCCGGCGGGGAACTCGCCGCGGTCGCCGCGGCGGCGGACTTCGCGGTGCTCCCGGTCGGCGCGGTCGAATGGCACGGTCCGCACCTGCCGCTCGGCACCGACCTGATCCTCGCCGAGGGCTTCGCCGGCGAGTCCGCCCGCGACGAACCGGGGCCACGCGGCGTGCTCTTCCCCGCCGTCGCGTACGCCGCCTGCCCAGGGCAGACCCGGCCCTGGCCGGGGACGGTGGCGATCCGGCCGGAGATCGCGGTCGGCTACCTCGCCGACGTGATCGAGGGCATCGTCGCCGCCGGCTTCCCCCGGCTGCTGGTGGTCAACGGCCACGACGCGAACATGTCCACGGTCCGGGCCGCCATGGAATGGGTCTCCGGCCGGCGCACCGCCAGCCTGCTGCTGGTCAACTGGTTCCAGCTGGTCAACCCGGCGGAGACCGCGGAGATCTACGGCGCGCCGCCGGCCCGCGGGCACGGTGGGGCGTACGAGACCTCCGGGGTGCTCGGCTTCGACCCCGGCGCGGTACGCCTCGACGCCGCCACCGACCTGCCGCCGCGGCCGAAACTGCCGGTGCCCCACCCGTACGTGCTCGTGGAGTCGCGCCCCGAGCCCTGGCAGGGCTGGTCCGGGCACGTCTCGCTGGCCAGCGAGGAGGCCGGCCGGCGGGTCCGCGCGCTGGCCGGGGAGCGGCTGCGGGAGGTCGTCGCCGCCTGGGTGGCCGCCCCACCGCCGGCGCCGCCCACCGCCGACCCACTGCCCGAAGGAGCGTTATGACCGTCGACCGGGGACTGGACGTCGTCGACTTCCACCTGCACTTCCGGATCGGCGCGGACGAGACGATCCACGCCTGCGAGCAGGCGGCCGGCATGCACCCCGGCGGGGAGCACGAGCGGGCGGTCCGGGCCGCCGGCTCCGCGCCGTACGCCCGGCAGTGGCGGCAGGCGTGGGCCTTCCCCGACCCGGAGCCGCCCGCCGAGCGCTGGCAGGACGAGGCCGACCGCTGGGCCGACGAACTGCGCGCGGTCAACATCCGCAAGGCTGTCTTCGTGACCGGCGGCGGCAACGACACCCTCGCCGACGTGGTCGACCGCCACCCGGACCTGCTGCTCGGCTTCGCCCACCACGACCCCTACGGCCCGGACGCCGCCGGGGAACTGGAACGCGCGGTGAGCGAGCGCGGCCTGCGCGGGCTGAAGCTGTTCGCCCCGCTGCTGCGCGGCCCGCTCGACCACGAGGACCTGGACCCGCTCTGGGGCACCGCCCAGCGACTCGGCGTGCCCGTCCTGATCCACATCGGGCACTACGGCAGCGCCGGCGGCCTCAGCTTTGGCCGGTACGGCGGCCCGGACGAGCTGGCCCGGATGGCCCGGCGCTTCCCGGAACTGGCCGTGGTGGTGCCGCACTTCGGTGTCCAGCACGTGCAGGAGCTCTTCTTCGCCGCCTGGGGCTGCCCCAACATCCACGTCGACACGTCGGGCTCCAATCAGTGGGTGCGGTGGATGCCGTACAAGCTGACCCTGGAGGACCTGTTCCGCCGCTGCTACGAGACGATCGGCCCGCACCGGATCGTCTTCGGCAGCGACTCGTCCTGGTTCCCGCGCGGCTACGTCACCCGCTACCTCGACGACCAGCTCCGGGTCTGCCGGGAGCTGGGCCTGCCCGACGACCACCTACGCGCGATCTTCGCCGGCAACGCCGAACGGCTGCTCGGCCTGACCGACTGACCGGCCGAACCCGCACCGGGGCGGCTCACCGCCCGCCCGCGGACTGGAAGGAACCGTCATGAGCACATCCCCGCTGACCACCTACCAGCGGCACCACCTGGCGCCCACCTACGACCACCACGTGGGCCACCTGTATCCGGCGATGGTCCGGGCCAGCCAGGCGCACGTGGTGATGCTGACCGAGCAGGGGCTGATCCCCGCCGAGCGGGGTGCCCGGCTGCTGCGCGGGCTGGCCGTCCTGCGCACCGACACCACCCCGACGCCGGCGTACGACGGCAGCTTCGAGGACACCTACTACCTGCTGGAGAAGCGGCTCGCCGAGGCGTGCGGCATCCCCACCGCCGAGCTCGACGTGCAGCTGGCCCGGAGCCGGAACGACCTGGACGCCGGGGTGTTCCGGACGCTGCTGCGGGACCAGCTCCTCGGGGTGCTGGACCGGGTGCTGGCCACCGGCCGGACCGCCCTGGACCGCGCCGACCGGTACGCGGATGTGGTCATCACCGGCTACACCCACCGCCGGCCGGCCCAGCCGACCACCATCGGGCACGCGCTCGCCGGGTACGCCGAGGCGCTCGCCGGCGAGGCGGCCGCCTACGCCGACCTGATCGACCAGCTCAACGTCTCGCCGCTGGGCTCCTGCGCGTTCGCCGGCACCGACCTGGACATCGCCCCGGCCCGGGTGGCGGAGCTGCTCGGGTTCGCCGGCCTGGTGACCAACTCGTACGAGGCCGTGGCCGGCGCCGACCACCTGGTCCGCGTCGGCACCCTCAACGCGCAGGCGCTGGCCACCGGGGCCCGCCTGGCCCGTACCCTGATGGACTGGCTGAGCTGGCAGTGGGTCACCACGCCGGGCGACTTCACCCAGGGCAGCAGCATCATGCCGCAGAAGCGCAACCCGGTGGTGCTGGAGCACCTGGTCTCGTACGCCGGCGCGGCCGCGGCGGACGCCGCCTCGGTGCTGAACAACGTCGGCGCCGCCTGGTGGGAGGACTCCAACAACGCCACCACCGACGTGCAGGTCCGGCTCTGGGAGAGCAACGACCGGGCGGAGCGCTTCTTCGCCCTGGTCGGCGGCTTCCTGGCCGAGGTGGAGCCGCTGTCGCCGCCGAGCCGGGAGGAGATCGTCGCCTCCGGCGCCACCACCACCGCCGCGGCCGACGCGCTGACCCGGCACGGGGTGCCGTTCCGGGCCGCCCACTCGGTGGTCGGCCGGCTGGTCCGGGCCGGTGGCCCGGACACCTGGACCGCCGAGGGCGTCCGGGCCGCGGCCGAGGGGCTGACCGGCCCGCTCGACGACGCCGCGGTCGCCGACCTGATCGCCGCCGCCGTCCGTCCCGACCTGGTGCTGAACCGGGCTCAGGTGGACGGGCCGGGCGCCGCCGCGGTCCGCGCCCAGGTGGCTACGCTGCGCGTCGCGTTCGAGGGGGTCGCCGACCGCCTGGCGGCGGTGCGCGACCGGCTCCGCCGGGCCGACGACGCGCTGGACGCCGTCGCCGCCGAGCTGGTGGCCCGGTGAGCGTGGGGCTCGCGGGGTCCACCCGGACCGGCGGGCAGCTGCTCGGCATCGACTTCGGTGGCACCAAGATGGCCGTCGGGGTGGCCGACTCCGAGGGGCGCCTGCTGGCCCACCGCCGGGTCCCCACGCACGCCGAGCAGGGCGCGCCGCAGGCGCTGGAGCGCGCCCTGCACCTCGCCGCGGAGCTGGTCGCCGAGGTCGGTGGACCGCTCGTCGCGGCCGGGGTCGCCTCGCCCGGCGTGGTCCGTCCGGACGGCATCGACCTGGCCCCCAACGTGCCCGGGTGGGAGCGGCTGCGGCTGGCCGACGCGGTCCGGGACGCGCTCGGCGTCGCCCGGGTGGCGGTGGACAACGACCTGAACGCCGCCGCCCTGGCCGAGCTGCGGCTGGGCGCGCTGCGGGACGCCGACCCCGGCCTGGTGGTGGGCATCGGCACCGGCGTGGCGGCCGCCGTGACGGTCGGGGGGACCGTCCTGGCCGGACACCGCGGGGCGGCCGGCGAGATCGGCTACGCCGTGGCCGGCGGCCCCTGGCCGGGCACCATGCTGGAGCTGGACTTCTCCGGCCGGGCGCTGGACCGGCTCGCCGAGGACCTCGGCGTGCCGGGCGGGGCGGCCGGGCTCGCCGACGCGGCGGAGCGCCCCGGGGCGGCGCGCGACGCGCTGACCGCCCGGGTCGACGAGGTGGCCCGACACCTGGTCACCTGCTGCCTGCTGCTCGACCCGCAACGGGTGGTGCTGGTGGGCGGGGTGGCCCGCAGCGCGCTGATCCGCGGGCTGCTGGTCGACCGGCTCAACGAGGTGCTGCCGCACCGGCCCGACGTGGTGCTCTCCCGGTTCGCCGACGACGCCGCGCTGCTCGGCGCGCTCACCCTGGCCCGCGAGGCGGTGCCCGCGCCCCGCTGACCCGGTGCTCCGGCCGGTCAGGCCGGGCGGTGGGCGCGCAGCATCAGCGAGACGCCGGGCAGCGACCGCACCGGCAGGTACCGCTCGGCGGTGATGATCGCGCGCAGTCCCCGGTTGACCGCGGGGCGCAGGTGGTCCAGGTCGCTGCCGGCGGATCGGCGCCGCCGCCAGGCCGCGACCGGCCGGAGCAGCACGTTCCAGCTCCACAACTCGTCCACCGCCAGCCCGGCCTTCGCCACCACCGCCCGCAGCCCGGCCCGGTCGTAGCGGCGGACGTGCCCGACGGCCACGTCGTGCGCCGACCAGAGCCGCATGTCGGCCGGCACCGCGATCAGCGCGGTCCCGCCCGGGCGTAGGGCCCGGCGGATCTCGGCGGCGGCCAGGTGGTCCTCGTCGAAGTGCTCCAGGATGTCGAAGGCGACCACCAGACCCAGGCTGGCGGAGGGGACCGGCAGGTGCCGGGCGTCGGCCCGGATCACGGCCAGGCCCCGCTCGCGGGCCAGCCCGGCGCCCGCCGCGCTGTATTCCAGGGCGAGCGGCCGCCAGCCGTGCGCCCGCAGCACCCGGGTGTTGCCGCCGCCGGCGGCGCCGATGTCCAGCGCCCGCTCCGGGCGCACCCCGGCCGCCGCCAGCCGCCGCAGCGCCCGGCCCAGCAGGGCCCGCCGCTCCCGGTACCACCAGTGGGTGTCCTCGAGCGCGGCGAGCTTGCGGATCTCGGTCGCGTCCACGGCGTGCTCCTCGACACGTCTCGGCCGCCCTCACCCTAGTCGCCTCGCCGCCCGGGGCGGTCGCAAAACCGGGTGCGGCGCCGCGCTGGGCGCTGGCAGGCTGGGTGGCCATGGGACAGCAGGCGCAGGGTTTCCGCTACCTCGAGCGGGCCGACGGCTCCGTCGTGATCACGCACCACGGCCGGGTGGCCGCCACGCTGCGCGGCGGCCGCGCGGCGGAGTTCCTGGCCGAGGTCGAGGACGACCCGCAGTTGGTGATGGCCCGGTGGACCGGCAACTACCGTCGGGGCAACGAGCGGACCGCCCGCCAGCACCCCCGCAACCGGAGCTGAGAAACATCAGGGCCCGCGCCCGGATGAGCGCGGACCCTGACGGTACGACCGGTGGTTACAGCGGAATGTTGCCGTGCGCGCCCCGGGCGGCCGGCGCCGCGGCGAGGGCCTCAGCGATCCGCCGCCGGGTCTCCGCCGGCTTGATCACCTCGTCCACCACGCCGATCTCCAGCGCCCGGTTGACGCCACCGGCGACCCGGATCTGCTCCTCGATCAGCTGGGCGCGCAGCGCCTCCCGCTCCTCGACCGGAGCGGCGGCCAGCTTCTTGCGGTGCAGGACGTTCACCGCCGCGCTCGCGCCCATCACCGCGACCTCCGCGTTCGGCCAGGCGAACACCGCGGTCGCCCCCAGCGAGCGGGAGTTCATCGCGATGTACGCGCCGCCGTACGCCTTGCGGGTCACCAGCGTCACCCGCGGCACCACCGCCTCGGCGAAGGCGTGCAGCAGCTTCGCCCCGCGCCGGACCACGCCGTCCCACTCCTGGCCTAG
This sequence comes from Micromonospora sp. NPDC007230, assembly GCF_042869115.1. Taxonomy (NCBI): domain Bacteria; kingdom Bacillati; phylum Actinomycetota; class Actinomycetes; order Micromonosporales; family Micromonosporaceae; genus Micromonospora; species Micromonospora sp. NPDC007230. Next base: position 27,413 of record NZ_JBIAFE010000018.1, on the reverse strand, counting down.
GCCGGGCAGGTAGCCGGGGACGTCGACCAGCACGATCAGCGGCACCCCGAGCGAGTCGCACATCCGCACGAAGCGGGCGGCCTTCTCGGCGCTGGACGCGTCGAGGCAGCCACCCAGCCGCAGCGGGTTGTTGGCGATCACACCGACCGTGCGACCGGCGAAGCGGCCGAGCGTGGTGACGATGTTCGGCGCCCACTTGGCGTGCAGCTCCACGCCCGGAGCGTCGAGCAGCGCCTTGACCACCGGCCGCACGTCGTACGCCCGGCTGGCCTCGGCCGGCATCTTCGCGGCGAGGTCGTGCCCCTCGTCGCCGGTGGCCACGTCGTCCGGCGAGAGCCGCCCCTGGCGGCCGAGGAGCGCGGCGAGCCTGCGCGACTCGGCCAGCGCCTCCTCGTCGTCCTGGCAGGTCACGTGCACCACACCGGAGCGCCGGCCGTGCGGCTCGGGACCGCCCAGCCGCGCCATGTCGACCTGCTCACCGGTGACGCTGCGGACCACCTCGGGGCCGGTGACGAAGATCCGGCCGGCCCCGCTCATCACCACGACGTCGGTCAGCGCCGGACCGTACGCGGCGCCACCCGCGGCCGGCCCGAGCACCACGGAGATCTGCGGCACCCGGCCGGACGCCCGGACCATGGCCGCGAAGACCTGGCCGACGGCGTCGAGGGCGACCACACCCTCGGCCAGCCGGGCTCCGCCGGAGTGCCAGAGGCCGAGCACCGGCACCCGTTCCCGGACGGCGGTGTCGATGGCGTCCACGATGTGCCGGCACCCGTCGGCACCCATCGCGCCGCCCATCTTCGTGGCGTCGGTGGCGTACGCGATGGCCGGCGTACCGTCGATCTCCCCCCGCGCGTAGCGCACGCCGGAGGTGTCCCGCGGCGCCAGCAGGCGCAGCGAGCCGGCGTCGAACAGCGCCCGGAGGCGGACCTCCGGATCCCGGTGGTCCACCGTCGAGCTGTCCGCGCTGACGGCGGTCGTGGTCACTGGTGCCTCCCAGGCAGAGGGGTCAGGCCCGCGTGAAGACGAGAGCCACGTTGTGCCCGCCGAAACCGAACGCGTTGTTCAGCGCGGCGGGGATCTCCATGTGCCGTGCCTTGTGGGCGGCCACCTCCAGGGTGAGGCCGTCGTCCGGGTCGTCGAGGTTGATCGTCGGCGGCACGACCCCGTCGCGGATGGCCAGGATGGTGGCGATGGACTCCAGCGCCCCGGCCGCGCCGAGCAGGTGCCCGGTCATCGACTTGGTGGCCGACAGCACGGGATGGTCGCCCAGCGCCGTGCGCAGCGCGCCGATCTCCAGCATGTCGCCCACCGGCGTGGAGGTGGCGTGCGCGTTGACGTGCACGATATCCATCTTGGCGACATCCGAGTCCGCGATCGCCTTCCCGATTGCGCGGATCGCGCCCTCGCCCTCGGCGTGCGGCTGCACGATGTCGTACGCGTCCGAGGTGATGCCGGCGCCGGCGAGCCGGGCGTACACCCGGGCGCCGCGGGCGGCGGCGTGGTCGGCGCGCTCCAGGACCACCACGCCCGCGCCCTCGCCGAGCACGAAGCCGTCGCGGCCCTTGTCCCACGGCCGGGAGGCCTTCTCCGGCTCGTCGTTGCGGGTCGACATGGCCCGCATCGAGGCGAAACCGGCGATCGGCAGCGGGTGGATGACCGCCTCGGTGCCGCCGGCCACCACCACGTCGGCCCGGCCGGAGCGGATGATGTCCAGGCCGAGCGCGATCGCCTCCGCGCCGGTCGCGCACGCGCTGGCCACCGAGTGCACCCCGGCCTTGGCGCCCAGCTCCAGCCCCACCCAGGCGGCCGGGCCGTTCGGCATCAGCATCGGCACGGTGTGCGGGGAGACCCGCCGCGGGCCGGACGCCTCCAGGATGTCGTCCTGGGCGAGCAGGGTGGTGGCCCCGCCGATGCCGGAGCCGACGCTGACCGCCAGCCGCTCCGGGTCGAGCCCGGAATCGGCCAGCCCGGCGTCGGCCCAGGCCTGCTGGGCCGCGATGAGCGCGATCGCCTCGGACCGGTCCAGCCGGCGCAGCTTGACCCGGTCGAGCACCTCGGTGGGCTCCACGGCGAGTTGCGCCGCGATCCGGACCGTCAGTTGCGCCGCCCACTCCTGGGTGAGCGCACTCACCCCGGAGCGGCCGGCGAGCATGGCGTCCCAGGTCGACGCGACGTCCCCGCCGAGCGGGGTCGTCGCGCCGAGCCCGGTGACGACGACGTCGGGGCGACTCATGATCAGGACTGCGCCTCGATGTAGCTGACGGCGTCCCCGACGGTCTTGAGGTTCTGCACCTCGTTGTCCGGGATCTTGACGCCGAACTTCTCCTCGGCCGCCACCACGACCTCCACCATGGAGAGCGAGTCGACGTCGAGGTCGTCGGTGAAGGACTTCCCCTCGGCCACGTCGTCCGGGTTCACCCCGGCAACCTCTTCGAGGATCTCGGCGAGGCCGGCGGTGATCTCGTCACGGGTCATTGCGGTTGGTTCCTCTCATCGGGGGTTCACTCGACGGCCGGCGACGCCGGTCGTCACTCCTCGCGGCGCTCGCGCCGGAGGGGGTCTTCAGGGACAGCGGACGACCTGACCGGCGTAGGTCAGACCGCCGCCGAAGCCGAACAGCAGCACCGGCGCACCCGCCGGCACCTCACGCCGCTCGACCAGCTTGGACAGGGCCAGCGGGACGCTCGCCGCCGAGGTGTTGCCGGACTCGACGATGTCCTTGGCGATGACCGCGTCGGGGATGTTCAGCCGCTTGGCGATGCCGTCGATGATCCGGGCGTTGGCCTGGTGCGGCACGAACGCGGCCAGCTCGGACGGGGCCACCCCGGCCTTCTCGCAGGCCTCCAGCGCGAGCGGGGCCAGCGCGGTGGTGGCCCAGCGGAACACCGCCTGCCCCTCCTGCGCGATGTACGGCCGCCAGCCCTCGATCCGGACCGCGTCGCTCTTCTCCGGCACCGAGCCCCAGACCACCGGCCCGACGCCGGCCGGCTCGCCCTCGGCGGTCGCGGTGACCACCGCGGCCCCGGCGCCGTCGCCGAAGATGATGCAGGTCGAGCGGTCGGTCCAGTCGGTGAAGTCGGAGAGCTTCTCCGCGCCGATGACGAGGGCGTTGCGCGCCGCCCCGGCCCGGATCGCGTGGTCGGCCGTGCCCAGCGCGTACGCGAAGCCCGAGCAGGCGGTGTTGACGTCGAACGCGGCCGGGGCGGCGATGCCCAGCTTCGCGGCGACCCGGCAGGCCACGTTCGGGCTACGGTCGATCGAGGTGCAGGTGGCGACCACGACGAGGTCGATGTCGGCGGCGCTGAGGCCGGAGTTGGCCAGTGCCTTGCCGGCCGCGGCCGTGGCCATGTCGGCCACCGTCTCGTCGCCGGCGATCCGCCGGGTGACGATGCCGACCCGGTCCCGGATCCACTCGTCGTTGGTGTCGACCAACTGCGCGATGTCGTCGTTGGTCACCACGCGGGCGGGCTGGTAGTGCCCCATCGCCACGATCCTGCTGCCGGTCATGCCTGTCCTCCGATGCGGGCGAGGGGCTGGCCCGGGGCGACCGGGTCGTCGTGGTGGGCGAGCCACTCGGTGAGCAGCCCGCTGTGGTGCGCGGTCACCTCGACCGGCCCCTGCCGGGTGGCGACGTGGCCGATGACCTGGCCGGCGCGCAGGTCGGTGCCCTCGGCCAGGCCGGTCAGCGGCTCGAAGGTCCCGGCGGCGGGGGAGACCACCACCCGGAACTGGATCGCCGGCTCGTGGCCGCTCAGGCCGCTGTGCCGGGCGATCAGGTCCCGCGCGGCGGGCAGGTCGGCGGGGGTGTTCAGGGTGACGATCTCGGGCGCCCCCTCGCCCTTGAGCTCGCGCTTGACCAGGCCGGCCAGGGTGCCGGCCGGCGGCAGCTCGATCACGCCGGTGACCCCGAGGTCGGCCAGGGTCCGCATGCACAGGTCCCAGCGGACCGGGGCGGTGACCTGCCGGACCAGCCGCTGCACCATCTCCCGGCCGTGGTTGACGGCGGCGCCGTCCCGGTTGGAGAGCAGGATCCGGGCCGGGTCGCCCGGCACGATGCCGCCGGCCACGGTGGCCAGGGCCGCCTCGGCCGGGGCCATGTACGGGGTGTGGAACGCGCCGGCGACCTGGAGCCGGATGACCCGGGCCTTCGCCGGCGGCTCGGCGGCCAGCTTCTCCAGGCCGGCCACCGCGCCCGCGGCGACGACCTGGCCGGTGCCGTTGCGGTTGGCCGGGTGCAGCCCGTGCGCCTCGATGGCGGCGAGCACCTCGTCCGGGTCGCCGCCGAGCACGGCGGCCATTCCGGTGGGCTCCAGCGCGCAGGCGGCGGCCATCTCCCGGCCGCGTACGCCGGCGAGGGTGACGGCCGCCTCGGCGGGCAGCACCCCGGCCAGGGCGGCGGCGCTCAGCTCGCCCACGCTGTGGCCGGCGACCAGCGCGACGTCGTACATCGGCAGGTGCTCCGCGGCGAGCAGCGCGGCCGCGACGAGCAGCGGCTGCGTGCGGGCGGTGTCCTTGATCTCGTCCGCGTCCGCCTGGGTGCCGAGGTGCACCAGATCGACTCCCGCGAGCGCGGACCACCAGCGCAGGCGCGCCTCGGCGCCGGGCAGGTCGAGCCAGGGAGTCAGGAAGCCGGGTTTCTGGGAACCCTGTCCGGGTGAGAGAACGGCGAGCACGTCTACGACTCTGACGGATACTCGCGGGTCGCGCTGTAACGCACGGCACCAAACCGCACTAGGAGCGTTGGAGGAACCCTACAAAAATCGGCGACGATCATCACCTGTCTGTGCTGCTTTCCGGGCACCTGGGGCCAATGCCTGGTTCGGGACCGGTGCGACGGCCGGGACGACCGGGTCGAGCCGCCCCACGGTCAGCGCCACCTGCAGGGCGAACGCGTCCCGCGGCGCGAACGGCGAGAAGCCGGTCACCTCGGCGACCCGCTTGAGCCGGTAACGCACCGTGTTGGGGTGCACGAAGAGCGCCCGGGCGGCGCTCTCCAGCGTGCCGCCGGCGGCGAAGAAGGCGTCCAGGGTCTCCAGCAGTTCACCCCCGGCGCGGACCAGCGCCGCGTACACGTCGTGGCGCAGCCGGCGGCGGGCCTCGGCGTCACCCGCCAGGGCCCGCTCGGGCAGCAGGTCGGCGGCGGCCACCGGGCAGGGGGCGGTCGGCCAGGCCGGCGCCGCGCGGAACCCGGCCAGCGCGGCCCGCGCCGAGTCCGTCGCCTCGTCCAGGCTGGGTACGGCCGGACCCACCACCACCGGCCCCTCCCCGAACGCGGTCAGCAGCTTCTCGGTCGCCGTCACCGGGTCCGCCGCCCCGCCGAGCACGATGACCAGCCGGTCGCCGTGCACGCCGCCGATCACCTCGACCCCGATCCGGCGGGCCTGCCGATAGACGGTGTGCAGCACGGCGGCCACCTCGCCGCCGGGGGAGCGTCCGACCGCCACCGCCACCGGGGGCGCGTCCGTCCAGCCCAGCGCCGCCGCCCGGCTGGCCAACACGTCCGGCGAGTCGCCGCGCAGCAGCGCGTCCACCAGCAACGCCTGCAGCCGGGCGTCCCACGAGCCGCGCGACTCGGCGGCGCGGGCGTACACCCGGGCGGCGGCGAAGGCGATCTCGCGGGAGAAGCGCAGCACCGCCTCCCGCAGCGGCTGCTCCTCGCCCTCGGCGGCCAGGTGCGCCACCTGCTCCTCGACCACCTCGATGGTCACCTTGATCAGCGCGACGGTCTGTTGGAGGCTGATCGAGCGGGCCAGGGCCTGGGGTGCGGCGGCGAAGACCTCGTCCGACACCTCCTGGGTGCTGTCGGTCGCGCCGCCGCCCTGGCGCAGCCACTGCACCAGCGACCGGACGCCGGCCTGGGCCACCAGCATGACCCAGGACCGCTGGTCCGCCGGCAGTTCCCGGAACCAGGGCAGCGCCTCGTCCATCCGGGCCACGCTGGCGGTGGCCAGGGCCCCCGCCGCCCGTTCGATCCGGCGCAGCGTGGCCGGCAGTTCGGTGCCGCCCGGTTCGCTCACCGGTCCAGCCTGACATGCCCTGACCAGGGCCGGCACATCGAGGGTGGGCGGCGGCCGCGCTGGCCCGGTCGGTCCCGCCCGGCCCCGAGGTGCTGGCCGGCCTGGAACCGGGCGGCATCCCGTGGCCACCGCGCCGACCTGGACGCCGCCCGCCCGGCCCGATCCCGGGTCGCAGCGGATCTCCACGGGTACGCGCTGTTCAGTCCGTCGGGCCCGGCCAGTACGGTGTCAGGGCACGCCCGGGGCGACCGTCGGGCGGGCGATGGCGAACGTGAGGAGACCGGGATGGCGCACGGGGAGGCCGAGAACGGCTGCGCCCAGGGTGAGCCCTGCCGGCCGGGGCCCCACGACCAGCCGGTGTCCGCCAAGCACCCGCGCCGGGCCGGCCTGACCCATCCGGCGGAGACGCCCGCCGGCTGGGGGCCGGAGCGCGGGGACGACGACCCGCCCGCGCCACGGCAGCGGGCCACCGAGCCGGTGTTGCCGGCCCTGCCCGAGCCGGTGCCGAGCCAGGGCTGCTGCAGCGACCTGCCCGGCTGGGCTGGGGCGCACCAGCACGGCGCGGTGCGGCCCCGCAACCGTGTGGTCCGCCGGGAGCGGCCACCGCGCCGCTGGTGCTGACCGCTCGCCGACTCGCCTCGCCACGACAATTTCGCCGCCCGGCAAGCCGGGCCATTGTTCAGCGCTAGCGTGGGCAGCGTGAAGGCGATCGCGATCGACGCGTACGGCTCGGCGGACCAGCTCACCCTGCGCGAGCTGCCCACCCCGCCGGTCGGGCCGGACACGGTCCTGGTCCGGGTGCGCGTCGCCGGGGTGAACCCGGTCGACTGGAAGGTCCGCGAGGGCCACCTGGCCGGCGGCATGCCGGCGCACTTCCCGCTGGTGCCCGGCTGGGACGCGGCCGGGGTGGTCGAGGCGGTCGGCCCGGCGGTGACCGGCTTCGCGGTGGGCGACGAGGTGATCGGGTACGTCCGCCGCGACGACGTCCAGCACGGCACGTACGCCGAGCTGGTGCCCGCCCCGGAGCGGTGCCTCGCCGACAAGCCGGTCCAGGCGTCCTGGCCGGAGGCGGGTGGCCTGCCACTGGCCGGGCTGACCGCGTACCAGGCGTTGCAGCTGGCCCGGACGGGCGCCAACGACACGGTCCTGGTGCACGGCGCGTCCGGCGGGGTGGGCCACCTGGCGGTGCAGTTGGCCCGGGCGCTCGGCGCCGGCAAGGTGATCGGCACGACCAGCGAGGCCAACCACGACTTCGTCCGGTCGTTGGGCGCCGAACCGGTCAGCTACGGCGCCGGCCTGCTGGACCGGATCCGCGCGGTCGCGCCCGACGGGGTGGACGTGGCGCTGGACCTCTTCGGCGGCGAGGCGCTGGACGTCTCGGCCGAGCTGCTCGCCCGGCCGGCCCGGCTGGTCTCCACCGCCGACCCGGAGCATGTCACCCGGCTCGGCGGCAGCTACCTCTTCGTGAAGCCGTCCACCGCCGACCTGAGCGTGCTGGCCGGGCTGGTCGACGCCGACCGGCTCACCGTGCACGTGGCCCGGACCTTCCCGCTGGCCGAGGCCGCCGAGGCGCAGCGCCTGGTGGCGGCGGGGCACGTCCGGGGCAAGGTGGTGCTGGAGGTCTGAGCCGGGCACCGGGGCGACCGGCTCAGCGGGTGCGGCGGCGGACCAGCAGCGCGATCCCGGCGAGCCCGGCGGTGATGACCACCACCACCCCGACGTTGAGCAGCAGCAGTCGCTGCAGTTCGGTCATGGCCGCGTCGATGTCCTGCACCGGGTCCAGCGTGTCCTCCGGGAGGACCCGCTCGCCGCCGCCGAGACCACCGCTGAGCGTGTCGAACTGCCGCTCCAGCGGCACACCGACGGAGCGCAGCGTCTCGGACATGTTCAGCCGGCCGAAGAACCAGCCGGCCCGGGCCTTGCTCAGGTCGGGCTGCTTGGCGGGCCGGTAGATCCGGGGCCCGCCCTTGGCGAGCGGGTAGAGGTCGTAGGTCCTCACCGGCACTCCGGCGGTCAGCACCACGACGGTGTACTTCGGACCGAGGTCCTGCGCGGCCGGGCCGCGCTGCTGCCCGGTCCGGGCCAGCCAGCTCACCTGGTCGATGACCGCGTTCACCTGGGCGGGTTGGGTGTCGGCGCGCAGCTGCAGCGGCTGGTCCAGCTGGTCGCCGGTGATGTCCACCCCGGCCGGTGCGAGCTTGGGTCCGGGCCCGGCCGCCCGGGCCGCCGGCGGGCCGCTCAGGAGCAGCGTGCACGTGGTCGCGAGCACCGCCCCCGTCACGGCCACCAGCAGTCGCGACACCCTCCGGATCATCGCCGCCTCCTCGCCCCGTTCGATGGCTGGCTTCCGCTGCAGGTCACGCTGTATCGGCTGACGGTGGTGGCCACCCGGCGAGAACCGGTGCCCACCTCAAAGACTCCGCAGAACGTCATTCGGTTGCAGCTGCTGGAAGAGTATTTGGAACTATCTGTGATCTGTGGCCGACTAATGTGAGCGGCCGTTGATCAGCGGCCGGATCGTACCCGGACGGAGGGGCTCATGGGGGGCACGATGGTCCGTGCGGCGCGTACCTGGCTGGTGGTTCTCGGGGTGGCGGTGGGGGCCGTGCTGCTGCCGGCCAGCCCCGCCGCCGCGCACAACTCGTTGACCGGCAGCGATCCGAAAAACGGGGCCCAGGTGGCGACCGCGCCGAAGCGGATCGAGCTCCGTTTCCTGGCCACCCTGTCGCCCGGTACGACGAAGATCACAGTGACCGGGCCGGATGACGCCCCCGCCTCCGGCGGCGATCCGACCTTCTCCGGCAAGCGGGTGAGCGTGCCGTTCACCCCCGGGCCGGCGGGCGTCTACACGGTCGCCTACCAGGTCGGTTCGACCGACGGGCACCCGATCAAGGGACAGGTCAGCTTCACCCTGACCACCGGCGTGGCCCCGGCCACGCCCTCGGCCAGTGCGTCGCCGACCACCCTGGCACCCCCGACCCCGGTGGCGGAGGCGACCTCGGCGAACCCCGCCCCGGTTTCGTCGCGCTCCGACGACGGTGGCGGCACCGGCCTGTGGTGGGCGCTCGCGGCGGTGGTGGCGCTCGTCGCGCTGGGCGGCGGGCTGCTGCTGCGCAGGCGCTCCGCCCGCCGCTGAGCCACCCGGCAGCTCTCCACCGCCGTACGACGAAGGGGCCCGCCGGACGACCGGCGGGCCCCTTCGCGATGCGAGGTCAGACCAGGCGCAACCGGGCGGCGCGCAGCCGGGTCAGGGCGCGCTCACGACCCAGCACCTCGAGGGACTCGAAGAGCGGCAGGCCGACCGTACGGCCGGTGACCGCCACCCGGACCGGCGCCTGCGCCTTGCCCAGCTTCAGGCCCCGCTCCGCGCCGACCGCCTCCAGCGTGGACTTCAGCGACTCGGCGTCCCAGGACTCCAGCGCCTCGAACGCGGCGATCGCCGCGTCCAGCAGGTCGGCCGCGCCCTCCTTCATCGCCTTCGCCCAGGCCGCCTCGTCGATCAGCGGGTCGGCCAGGAAGAGGAAGTCGACGTTCGGCACGATCTCGCTGAGCACCGCGATCCGGGTCTGCGCCAGCGGCGCCACCGCGGCGAACGCGGCCGGGTCGAACTCCTCCGGCTGCCACGGGGGCGGGGCGATGGTGCCGGTGCCGGTCAGCCACGGCTGGCAGGCGCCGATGAAGTCCTCCACCGGCAGCGCGCGGATGTACTCGCCGTTGAACGCGCGCAGCTTCTTCTCGTCGAAGAACGCCGGGGAGGGGTTCACCTCATCCAGCCGGAACTCCTCCTCGATCACCGACCAGGGCACGATCTCCCGGTCGCCGGAGGGAGCCCAGCCGAGCAGCATCAGGTAGTTGCGCATCGCCTCGGCGAGGTAGCCCTCGTCCCGGTACGCCTCCAGGGCGACCTTGTCCCGCCGCTTGGACAGCTTCTGCCGCTTCTCGTTCACCACCACGGGCACGTGCGCCCAGACCGGCGGCTTGACCCCGAGGGCGTCCCAGAGCAGCTGCTGCTTCGGGGTGTTGGGCAGGTGCTCCTCGGCCCGGATCACGTGGGTGATCCCCATGGTCATGTCGTCGACCACGTTGGCGAGCAGGAACACCGGCGAGCCGTCACCGCGGGCGATGACGAAGTCCTCGATCAGCTTGTTCTCGAAGGTCGGCTCGCCGCGGATCAGGTCGACCACCACGGTCTCGCCCTCGTCCGGGGTACGGAAGCGCAGGGCCCGCCCCGCGCCGGGCCCGAGCCCGCGGTCCCGGCAGAAGCCGTCGTACCCGGCGTACTGGGAGCCGGTGCGCGCCTGCACGTCCTCGCGGGTGCAGTCGCAGTAGTACGCCCGGCCGCTCTCGTACAGCCGCTGGGCCGCGGCGCGGTGCTCACCGGCGTACGACGACTGGAAGTACGGGCCCTCGTAGCTGCCCCGCTCGATGCCGATCCAGTCGAGCGCCGACAGGATGCCCTCGGTCCACTCCGGCTTGTTGCGGGCCGCGTCGGTGTCCTCGATGCGGAGCACGAACACCCCGCCCTGCTGCTTGGCGTAGATCCAGTTCTGCAGCGCCGAGCGGGCGCCGCCGACGTGGAACATACCGGTCGGGGAAGGGGCGAAGCGTACACGTACCGTCACGTCCCCAGCCTACGGCGGGCGGCGAGCCGATTTGAGCGAGGGGGCGGTCAGGGTACCGATCTGATCTTCAGCACCAGGGCGCTGCCGAGCAGGGTGACCGCCGCGGTGACCGCGTACAGGGTGGGGTAGCCGCCCAGGTGGACGACGATCGGGGCGGAGAGGGCCGGGCCGAGCACCTGCGGCGCGGAGTTGGCGATGTTGATCACTCCGAGGTCCTTGGCCCGGTCGGTGGCGGCCGGCAGCACCTGGGTGATCAGCGCCGCGTCCACCGCCAGGTAGACGCCGTAGCCGGCGCCGAGCAGCAGCGCGGCGGTGACCGCCATCGGCCAGACCGGTGCCACGGCCAGCAGCAGGGCCGCCACCGCCATGATCAGCCCGGAGACGATCACGAAGACCTTGCGCCGGCCGGACCGGTCCGACAGGCGCCCGGCCACCACCGCGGTCAGTATCATGCCGAGCGTGTAGAGCAGGATCAGCGCCAGCAGCGCGCCCTCGGGGTCGGGCACGCGCACCCCGTCGGTGAGGAAGTACAGCAGGTAGAGCGTGCCCAGCGCGTTGCCGGTCTGGACCAGGAACCGGGTGAACCAGGCCCAGGCGAAGTCGGGGTGCCGGCGCGGGCTGATCCACATCGAGGCGAGCAGCCCGCGCAACCGCAGCGCCGGGCGGTGCTCCCGGGGCAGCGGGTCGTCCTCGGTGAGCAGCGCGAACGGCAGCGACAGCAGCAGCACGGCGAGGGCGACGGCGGCGTACCCGGCGGCGTTGCCGGTGACCACGGCGGTGACCAGCACCGCCCCGAGCACCAGGCCGAGCGCCTGCGGGATGCCCACCCAGCCGGAGACGCCGCCGCGCTGGGCGACCGGCACCCGGTCCGGGATGGCGGCGGTGAGGCTGGCCAGCATCGTTGAAGCACACCTGCGCGGCCACCCAGCCGATCGCCACTCCGGCGATGCTGTCCTGCCGGGCCAGCAGCACCAGGGCGAGCGCGCCGAGCACCGCGCCGGACGCGGTCCACACGTGCCGCCGGCCGAGGTGCCGGCCCGCCAGCCGGAGCACGGTCCGGTCGGACAGCGCGCCGGCGAGCGGGTTGGCCAGCACCGCGGCGAGCGCGCCGAGTCCGGTGACGACCGCGAGCATGGCCTCCTTGTCGCCCGGCGCGATCCGCTCCACCTGCTGCGGCAGCAGCACCTGGATCGGGGTGAAGAAGGCCATCCAGACGCCCAGGTTGGCCGCGAAGATCAGTGCGATCCAGCCTCGCCGGACCGGCACGGTCGGCTCGGCCAGCGCCGCCGGCAGTGCGGCCGGCGTCGGGTTGACCGTGGTCATCGTCGCACCAGATCGCGGAACCAGGCGTACGACGACTTCGGCGTACGCCGCTGGGTGGCGTAGTCGACGTGCACCAGGCCGAACCGCTTGGTGAAGCCCTCCGCCCACTCCCAGTTGTCCAGCAGGGACCAGACGAAGTACCCGGTCACCTCGACCCCGGCGTCGATCGCCTCGCGGACCGCCCGCACGTGCCCGGCCAGGTACGCGATCCGCTCCGGGTCGTGCACCCGGCCGTCGGCGTCCGGCCCGTCGTCGTACGCGCAGCCGCTCTCGGTGACCTGGATCGGCGGCAGCCGGTCCCCGTACCGGTCGCGGAGCTGGAGCAGCAGGTCGCGGAGCCCGTCCGGGGCCACCGGCCAGTCGAACGCGGTCCGGGGGTAGCCGGTCAGCGGCACGATCTCGAACGGCAGCGGCGAGCCCTCCTCGGCGGCGCGGATGCCGGTCGGGTTGTAGTAGTTCACCCCGAGCACGTCGACCGGGGCGGCGATCACGTCGAGGTCCCCGGCGTGGACCAGCGCGGGGTCGAGGCCTGGCACCTCCGGATAACCCTGGCCGAGCAGCGGGTCGGTGAAGAGCCGGTTGTGCAGCGCGTCGTACGCCACCCCGGCGGCCCGGTCGGCGTCGGTGTCCCCGGCCAGCCGCACGGGGGAGTAGTTGTTCGCGATGGCGACCGGGCCGGTGCTGCGGGCGCGCAGCGCGGCGACCGCGAGGCCGTGCCCGAGGAGCTGGTGGTGGGCCACCGGAAAGGCGTCGAAGAGCAGCACCCGGCCGGGCGCGTGCACGCCCATGCCGTGCCCGAGGCTCATGTGGATGAACGGTTCGTTGAGGGTGATCCAGAGCTTCACCCGGTCGCCGAGGCGGGCGGCGACCAGGTCGGCGTACTCGGCGAAGCGGTGGGCGGTGTCGCGGTTGAGCCAGCCGCCGGCGTCCTCCAAGGCCTGCGGCAGGTCCCAGTGGAAGAGGGTGGCCACCGGGTCCACGCCCTGGTCGAGCAGCCGGTCCACCAGCCGCTCGTAGAAGTCCAGCCCGGCCGGGTTGGCCGCGCCCGTGCCGGTGGGCTGCACCCGGGGCCAGGCGATGGAGAACCGGTAGGCGGACACCCCGAGCCCGGCGAGCAGCGCGACGTCCTCGGCGTACCGGTGGTAGTGGTCGCACGCCTCGTCGCCGGTGCTGCCGTCGGCGATCCGGCCGGGGGAGTGGGCGAAGGTGTCCCAGGTGGACGGTCCCCGGCCGTCGGCGCCGGCCGCGCCCTCGATCTGGTATGCGGAGGTGGACACTCCCCATCGGAAACCGCTGGGGAACTCGGGCATCGGCGCGGTCGTCATTCGCCCTCCCGGAAACACGAATCGTGTTCGGGACTCTAGGACGCGGACCGGTGATGCGCCATAGGCCGGGGAGGCCGGCTGGTGCAAGGGTTTTCGGCGTGTCTTTTCCGAACCCGTCCGGGTAAGTCCGTTTTTGCGCATACAGTGCGTAATATCGCGGATGTCCTTAGTGGGGGAAGACGACATGATCCTCGTGGAACGCAGTGCGCACGTGATGGCGCCGGTGGAAGCGGTCTGGGGCGTCGTGCAGCGGGCCGAGCAGTTGCCGGCCTGGCTGGCGGGGGTCCGCGCGGCCGAGGTCCTCTCGGGGGAGGGCTTCGGCCGGCGACAACTGGTCCAGGCCGGGCGCGGCGCGGCGCACGAGGCCGAGGTGATCGCCTACCAGGAGCCGACCCTGATCGGGTGGCGCGAACGGGCCAGGGGCGCCGGCGCCCGGGCCGAGGCGCGCACCGAGATCTACGTGCAGCTGACCCCGGACGAGGAGGAGGGCGGGACGGTCGTGCGGCTCATCGTCGTACGGTGGCCCGCCGGGCCGGTCAAGGCCGCCCTGCTCCGGCTCGGCCTGCGTCGGGTCGGCGCCGACCTGGAGGACTCGCTGGCCCGGCTGACCGACCTGGCCGCCGTCGGTTGACCCAGCCGGTCCCGGCGTCGCCCGCGATGGTGATGGTCCGGCGTCCCCGCCAGGGACGCCGGACCATCGTCCACTGTGCCGGCAGCCGAGGAGCACCACCAGAGACGACGAAGGGCCCGGCGCGGGTGCGCCGGGCCCTTCGTACCGGATGGGTCAGCTGTCGCCGCCGGTCTCGCCGACCGGGGCGGCGTTGACGTCCTCCAGCGCGTACTTCCGGGCGGCCTCGGCCGGCACGTGGGCCGGCACCGCGCCGCGGAGGGCGAGCTGGCGCAGCGTCGCGACGGTCACCGACTCGGCGTCCACGTGGAAGTGCCGGCGCAGCGCGTGCCGGGTGTCCGACATGCCGAAGCCGTCGGTGCCGAGCGAGGTGTAGTCGCCGGGTACCCAGCGGGCGATCAGGTCCGGTACCGCGCGCATCCAGTCGCTGACCGCGACCTTCGGCCCCTCGGCGTCGGCCAGTTTCCGCTGGATGTACGGCACCCGCTGCTCGGCGCCCGGGTTGAGCAGGTTGTGCTCCTCGCACTCCACCGCGTCCCGGCGCAGCTCGGTCCAGGAGGTCACCGACCAGACGTCGGCGGCCACGCCCCAGTCCTCGGCGAGCAGCTGCTGCGCCTTGAGCGCCCACTGCATGCCGGTGCCGGAGGCGAGGATGTTCGCCTTCGGCGCGTCCCCGCCGACCTGGGGCGCGGGGGAGTAGCGGTAGATGCCCTTGACGATGCCCTCGACGTCCACGCCCTGCGGCTCGGCCGGCTGGAAGATCGGCTCGTTGTAGACGGTGAGGTAGTAGAAGATGTTCTCCTGCGCCTCGCCGTACATCCGGTGCAGGCCGTTCTCCATGATGTGCGCGATCTCGTACGCGAACGCCGGGTCGTAGGCGACCACCGCCGGGTTGGTGGCGGCGATCAGCAGCGAGTGACCGTCCTCGTGCTGGAGGCCCTCACCGTTGAGCGTGGTCCGGCCGGCGGTCGCGCCGAGCAGGAAGCCCCGCGCCATCTGGTCGGCCGCGGCCCACAGCCCGTCGGCGGTCCGCTGGAACCCGAACATCGAGTAGAAGATGTACATCGGGATCATCGGCTCGCCGTGGGTGGCGTACGAGGTGCCGGCCGCGGTGAACGAGGCGACCGAGCCGGCCTCGTTGATCCCCTCGTGCAGGATCTGGCCGCCGGTGGCCTCCTTGTAGGACAGGAACAGGTCCCGGTCCACCGAGGTGTACCGCTGGCCGTGCGGCGAGTAGATCTTCGCGGTCGGGAAGAGCGAGTCCATGCCGAAGGTGCGCGCCTCGTCCGGGATGATCGGCACCCACCGCTTGCCGAACTCCTTGTCCTTCATCACGTCCTTGAGCAGGCGGACGAAGGCCATGGTGGTGGCCACCTTCTGCTTGCCCGAGCCCCGCTTGACGTCGGAGAAGCGCTCGCTGCCCGGGATCTGGAGGACCTTGCCGGTGGTCCGCCGGGTCGGCAGGTAGCCGCCGAGCTGCTTCCGCCGCTCGTGCAGGTATTCGATCTCCTCGGACTTCTCACCCGGGTGGTAGTACGGCGGGAGGTACGGGTTCTCCTCCAGTTGCTTGTCCGGGATGTCCAGGTAGAGCCGGTCGCGGAAGAGCTTCAGGTCCTCCAGCGTCAGCTTCTTCATCTGGTGGGTGGCGTTGCGGGCCTCGAAGTGCGACCCGAGCGTCCAGCCCTTGATGGTCTTGGCCAGGATCACCGTCGGCTGGCCGGTGTGCTCCATCGCCGCCTTGTAGGCCGCGTAGAGCTTGTGGTAGTCGTGGCCACCCCGCTTGAGGTTCCAGATCTCGTCGTCGCTGAGGTGCTCGACCATCTTGCGGGTGCGCGGGTCGCGGCCGAAGAAGTGCTCCCGGACGTACGCCCCGGACTCCGCCTTGTAGGTCTGGTAGTCGCCGTCGGGCGTGGTGTTCATCAGGTTGACCAGGGCACCGTCGGTGTCCGCCGCGAGCAGCGGGTCCCACTCCCGGCCCCAGACCACCTTGATCACGTTCCAGCCGGCGCCCCGGAAGAACGCCTCCAGCTCCTGCATGACCTTGCCGTTGCCCCGGACCGGGCCGTCCAGCCGCTGCAGGTTGCAGTTGATCACGAAGGTGAGGTTGTCCAGCTCCTCGCGGGCGGCCACGCCGATCGCGCCGAGCGACTCCACCTCGTCCATCTCACCGTCGCCGAGGAACGCCCAGACGTGCTGCTGCGAGGTGTCCTTGATGCCCCGGTGGTGCAGGTAGCGGTTGAACCGGGCCTGGTAGACCGCGTTGATCGGCCCGAGGCCCATCGAGACGGTGGGGAACTCCCAGAAGTCCGGCATCAGCCGCGGGTGCGGGTACGACGGCAGCCCACCGCCCGGGTGCGACAGCTCCTGGCGGAAGCCGTCGAGCTGGTCCTCGCTGAGCCGGCCCTCCATGAAGGCCCGCGCGTACATGCCGGGGGAGGCGTGGCCCTGGTAGAAGATGTGGTCGCCGCCGCCCGGATGGTCCTTGCCCCGGAAGAAGTGGTTGAAGCCGACCTCGTAGAGCGACGCCGAGCTGGCGAAGGTGGAGATGTGGCCGCCCACGCCGATCTCGGGACGCTGCGCCCGGTGCACCAGCATGGCGGCGTTCCACCGGATGTACGCCCGGATCCGCCGCTCGATGTGCTCGTCACCCGGGAACCACGGCTCGCGCTCCGGCGGGATGGTGTTGATGTAGTCGGTGGTGGTCAGGGACGGCACCCCGACCTGGCGCTCGCGGGCCCGCTCCAGCAGGCGCAGCATGACGTAGCGGGCGCGCTTTGTCCCGCGCTCGTCGATGACACCGTCGAGCGACTCGACCCATTCGCTGGTCTCTTCAGGGTCGATGTCCGGAAGCTGGCTCGGCAGACCAGCGGTGATCACCGGGCGCTTGCGTTCCGTAGCCACAGGCGTTCCCTCGGTTCTGTGTGGGATAGGTCTCTAGCGCCATCCTGCCCCCTCGTGGCGCATGCCGTCACGTCTCCCTGCCCCAGACGCGACGCTGAACACAGGTACCCGCCGGTAACTTAGGGCGATCCAGGGATGCGCTAGCAGCGCGCCCGCCCCCGCGCCCGGTTCGCGGCGCGCTGCGGCCGGCTGCGGCAGAATGCGCCCTATGCGTAGTGAGGAGATCAGCGTCCAGACCGGGTCCCGGCCGGCCGTCCGGGACATCACCGCCGAGGCCGAGCAGTTCGTCTCCGGGCAGGGCGACGGCCTGCTGCACGTGTTCGTGCCGCACGCCACCGCCGGGTTGGCCCTCATCGAGACGGGCTCCGGCTCCGACGACGACCTGCTGCGCGCGCTCGACGACCTGCTGCCGACCGACGACCGCTGGCGGCACCGGCACGGCTCGCGCGGGCACGGCCGGGACCACGTGCTGCCCGCCTTCGTCCCCCCGTACGCGACGCTGCCGGTGCTGGGTGGGCGGCTGGCGCTGGGCACCTGGCAGTCCCTCTGCCTGGTCGACACCAACGGCGACAACCCCACCCGCAAGGTCCGCTTCTCCTTCCTGCCCGCCTGACCGCGTCCCGCCCGCCGCGCCCCGGATGGGCGCGCATTCCCGGAAGGAGTGGCCATCCCGCGTCGGATGACCAATCCTTCCGGGAACCTGCACGCCCGGCTCGCGGTCAGGCGGCGGTGGCGGCCAGGTGGGTGACGCGGATCTTGGTGGCCAGGGCGTCGAGGAGGGTGCGGAGGAGGGTCTCCGTCGTCTCGTCCTTGACCGTGCCGTCCTGGCCGAGCTTCTCGTGGGCGTTGGTCACGATGATCTCCGGCTTGGTGACCACGGCGGAGTCGGTCCAGAGGAAGAGCTGGCGGAGCTGGAGCTGGGCCCGGACGGTGCCCATCCCGGTCGGGGCGGCGCCGACGATGGCGATCGGCTTGTGGGCGAGCGGCGAGACCCACGAGGTGATCGGGAAGCTCGGCCGGGAGGCCCAGTCGAGGGCGTTCTTGAGTACGCCGGGAACCCCGTAGTTGTACTCCGGAGTGGCGATGAGCAGGGCGTCCGCGGCGGCGATCCGCTCCCGCAGGTCCACCACGGCGGCCGGCGGCGCCGGCTCGACGTCCTCGTTGAAGGGCGGGACGGCGCCGAGGTCGCGGTACCGCTCGATGGTCATGCCCGCTGGCGCGAGCCGCTGCGCCGCCCGGATGAGGGCGGAGTTGAACGACGCCTCGCGCAGGCTGCCGGAGAGGGCCAGGACGGAGAATTCGGACATGGTGCGCCTCCAGTGACGATGCTCGACGCACTTGCGTGAGCTCGTCAACAGTTGAGCAGTTCAACCATTGGTTGGCAAGTACGATGTGAGGTATGGCGCAACCCTTCGTCTCCCCCGCCGGCCCGGTCGCGGCCGACCGCTCCGGCCTGGCCGGGGACACCGTGCGCCGGATCTTGCACATCGCCTCGGCGATCCGGCACTACCAGGACGAGGAGATCGCCGCGCTGGGGCTCACCCCGGCCGCCGCCCGGGCCCTGCACGAGCTCGACCCCGAGCGGCCGCTGCCCGGCCGGGACCTGGCCGAGCAGTTGCGCTGCGACCGGTCCAACGTCACCGCCCTGGTCGACAAGCTGGAGCAGGCCGGGCTGGTGGAGCGCCGGGTCGACCCGGCCGACCGGCGGCAGAAGACGCTGGTGGTGACCGAGGCCGGCCGGCGCGTCCGGGACCGGGTGCGTCAGGTGATGTCGGACTCCCGACTCCTCGGCGGGCTCAGCACCGAGGAGTTGGCCACCCTGCGTGAGCTGGTCTGGAAGGTCTCCGACGGCGGCTGCCCGGAGCAGTGCGGCGAGGCCTGATCCCCGGCAGGCGGAACGTGTCCGGGTGGGCGAGGTGACCCTTCGTCGGTAATGCTGTCCGACGTGACCACCCCGCAAGATCTCGACGACCGGTTCCGGGCGGCCCTGGCCGCGCTCGAGGCGCCCGCCCAGCGGCGTGACCTGGGTGAACCGCTGCCCGACGGCGCGTCGTTGACCGGAGCGCAGGCGCTGGCCCTCTTCGACGCCCAGCTGACCAGCCGCCTGCTCGACCTCGCCGGGCGGTGGCTGCGCAGCTTCGGCGAGGGCTACTACACCATCGGCTCGGCGGGCCACGAGGGCAACGCCGCGGTGGCCGCCGCCCTGCGGCCGACCGATCCCGCCCTGCTGCACTACCGGTCCGGGGCCTTCTACTGCCTGCGCGCCGCCCAGGCGGCGGGCGGCTTCCCGATCGCCCTCGCCGACGCCGAGCCGGCCGGCGACGACGACCCCGAGGACGCTGAACCCGGTGCGCGGACCACCGCCGCGGCGCGGATACCCGATCCCCGACGCGACGTCGAGAGCCTGCCCTCCGGGCCGTCGGATGCGGCACCCGGCGGGAACGCGTCCGCGACGCCGGGCGGCGACTCCGCCGAGTCCACGGCCGGCGGCGCCGAGACGTCCCCGGCGTCGACCGCGGATGGCGTGCCGGCCGAGCGGCCGGAGACCCCGCCCGTCGCCGTCCGGCCGGAGCCGGACACCGGCGTACCCACCCGATCGGGCGACCACCCGGACCGTCACCCGGCGCTGGCCGAGGCCGGGGTGGCCGTGGCCGCCGCCCGGCCGGCGCTGCCCGCGCCGGACCCCGCGGACGCGTACGCGGAGGCGGCTCGGGACGTGCTGCGCGGGATGGTCGCCTCGGCGCAGGAACCGATCGCCGGGGGCCGGCACAAGGTGTTCGGCCGGGCGGACCTCGCGGTCATCCCGACCACCTCGACGATCGCGTCCCACCTCCCGCGGGCGGTCGGCATGGGGCTCGCCATCGAGCGGCTGCGCCGGGTCGGCAGCCGGCGGGTGCCGGGGACGACGGCCGAGGCCGGCGGGGACTCCGCCACCGGCTCGCCGTGGCCGCCGGACGCGATCGTGGTCTGCTCATTCGGCGACGCCTCGGTCAACCACGCCACCGCGACGGCCGCATTCAACACCGCCGGCTGGTACGACCACACCGGACTGCGCATCCCGGTGCTCTTCGTCTGCGAGGACAACGGGCTGGGCATCAGCGTCCGCTCCCCGAAGGGCTGGGTGGCCGCCACGCTGCGCGCCAAGCCGGGGATCCGCTACTTCGCCGCCGACGGCAGCGATCCGGCCGAGGCCTACCGGGTGGCGGGGGAGGCGGCGGCCTGGGTACGCCGGCACCGGCGGCCAGCGGTGCTGCACCTGACCACCGTACGGCTGATGGGGCACGCCGGGGCCGACGCGGAGACCGCGTACCGGAGCCCGGCCGAGATCGCCGCGGACGTCGCGCGGGACCCCCTGCTGGCCACCGCCCGGCTGCTGGTGGCGGCGGGCTACGCCACCAGCGAGGAACTGCTGGCCCGGTACGACGAGCGCGGCTGGCAGATCCGCCGGATCGCCGAGGAGGTGCTCGACGAGCCGAAGCTGGCGTCCCCGGCCGAGGTGGTGGCGGAGCTGGCCCCGCGCCGGCCGGTACGGATCTTCCGCGCGGTGGCCGACGCGGCGGACCGGGCGGCCGGGCCGAACGCGGGCGCCCGGGCCGAGGCGTTCGGCGGCAAGCCGCCGGAGCTGGCCGGTCCGCTCACCCTCGCGCAGAGCATCAACGCGGCGCTCGCCGACGGGATGCTGGACCACCCGGGGATGGCCGTCTTCGGCGAGGACGTCGCCGCCAAGGGCGGGGTGTACGGGGTGACCAAGGGACTGCGGGACCGGTTCGGTGGGGCCCGGGTCTTCGACACGCTGCTCGACGAGACCTCGATCCTCGGGCTCGGGCTGGGCGCCGGCGTCGCCGGGATGCTGCCGGTGCCGGAGATCCAGTACCTGGCGTACCTGCACAACGCCGAGGACCAACTGCGGGGCGAGGCGGCCACCATGCGGTTCTTCTCCCGGGGGGCGTTCCGCAACCCGATGGTGGTCCGGGTGGCCGGGCTGGCCTACCAGGAGGGGTTCGGCGGGCACTTCCACAACGACAACTCGGTGGCCGTACTCCGGGACGTGCCGGGGCTGGTGGTCGCGGTGCCGGCGCGGCCGGACGACGCCGCGCCCATGCTCCGGACCTGCCTGGCCGCGGCGGCGGTGGACGGCAGCGTCTGCGCCTTCCTGGAGCCGATCGCGCTCTACCACACCCGCGACCTCTACGCCGACGGCGACGGCGAATGGCTGGCCGAGTACGCCCCGCCGGGCGCCTGGGCCGCCGGGCACGTGCCGATCGGCCGGGCCCGGGTGTACGGGGTCGGCTCCGCCGAGGACATCACGATCATCACCTTCGGCAACGGCGTACGGATGTCGCTGCGGGCGGCGGCCGCCCTGGCCGACGAGGGGATCGGGATCCGGGTGGTGGACCTGCGCTGGCTCGCCCCGCTGCCGGTGGCGGACATCGTCCGGGAGGCGTCGGCCACCGGCCGGGTGCTGGTGGTCGACGAGACGCGCCGGTCGGGCGGGGTGGGCGAGGGCGTGCTCGCCGCCCTCGTGGACGGCGGATACGTGGGTGCGGCGCGACGAGTTGCCGGACTTGACTCGTTTGTACCATTGGGTCCGGCAGCGCGTCAGGTTCTGGTCTCTGCGGAAGCCATTACCCAGGGTGCCCGTACGCTGCTGGCGCGGTAAATTCCGTTCCACCCGGTGCGCCACTTGCGCGGCGAGCCACAACTGTGTGGACTGGGCGGAACGGCGTCGGACGACGCCGCGAGCAGGGATGAGATGAGGAGGCACGCGACAGTGAGCGCGACCGCTGGTCAGGCCGCCGACGGGGTACGCAGCCTGGCGGACCGGTTCGGGATCGAGCCGGGGATGGTCGTCATGGAGATCGGCTACGACGACGACGTCGACCAGGATCTCCGAGACGCCCTGACCGACCGCTGTGGGGAGCTGGTCGACGAGGACACCGACGAGGTGGTCGACTCGGTTCTCGTCTGGTACCGCGACGGCGACGGTGACCTCTTCGAGCTCCTCGTCGACGCCCTCGGACCGCTGGCCGACAACGGCGTGGTCTGGCTCCTGACGCCCAAGGCAGGCCGGGACGGTCACGTCGAGCCGAGCGAGGTGGCCGAGAGCGCCCAGACCGCCGGCCTCCAGCAGACCTCCACGATCAACGCGGGCCGGGACTGGAGCGGGGCCCGCCTCGTGCTCCGACGCGGGTCCAAGGGCAAGAAGTAGGCGACCGTACGCACCCGGCGGCCGGTGCCGCCGGGTGTGGCAGGCTGACCATCTCCAGACTCGACCCAAGGAGCTCGCATGCCCATCGAGGTTGGCGCCGAGGCGCCGGACTTCGTGCTCAAGGACCAGAACAACCAGGAGGTCCGGCTCTCCGACTTCCGTGGCAGGCGCACCGTGCTGCTGGTCTTCTACCCGCTCGCCTTCACCGGCATCTGCCAGGGTGAGCTCTGCGAGGTGCGGGACAACCTCGACGAGTACGTCAACGACGACGTCCAGGTGCTGACCGTCAGCGTCGACTCCGTCTACAGCCACAAGATCTGGGCCGACCGGGAGGGCTACCAGTTCCCGATGCTGGCCGACTTCTGGCCGCACGGCGCGGTGGCTCAGGCGTACGGCGTCTTCAACGACGTGGCGGGCATCGCCAACCGCGGCACGTTCGTGATCGACAAGGCCGGCGTGGTCCGGTTCGCCGAGATGAACATGCCCGGGGAGGCCCGTGATCAGCAGGGCTGGCGCAAGGCCCTGGCCGAGTCCGTCGCCGCCTGATCCCACCCCAGGTACGCCGTTCGACCGGGTCGGAGGCCGGCAGGTAAGCTTGCCGAACTCCGGCCCGCCGCACGGGCGTTCCGGGCGCGTAGCTCAGTGGGAGAGCACTCGCCTTACAAGCGAGGGGTCGCAGGTTCGAAACCTGCCGCGCCCACCACCGTCTGAACAGGCAAATCCGCCCGCACCCGAGTGACGTCCCGGGTCGGGCGGAGTGCCTGACATCCAACTCTGACATCAGTTGCTCAGATCGAACGCCTCGCCCAGCTTCCGCAGGGCCAGCTCCGACCCCGGGAGCCGGGTTCGTGCCGGGCGAGGTTGGGTCAAACGCGCCACTGTGGCGGTGTCCGCCGGGGGCGCGGTCCGTGACACGAGAGCCGACTCAGTCTGTTCCGGCAGCGTCCGTACGTGCGTCAAGGTCCACTTGACGTGGCGGGTCGGGCGGCGGCCCGCTCCCCAGACGGGCGGGTCGGACTCAGACGGGATGGCAGGCAAGGTGAGAGCGCTGACGATCTCAGTAGGATGCTCGCATGCCTCGGCCAGTGATCTTCGACCTCTACCACACCCTGATCCATGGTGCCGACGACGAGCGTGACCGGGTGGTCGGCGAGATGGCGGTCATGGTCGGGGTGGCTCCGGCCGCGCTGGTCGCCGCGTACCACGCCACCTGGCGGGACCGGATGGTCCGGTGGGACGTGGAGGAGACCATCCGAATTCTCGCCGGACGCCTCGGCGGCGCACCAACCAACGAAGAGGTGACACGGGCCGGTGAACATCGGCGAGCCCTCGGGCGCCGGGTGCTGGACAGTGTCTCGACCGCCACCCTGGACGTGCTCGACGCGCTACGCGACGACGGGCATCCGCTGGCCCTGATCAGCAACGCCACCTCGGACACTGCCGAGGCATGGCCGCAGAGCCGGCTCGCCCACCGGTTCGACGTCGCGGTCTTCTCCTGCGACGTCGGGCTATCCAAGCCAGACCCGGCGATCTATCACCTTGCTGCTGAGGGCTTGGGCGTTGGGCCGGCGGAGTGCATCTTTGTTGGCGACGGTTCAGACGGTGAGCTGGCCGGGGCGGCAGCGGTCGGTATGACTGTCTTCCGGACCACGGAGCACAACGACACCGACCCCAGTTGGGGCGGGCCGGTTATCGCTACCTTGGCCGACCTGCCCGCCATACTCCGAGAGCCGTTCAAGGTCATGGAGCCGTCCGGGCACATACGGGGCACAAGACAGGGTGAAACGCTGGCAACCAGCGACCAATGACGTGAGCCCAAAACGGGACGTGACCAGCGTGCCGACCAGGCTGCCGTAGGCCACGGGAGGGCGCACCTAAGTTCCGCTTCAACGGTTACAGATCACCAGCTGCGGCCACTAGAACGACTGGAAGCTCCCTGTCCCACTGGCCGACGCCGACCCAGACGCTGCGATCTTCAAAGTGCCAGGCGGACAGCGAAGGCACAAAGTTGGAATGGACGCCAGCAAGGGCCGGGACCGTCTCGCCCTGCATCGAGCGCTCTAGGACCGGGCTTAACTCCACCCGCTCCACCGGCCCCCACACTTGGCTCAGTGCCTCTGCCAGAACAAGGCACTCCCGGTCGAAGCAGCGGACGGTGCGACTCTTGCCGGAAGTGCCTTACAAGCGAGGGGTCGCAGGTTCGAAACCTGCCGCGCCCACCAGGTACGACCAGCAGAAACCGCCCCGAGAAGATCGTTCCTCGGAACGGTGCCAGCAGCGATGACAGCAACCGGGCTCATGACAGTCGCCCGTCGAGCTTGCCGAGCGCCTGGCGCATGACGTCAAGGTTGGCGTGCGAGTGGATCTTCAGGGTGATCTTCACGTCCGCGTGCCGAGCGACGGCCTGGACGACGTGCGGCGGGACGCCCAGATCCATCAGCAGGGACACGACGGTGTGCCGGAGATCGTGCAGCCTTACGTCGGGACAGCCGGCCGCCTCCCGGAGAGCCGCGAAGTCCGGACCACCCAGCCTGAACATCCTGCTGGTCGACGGGTGGTACTCGCAGGCGGTGGAGTTGGCCGACCAGCCGTACGACCCGGCCGACACACATCCCTACGAGGTGGGAGACGCAGCCTAGGCGGCCGGCTGCCGGCTTGTCGGGCTGCACTTGATGCGTGACGGATTGATGCCGGATGTTGGGTGTCAGGAGTGCGAGGGCGAGGGTACCGGCGAGGACAGCAGGCGCATGATGCGTTCGTCTAGTGCGGTTTGCATTGACGGGTCGGGCTCGGCGCGGAACGCAGCCGCCTGTAGGGGTTTCGGAAAGATTCGCCGGATGCTGTCGGGGTATGCCCCTTCTCCGTCTTCCGGTTCCTGATAGGTGACAGGCGGTCCCAGCCCCACGGCGATCGGCATCGACACTCCGGGGAGCGAGCTGAGGTCGGTATCAGGTCCCTTCGCAACGTCTGCCTTGCTGAGGTACCTGCAGTACGCCAACGTGTAGATCGTGCGGACCTCGTCAACGGCGTCAGCCGAGTCGGGCGCCACCCCGAACACCGAGGCGGCGCAGACCGGCCATGCATCCTGGTTGTGCCCCGGGTTAAAGGTCGGGTCGTGTTCGATTGCGTCCACCACAAGCGATGCGAGCTGCTCCCGGAATGGCTCGGGCAGCTTCCGCGGGTCGGGCACTGACAGCCACCGCAGAGCGAAGACGCCGGACGCCGCCAGGAGCAGCGGGACGAGCACCAGCGCCCACCGTCGAACATGCTTCCCATTCACGGGCGTGACACTAAACCACGGCGGGGCCCTTGGGAGCCTCGCTGTGCCGACCACAGGCCACCGGCGGCCGGCTGCCGGTGTCGAGTTCCACCACATGCCTGACGGATCCGTCCCAGCACATGCACGACAGTCGGCCTTGGTTGCTTAGTCGTCCTGGTTACAGGCGGTGACACCCGATCGGCCGTACTCACATGCCGATGACCGTGCCTTCGACCCTCGTCGGTGGTGCGGGCGTCGGCTCATGGACAATGCCGCTTGTGCAGGAGGACGTTGTCGAGCAGTGTCATCCGCATGTCCGGCTGCTCGCCGGCACGGCCTCATCCGGCCAGCCTTGCTACGAGCTGATCCCGGCAGCGATGGTGGAGCAAGGGGTCTACGAGGTCCTTGCCAGCCCTGGGCTGACCCACGGATGCGCAGCTGGCGACCGCATCCGCGTCAGGCACGATGGCAGTTTCGAAGTGCTGCGGCGTGGCGGCAACCTGTGCCTCGTGCTGTATCCACCCACGCCGCCGTCCGGCGACAGCATCGCTGCGCTCACCACCGTGTTCACGCATCTCGACGGGCTAGCCCGTGTTTCATAAGGCCCGGAGGTACTGGTTGATGGCGGCAATGGCCAGGGTGGCTTCGTAGCGCACGGCCAGCTTGTCGTAGCGGGTGGCCATGGCGCGGTGCTGCTTGAGCTGGTTGATGCCGCATTCCACGGCGTGGCGCCGGCGGTAGATCTCAGGATTGAAGGCGGGTGGCCGGCCGCCGCGGGAGCCTTTCGCGAGGCGGTGGGCATCTTGGTCGCTCTTGCTCGGAATGCAGGCCTTGATTCCACGTCGGCGCAGGTAGGCGCGGTTGGCCCTGGACGTGTAGGCCCGGTCCGCCAGGACCTGCTGCGGGCGGGTTCGGGGCCGACCGGACCCGGGCCGGGTGACCCGGATGCGGTCGAGCACCGTGGTGAACTGCGGGCTGTCAGCGCGGTGCCCAGCCGTGACGACGGTGGCCAGGACCTTGCGGCCCTGTTCGCAGGCAAGGTGAGTCTTGGTGGTCCATCCGCCTCGCGAACGGCCCAGCGCATGATCGGCAGGCTCGGCTTGGATCCCGCCGGGTGGTTCTTTCTGCTGATCGCCGTCACGACGGGCACCGGCCGCGTGTTGATGGGCGCGGCTGATCGTGGAGTCGACGCTGACGGTCCAGTCGATCCGCCCGGCCGTATCGGCGGCGGCTTGCAGCCCGGCCAGGACGCGGGCCCAGGTGCCATCACGCTGCCAGCGGCGGAACCATCGATACAGCGTTTGCCATGGGGCGTAGTTCGCGGGCACGTCACGCCACGGTGCACCGGTGCGTACCCGCCACCGTATGCCGTCGATGATCTGTCGTCTGGTCCACTTGCACGGTCTTCCCCGCGACGATTCCGCAGGCAGCAACGGGTGCAGGTGCTGCCACTGGATGTCGCTCAGGTCATGCCGCGCCGCCGCCGCTAGGCTGGCCACGAGGTCTCCGGTATTCAGGTTTGCTTGGTCGCTAACCCACTTACCGGAGACCTCTTCAGTTATCGATCACCGCCACGCCGTGATCTCACCCGGCCCACGCCCACTTACGAAACGCGCCTTAGTCGAGATGCCTGCGGACGGACGGTTCATCGTGATCACCGTGCCGGCCGCTGCAGGTTTCGCCGCAGTCGAGGACGCCGTGAACAGCTGGACCGCCGAACAGGGCTGTCCCTGGGAGTACGGAAACGTCTACGACGAGGACGGCCAGCCACTCGGCTGGTGGATTACCGCCTGACCCGAAATGCCGTCGGCGGACGCACTCATCTAGCCGCGATGCGCGCGTCCTGTCGCGGACCGTGAGGGCCTCCGTGGTGCTGCGGCGGGGAACGGCCGCGATCGGAGTGCCGGCGTCGTAGACGGTGTCAACCATCAACCGGAGTCGGACACCGGCTGCCGGCGATGTCCGGTCTCGGGACCTGCGTGACACATCGATGTCAGGACCTGCGTGACACTTGCGGGCACCTACGACGTGCTAGTGCCGCGTCTTTGAACGTTGATCGTGTAATCCATCGGTTCTGAGGAGCCGTCAGGCACGCTGTCTCCCAACGCATCAGGCTGTGGGAGGTG
>NZ_JBIAFE010000017.1:0-164796 GCF_042869115.1 Micromonospora sp. NPDC007230 | reverse complement strand
TTTGGCACTGGCTTATCAAGCACCCTGTTGAGTTCTCAAAGAACAACCACACACCATCCAGCAACCCCGCATCATGCAGGACCCTGTCCGGGGCAACCTCTCTACTCTACCCGGGCCGCTCCGCGAAGTCAACCTCGTCTCCGAGGTGATCAGCTTGGTTCGGCCCGATCCACGCCGACGCACGCCGTACCCGGCGGTCGTTGATGTCGTGGGTTCCGGCGGACCGGCCGGCGTCGCTTTCGCGATCACCCGCCCGGCTCCCTGCCGGCCTTCGAACTCTACCCGGTCGGCTTCGCGATCGCAACCCCGTGTTTTCGGAGCGCCTCGCACCACCCGGATCCCCAGTCTCGCTCGGCGTCTCCGCCACGAGCCTGGTGCCCGTTGTCGGCCGGTTTATCCGGCCTCCCGCGTGCAGAGAGAAAGTTACGCGGACGGCCCCGAGAAGGCAAATCAACGCCTGTCACTGCGTTCCCGACGGGCGCCACAGCACCGGATGGCAGACCGGAGGCATCGAGGAGGACCACGGAGGGCACAACCGTGCCAGAGTGTCTGGCATGGATGACGTGTCCCGGTTCCCGGTGGCGACGCTCGCCGCAGACACCCTGCTCGGCCTGCTGCTGCCGTTCTGGCAGCTCGTCATCGCCGCCTTCGTGGTCTTCGTCGTCGCGGCGTCGGTGGGGAGGCTGGCCAGACGCGGCCGCTCCCGGATGACCACGGCATTGCTGATCACCGCCGCGGCGATCGCCGGCTTCACCGTGCTCGGTGTGCTGCTGGAGAGCTGACCGGGCTCACAGCCGGCGGTTGGCGAGGCTGGGCAGCTCGGCGCGGATCTTCCGCAGCCGGTCGAGGTCCAGATCAGTGACGGCAAGGCCGGGGCCGTCCGGGACCTGGCTGAGCATTGTCCCCCACGGGTCCACCACCATGCTGCGTCCGAAGCAGGTCCGCCCCGGATCGTGGTCACCGGTCTGGCCGGCGGCCGCGACGAAGCACTGGTTCTCGATCGCCCGCGCCCGCAGCAGGACCTCCCAGTGGTCCCGGCCGGTGTGCATCATGAACGCGGCGGGCACGACCAGGAGCGCGGCACCGCCGTCCGTGGCCAGTTGCCGGTAGAGCTCGGGGAAGCGCAGGTCGTAGCAGATCGAGAGGCCGACGCGGACGCCGTCGACGTCGACCACCACCGGCTGGTCGCCCGGAGCCACCGTCGCGGACTCCAGGTAGGAAACCCGGCCCGGAATCTCCACGTCGTACAGGTGGATCTTGCGGTAGCTGGCGGCGAGCGCACCGGTGCGGTCGAAGACCAGCGAGGTGTTCCAGGTGTGGTCCGGGTCCGGTCCGGCCTCGTGGAACGAGCCGGCGATCACCCACATGCCCAGCCGTCGCGCGACCCCCGCGAAGAACTCCCCCACCACGCCGTCGACCGGCTCGGCCGGCGGCATCCGCTCGGCCACGCCCAGATAGTCGACGTACTCGGGGAGAACGGCGAGGTCGGCCCCGGCCGCCGCGGCCCTGACCAGCAGAGCCTCGGCGGCGGCCAGGTTCGCCGCACGGTCGTCGCGGGTGTTGAGCTGGCAGACGGCGACGCGCATGGGGCTCAGCGTACGGGCGGCGCGCGGTCGGCGACAGGGCTCAGCCGAGCAGCGCCCCGGTGCCGACGGTCAGGCGGACTTCTCCTCGCGATCCCGACGAGCCCGGCGACCGGTGAACTCGCGGGGCACGATGGTCGGGTTGACGTTCTCCAGCACCACCTCGCGGGTGATCAGCACCCGGGCGGCGTCGGGGTTGCTCGGCACCTCGTACATCACGGAGAGCAGGACCTCTTCCATGATCGCCCGCAAGCCGCGGGCGCCGGTGCCGCGGAGCATGGCCTGGTCGGCGATCGCCTCCAGCGCCGGCTGCTCGAACTCCAGCTCCACGCCGTCCAGCTCGAAGAGGCGCTGGTACTGCCGGACCAGGGCGTTGCGCGGCTCGGTGAGGATCCGCACCAGGGCCGACCGGTCGAGGCTGCGCACGTTGGTGATCACCGGGAGCCGGCCGATGAACTCGGGGATCAGCCCGAACTTGAGCATGTCCTCCGGCATGACCTGGCTGAAGATGTCGTCGGTCGACCGCTCGGAGACCGATCGGAGCCGGGCGCCGAAGCCGGTGCCGCCGGAGCCGGTGCGGGCCTCAATGATCTGGTCGAGGCCGGCGAAGGCACCGCCGCAGATGAACAGCACGTTGGTGGTGTCGATCTGGATGAACTCCTGGTGCGGGTGTTTCCGCCCGCCCTGCGGCGGCACGTTGGCCACCGTGCCTTCGAGCATCTTCAGCAGCGCCTGCTGCACGCCCTCGCCGGAGACGTCCCGGGTGATCGACGGGTTCTCCGACTTACGGGCGATCTTGTCGACCTCGTCGATGTAGATGATCCCGGTCTCGGCGCGCTTGATGTCGTAGTCGGCCGCCTGGATCAGCTTGAGGAGGATGTTCTCCACGTCCTCGCCGACGTATCCCGCCTCGGTGAGGGCGGTGGCGTCGGCGATCGCGAACGGGACGTTGAGCATCCGGGCCAGGGTCTGCGCCAGGTGGGTCTTGCCGCAGCCGGTGGGACCGAGCAGCAGGATGTTGGACTTGGCCAGCTCCACGCCGTCGTTGCCGGAGCCGGGCGCGCCGGCCGCCTCGGCCTGAATCCGCTTGTAGTGGTTGTAGACCGCGACGGCGAGCGCCTTCTTGGCCTGCTCCTGACCGACGACGTAGTTGTCGAGGAACTGGCAGATCTCCATCGGCTTGGGAAGCTCTTCCCACTTCACCTCGCCGGACTCGGCCAGCTCCTCCTCGATGATCTCGTTGCAGAGATCGATGCACTCGTCGCAGATGTAGACGCCCGGGCCCGCGATGAGCTTCTTGACCTGCTTCTGCGACTTGCCGCAGAAGGAGCACTTCAGTAGGTCGCCGCCGTCACCGATCCGTGCCACCTACGTTCTCCCTGCACTCGTCGGCCGGAGCGCCGGCCCTGACCTGCGGGCCTGCCGCCCGTCCGTCTGTCGTCCCATCCGCCGGTCCGCACCAGCGAAGCGGTACAGACCCGACGTTACCCGCTGCCGGAGGTTTCTCCGACCCCCAAAACGGGTGTGTCAGAGGTCGGCCGGGACCGATGCCCCGGCCGACCTCCGATCCGGCAGAGCTCAGCTCGCGGCGTGCGCCGCCAGCAGACCCTTCTTGCGGCTGGTCAGGATCGTGTCGACCAGCCCGTACTCCTTGGCCTCCTCGGCCGTCATGATCTTGTCACGGTCGATGTCCTTGCGGACCTGGTCGACCGGGCGGTTGCAGTGCTGGGACAGCATCGTCTCCAGCTGCGTCCGCATCCGCAGGATCTCCCGGGCCTGGATCTCGATGTCCGAGCCCTGGCCGTAGCCGCCCTCGGTGGCCGGCTGGTGGATGATGATCCGGGAGTTGGGCAGCGCCATCCGCTTGCCCGGGGTGCCCGCGGACAGCAGCACGGCCGCCGCGCTGGCCGCCTGGCCGAGGCAGACGGTCTGGATGTCCGGGCGGACGTACTGCATGGTGTCGTAGATCGCCGTCATGGCGGTGAAGGAGCCGCCGGGCGAGTTGATGTACATGATGATGTCGCGGTCCGGGTCGGTGCCCTCAAGCGTCAGCAGCTGGGCCATCACGTCGTTGGCCGAGGCGTCGTCCACCTGCACGCCGAGGAAGATGATCCGGTCCTCGAAGAGCTTGTTGTACGGGTTGGACTCCTTCATCCCGTACGACGTGCGCTCGACGAACGACGGCAGAACGTAGCGGTTGTGCACGGCCGCGAACTGGGGCGGCAGGCTCAGGTCGGTCATCGTCAGCTCCTCGGTCAGCTCAGGGTCCCGGCGCCTTCCGGAACCTGGGCGGCTCCGGTGATCACCTTGTCGATGAAGCCGTAGTCCATGGCCTCCTGGGCCGTGAACCAGCGGTCGCGGTCCGAGTCCGCCTCGATCTCCGCCGCGTTCCGGCCGGTGTGGAACGCGACCCGCTCCTGGAACATCCGCTTGGTGTAGAGCATCTGCTCGGCCTGGATCGCGATGTCGGCGGCCGTACCGCCCATGCCACCCGACGGCTGGTGCATCATGATCCGCGCGTGCGGCAGGGCGTACCGCTTGCCCTTGGTGCCCGCGCAGAGCAGCAGCTGGCCCATCGAGGCCGCCATGCCCATCGCCACGGTCGACACGTCGTTGTCGATGAACTGCATGGTGTCGTAGATGGCCATGCCGGAGTAGACCGAGCCACCCGGCGAGTTGATCCAGAGGTTGATGTCGCGGTCCGGGTCCTCCGCGGCGAGCAGCAGCAGCTGCGCGCAGATGCGGTTGGCGACCTGGTCGGTCACCTCGCTGCCCAGGAAGATGATCCGCTCCTTGAGCAACCGGTTGTAGACCGAGTCGTCGAGGTTGCCAATTGAGTCACCACCGCGGGCCTCGAGCGCCCGGAGCGGCTTCGCTGGGATGTGCATGTCGGTCATGGCAGCCCTTCGCTCTCCGTACCGTCGTACCCGACACTAACCGCTCAGCCGGGGGCCGTACTCCCGGTCGGGGCACTGTTCGCTCTCAGCGCAGCTACCCCGGAGGGCGTACCCCGAAAAGGGTTTCGGCCGCCGTCCAGCGTGCAGCGAGGGACGGCGGCCGACACCCGGCGATCAGTGCTCGTGGTTGTGCTCGGCCTCGTTCTGGGCGCGGAGCGCGTCCAGGGTGACCTCGTTGCCGGCCGAGTCCTTGATCTTGATCTTCTCCATCACGGCGGCGAGCGCCTTGCCCCGGCGGACGTCGCCGAAAACGGCCGCCGCGGCGCCGGAGCGGACCAGCTGGTCGTAGTACTGCTGCGGGGCCATGCCGGCGCGCTGGGCGCGGTGGACGATCTCGTGGCCGAACTCGTCGTCGGAGACCTGCACGTCCTCGGCGTCGGCCAGGGTGTCCAGCAGGAGCTGGATCTTGACGCCCTCGGTCGCCGCCTCGCTGAGCTCGGTGTCGATCTGCTCCTCGGTCTTCTCCTCGGCGGCGAGGTATTCCTCCAGGGAGGCGCCGATGCGCTCGAGCTGGTCGACCATCGCGGCCTTGCGGCTCTCGACCTCCTCGCGGACGACACCCTCCGGGGCCGGCACCTCGGCGGCGGCCACCATCTGCTCGAGGGCCTTGTCCCGGGCGGCGTAGATCTGCTCGACCTGCTTGCCCCGGCTCACCCGCTCGCGGAGGTCGTTGCGCAGCTCCTCGATGGTGTCGAACTCGCTGGCCAGCTGGGCGAAGTCGTCGTTGAGCTCCGGCAGCTCCTTCTCCTTGACCGTGCGGACGGTCACCGCCACGTCGGCGTCACGGCCGGCGTAGTCGCCGCCCACCAGTTGCGTGGAGAAGGTGGTGCTCTCGCCGGCAGCCAGGCCGACCAGGGCCTCGTCCAGGCCCGGCAGGAGCTGCTTGCTGCCGACCTCGTGCGAGATGTTGCTCGCCGAGCCGCCCGGCACCTCCTCGCCGTCGACGGTGGCGTTCAGGTCGATCTGGACGTAGTCGCCCTCCTGGGCGGCCCGCTCGACGGTCTTCAGCGTGGCGAACCGCTCACGCAGGCCGTTGACCTGCTCGTCGATCTCGCTGTCGGCGACCTGGATCTCGTCCACGGTCACCTCGATGGACGCCGGGTCCGGCAGGGTGATCTCCGGGCGGACGTCGACCTCGGCGGTGAAGTTGAGCGAGTCACCGTCGGCGAACTCGGTGATCTCGACCTCCGGGCGACCCAGGGTCTTCAGGTCGTGCTCGCGGACCGCGGCGAGGATGTTCTGCGGGATCGCCTCCTGCACCGCCTCGTTGAGGACGGTGCCCCGGCCCACCCGCTGGTCGATCACCCGCGGGGGAACCTTGCCCCGACGGAAGCCGGGAACCTGGACCTGCTGCCCGATCTCCCGGTACGCCTTCT
Organism: Micromonospora sp. NPDC007230; assembly: GCF_042869115.1. NCBI lineage: Bacteria > Bacillati > Actinomycetota > Actinomycetes > Micromonosporales > Micromonosporaceae > Micromonospora > Micromonospora sp. NPDC007230. Next base: position 158,880 of record NZ_JBIAFE010000017.1, on the reverse strand, counting down.
TGAGGCTCGGCTCGAGCTCGACGAACGGCACCTCGATGGCGAGCCGCACGCGCGTCGGGCTCAGAGTCTCGACGGTGCTCTTCACAGGCGTACTCCTTGACGGATCTCAGGTTGAGTCTGGGCGTGATTACGCGCATCGAGTGTAGGCGAGCCGGCCTGCGGCATCGGCAGCGCCCGGGGTGCCGCGCGGAAAAATCGGCGGTTCCCGGACGACCGGGCCGCGAACGGACAGTCGGGGTGGCGGGATTTGAACCCACGGCCCCTCGCTCCCAAAGCGAGTGCGCTACCAAGCTGCGCCACACCCCGTGGCGACGAGAAGTGTATGCCGTCCGCGCCCCCCGGACCCGCACCGGGGCCGCGCCAGGCCCCCGCGCCGGGTTTGCGGGGACGCAGCAGTTTCGGGGAGAGAGTGGTCTCTCGGGGCGGCGAGGGGCCACTTTCGGGGAGGTAGTGAGGATCTTGACGCCGAGCGAGCAGCGACGCGCGGTACGGGGCTGCGCGTCCGGTTCCGGGATTCGGTAGGCTGTCGGGCGCGCCCCGCCGCAGCGGGGTGCATGCGGGCGTAGCTCAATGGCAGAGCTTCAGTCTTCCAAACTGACGGTGCGGGTTCGATTCCCGTCGCCCGCTCCACGTAAGAAGGCCCAGGTGGACCGCATGATCGCGGCACCTGGGCCTGCCATATCTCCGCCAGCTTCCGGCAGCGCCAGCCGCACACGACGGGGCACTCCTGGTCGACGTGGCTGCCGTGCGGCAGCATGGCCCTCATGGCCATAAAGCGCACAATGCCCGATCTGGCAACCGAGGACATCGCGGCGGCCACCGCCTTCTACGTCGAGGTACTCGGCTTCGAGGTCGTCATGGACATGGGCTGGATCGTCACCCTGAGCGATCGCGCCAACCCGGGAGCTCAGCTGAGCCTCATGACCCACGACGCCACGGCACCGGTCATCCCCGACGTGTCTGTGGAGGTCGACGATGTCGATGCCGCGCATCAGGCCGCCCGCAACGCCGGCGCTGAGATCGTGCACCCGCTCACCGACGAACCATGGGGAGTCCGACGCTTCTTCATGCGTGACCCCAACGGCAGGGTCATCAACGTCCTCACCCACAAGCGCTGACGACCCGTGAGTGATGCCTGTTCGCCGACGTCCGGAGCGGCGCCTCGGCATGCTCCAGTCGTCGGGCCGACCCGTCACGTGGCGAGTCGACCCGGCGAGAGGTTGTCCACGCTCAATCCTGGGAGCCGGTCAGGTGCGGCCGCAGCGCGAGGATCAGGCCGAGCATCGTGTAGCCGATGAGCAGGTGGCCCGCGCCGACCCAGTCGGCGATGGGCGAACCGAAGATCCCGAAAGCCGGCACCGTCACCAGCGCCCAACTCTCCGCGACCGCCGGCCAGACACGGGCGGCGCCTCGCCAGCGAGCGGCGAAGGCGATCTTGATGCCGATGATCGCCATGCCGAGCATCGAGAGCGGCCAGAACACATCCAGGATCGCCACCGGGACACTGTTCCGCCAGGCCGGCACGGCACCATGCAGGATGCTCCACAACGTGGCCAGGGTCAGCAGCACGAACTCCACTCGAAGCAGGCCGCGGGCCGCGCGGGAGGTGCCCGTGGCCGAGGTACGCAGCTGGGTGTGCACCAACGCGAACAGGCCGAGCTGAAACGGGACGGCCGCCAGATCCGTGATCGTGATCCGGAGGCTGTCGTCGGGGTTGGCGCCGAGCACGGCGAGGCTGCTCGCCCAGATCAACGCCCCGGCGGTCACCAGGGCACCGGTCCACCGGACCGTCGCGGTCGCGGTGGTCGGCGTGGGGGTGCCCTGGACATCGGTGCGGGCCGGGGACGGCGTGTGGCTGACGGTCATCGCGGTTCCTCCGTGAGCGGTGTCGGTGTCGGTGCGGCTGGCACCGCAGGTGAGACCAATCTGTCCGGGGCGCGTCCCGGGCCGGCAGGGGCGAGCGACCTTGCTGGCGTCCCGCGAAACGTCCCGGTCGGGGCGGGACGCCGGTACCGGGTCGGCGGGACATCTGTGCTGCGACGATGGCCCGGTGACCAAGCCCCGCGACCCGCGCCGGCCGACCGCGGCGGGGATCGCCGTCCTCGTCGTGGCGACGACCGCGACCGCCGCCGCGTTCGCGCTGGACCTGGTGGTGCCCGCGGCCCACCGGGCGACGGTCGCCTTGGAACCGGGTGGGCCCGCCGGCATGTCGGGGCTGATCCTGGCCGTGCCGGGTGTGGTCCTGCTACGGCGGATGCCCCGACACCCGCTGGCCTGGGTGCTCTGCCTGACCGGCCTGCACTGGTGCGTCGACGGCGCCGCCGCCGCGTGGCTGGCGTACGCCACCCTGCACGACCCCGCCCTGCCTGGCGCCTCGGCGGCGTTCTGGGTTTACCAGCGGTTCGGTGCGACGCTGCTGCTCTCGCTGCCGCTGGCGCTGCTGCTGTATCCCGACGGGCGGCTGCCGGCCGGAAGGTGGCGGCTCGCGGCCCTGGCCGGCCTGGCCACCACCGCACTGCTGCCGGTCCTGCTGCTCGTCGTGCCGTCCGAGGTGGCACAGGCCCAGTCGGGAGCACCCCTGCCGGGGCCGTTCCACGGGCTGAACCTCGACCCCACGACACTGCCGTTGCCCGAGGGCGTCTGGGGGCCGTTGCTGCAAGTCGCGTACGCCGGGGTTCCACTCAGCATGCTGGTGCCGTTCGCCATCGTGGTCGTCCGCTACCGCCAGTCGACGGGCGAGACCCGGACGCGGATGCGCTGGCTGGTGTGGGCGGGCGCAGTCGACGCCCTCGTCCTGCTGTCGTGCCTGGTGCTGCCCATGGCGTGGTCCTCGGTCGGCTTGACCGTGGGCGTGGCTCTCACCGGCGTCGCTCTCGCCGTCGGCATCGCCCGCCCGCATCTGTTGGACGTCGACCGACTGCTGAGCGGAACGCTCCGCTACGGCACGCTGGCAGTGGCCGTCATCGCGGTCGACGCGGTGGTGCTCGGGGTCGCCAGCAGCCTGCTCAATCGACAGCTGGCCGAACGCGACGCCGCCGTGCTCGCCCTGCTCATCGTCGTGGTGGTGTACGGGCCGCTGCGCCACCGGCTGTGGCTGCTCATGCGCCGGGTGGTCCTCGGCCGCCGCGACGACCGGTACGGCCTGGTGGCCGGCCTCGCCGAGCAGTTGGAGCGCTCCGACACACCGGAGGAACAGCTCCTCGCGGTGGCCCACACCGTCGCCCGGGCCTTCCGTTCCCCGTACGTGGCGGTGGAGGTCGACCACAGCGGCGGGGCGCGGGTCGTCGCCGAGCACGGTGTCCGGCCACCCGCGACGCAGGTCCTCCCGGTCACCTATCGAGGAGAGCCGATCGGCTGTCTGGTGTTGCCCAAGGGGGGAGCCCTGGCGGTGCTGTCCGCCCGGGACGAGGCACTGCTCGGCGACGTGGTCCGCCAGGCCGCGGCGGCGGCCCGGACCAGCTACCTCGCCGAGGAGCTGCAGCGCAGCCGGGAACAGATCGTCACCGCCCGCGAGGAGGAGCGGCGCCGGTTGCGGCGCGACCTGCACGACGGTCTGGGGCCGACGCTCGGCGCGGTCGGGCTGCGCATCGACGCAGCCCGCAACGTGGCCAGCCGGTCAGCAGCGGAGGCCGACCGGTTGCTGCGGCAGGCGCGCGCCGACGTGACCGCGGCGGTCGCCGACGTACGCCGCCTGGTGCACGACCTGCGGCCACCGGCCTTGGACGACGTGGGGTTGCTCGGCGCCGTACAACAACAGGCCGACCGGCTCCGCGCCGCAGGCGTGACGGTACGGGTCGACGGTGGCCCCGGACTTGATCGGCTGCCGGCCGCGGTGGAGGTGGCGGCGTACCGGATCGTGTCCGAGGCACTGACGAACGTGGCGAAGCATGCCCGGGCCCGTACCTGCCAGGTGCGGCTCGAACCGACGGATCGGAACATCGTGATCGAGGTGGCCGACGACGGTAGCGGGATCGGCCCCGGTACGCCGACCGGGGTCGGCCTCGTGTCGCTTCGGGAACGCGCCGCCGAGCTGGGCGGGACCTGCCACATAGAATGCCCGGACAACCGGGGGACGGTCGTGCGGGCCCGCCTGCCACTGGACGGCACGACGGAGGTGACGCGTGGCTGACAAGCCCATCCGAGTGCTGGTCGCCGACGACCACCCGATCTTCCGCGACGGGCTGGCCGTCCTGCTGTCCTCGTTGCCCGACATCCACGTGGTCGGTACGGCGGCCGACGGAGTCGAGGCGGTGGAGCTGGCCGTTCGGCTCCGGCCGGAGATCGTGGTGATGGACATCCAGATGCCGAACCTCAACGGAGTCGAGGCCACCCGTCGCCTGGCGACGGCGGCGCCGTCGGTCGGCGTCCTGGTCCTGACCATGTCCGAGGAGGACAGCACGGTCTTCGCCGCGGTCCAGGCCGGTGCCCGGGGCTACCTCGTGAAGGGCGCCGAGCAGGAGGAGATCGTCCGGGCGATCACCACGGTGGCGGCCGGCGGCGCGGTGTTCGGCGCCTCGCTGGCCCGCCGGATCGCCGAGTTCTTCACTGCCGGCGCGACCCCCGCGCAGGTGCCGTTTCCGCAGCTCACGGCGCGTGAGCGGGAGATCCTGGAGCTGCTGGCCGCCGGGCGTTCCAACGCGCAGATCGCCGCCGCGCTCTACCTGTCCCCCAAGACGGTACGCAACAACGTCTCGAACGTGTTCGCAAAGCTGCAGGTGGCCGACCGCCCCGAGGCGATCGTCCGGGCCCGCGAGGCCGGCCTCGGCAGTTGAACGGCCCGGTACGGCGTACCGGCTGCCCACCGTGATCGGCCGGGACCCGGTTCGACCGTCCCGACCGGCGGATGAGCCGGGCGGCGAGGGCTGCGTACGATGCGGGGCCGGACATCCCCGCGTCGGGTGGAGGTAGCCACGGATGTCAGGCCAGCAGGACGGGTTCGCCCTCGGCGTCGACCTCGGCACCTCGAACACCGTGGCGGTGCTTCGCTGGCCGGACGGGCGGAGCCGCCCGTTGCTCGTGGACGGACACCCGATCCTCCCCTCCGGCGTCTACGTCGACTCCGGCGGACGGTTGCACGTGGGACGGGACGCGCAACGGCTGGCCCAGGCCGACCCGGCCGGGTACGAGCCGAACCCCAAGCGCCGGGTCGACGAGGAGACGGTCGAGCTGGGCGGCCGGGCGTACCGGCCGGCGGAGCTGCTGGCGGCGACGTTGCGGACGGTGGCGGACGCCGCCGTGGCCGCGGTGGGTTTCCTCCCGCCCGCGGTGGTCACCCACCCGGCGGCCTGGGCGGCGCCCCGCCGGCAGGTGCTGCACGACGCGCTCGCGCTGGCCGGCTGGCCACCGGCCGCCGAGCACACCCTGGCCGGTCCGATCACGCCCGGCACCCGCCTGCTGCGCGAGCCGGTGGCCGCCGCCCGTTACTACGCCCAGGTGCTGCGCCGGCCGGTGCCCGTCGGGGGATCCGTCGCGGTGTTCGACTTCGGCGGCGGCACCCTCGACGTGGCGGTGCTGCGCAACGAGGGCGCCGACCCCTGGGGCGACTCGGGATTCGCCCTGGTCGCCAGCGGCGGCGTCGCCGACCTCGGCGGCCTGGACCTGGACGCCGCCCTGGTCGGCCGGCTCGGCGAGTTGGTCGGCCCGGTGCACCCGGCCGCGTGGGCGCGCCTGACCAGCGCGACGACCACCGCGGAGTGGCGGGACCGGCATCAGCTCTGGGACCACGTGCGTGGCGCGAAGGAGATGCTCTCCCGGGCCATGGTCGCGCCGGTGGCCGTACCCGGGGTGGAGGCGGCGGCCCAACTGACCCGGGAGGACCTGGAACTGCTCGCCACTCCCCTGCTGGCCCGGGCGGTGGCCGAGACCCGGGACGTGATCGCCGCCGCGGGGCTCGTTCCCGGGCAGCTCGCCGGCCTCTTCCTGGTCGGCGGGTCGTCCCGGGTGCCGCTGGTGGCCCGGATGCTGCACGCCGACCTGGGGGTCGCCCCGGCCGTCCTGGAACAGCCCGAGCTGCCGGTCGCCGAGGGCGCGCTGACCGACCTTCCGCTGCCCCGCCGCGCCGCAGCCGGGGCGCCACCGGCGGTGCCCGCCGGCCCGCACGGTGCGCCGCCCCAGAACGCCCCGGCGCCGGCCAGGGCCGCACCCGCCGCCCCGCACGGCGCCCGACCCGAGAGCGCGGCAACGGCCCCCACCGTGCCCGCACCCGCCGGGCCGCCCGACACGCTGCCCCAGAGCACGCCGCCGGCCGCCGGACCGTACGGCACGCTGCCGGAGGGCGCGACGCCCGGGGGCGCGCTCCCGGCGACCACGGTGCCGGTCCCCGCCCCGCACGGCACCCTGGTCGACGACCCGCCGACGCTGCCCGGGTACGCGGGCGCCCCGGCTCCGTCCGGATACGCCGGTGCCGGGCAGCCCCCGGCCGTCCCCGGTCAGGGCGGTTTCGCACCGGCCGGCCCGGGGCTGCCGGGGGCACCCGGCGGGGAGCCGCTGGTCTCGCCCGCGCCGCAGGTCGGCGCGGCCCGGCCGGGACGGGGCCGGCGGGCTCTCTGGATCGCGGTCGGCGCCGGCCTCGTGGTGATCGGTGTGGTGGCCGCGGCGGTGCTGTGGGCGCTCCGGGACCCCTACCCGGCGCTCGAGTTCCGTACCGCGAAGTTGATCGCCCGGCCCGAGGCGGGCAGCGAGCGACCGGCCGGGATGTTCACCTCGGTGCTGGCCGACCGGGCCTACCTGGCGTATCCGGGCGCGGACAACCGGCTGGAGGTGGTGGCGGTCGACACGGCCACCGGCGACGAGCGGTGGCGCAAGCCGACCCCGGTGACGGCGGACCGTTGGCAGGCCGTGCAGGCGCTGCCCGGCGCGGTCGCCGTGCTCGCCGACGCCTCCGGTGCCAGCGCCCCCCGCGACCTGGTGGTGCTCGACGCCGGCTCGGGCAACCAGCGCTGGCGGTTGTCCATCCGGGGCGACGACGCCCTGTACTTCACCAACAAGACGGCGGTCTGGCTGGACCGGACCGGTGACCGGCTGGTGGGGCTGCGGCTCGACAACGGCCAGGAGAAGTGGAAGCACGACAACCCACGCGACGAGTACGGCGACGCCCGCACCGCGGTGGTGCCGGTCGGCACGGGCGAAGCGCTCGGCGGGCCCGCGTACCTCGACGGATCGCCGCGGGCGCCGTGGCTCGGGGACGCGACCCGGCTCGTCCAGGTGGGGGCGGACCGGTCGGTGCGGGTGGTCGACATGGACAGCGGGGAGATGCGCAGCCGGGGCAACGTCGCCGACGTCGACGACCTGGTGGCGGCACGCGACGACCGGCTGTACGTCATCGAGGACACCCGTGGCTACCGGCTGCTCGCCTACGACCTGGGCAGCCTCGGCGAGCCGGTGGTGCTCTACACCGCCCCGGACGAGCGGCGCCAGGCGAAGGCGCTGGTCACCTGCGGCGAGCACCGGGCCTGCCTGCTGGAGGTGCCGGACTCCGGCGCGGAAGGGACGGAAGTGGTGACGGTCACCGAGGGGAGGAGCACCCGCCACTGGTCGGCCCCGGAGGCCGACGGACTGGTACCGCTCGGCGAGCACCTGCTCGTCCGGCGCGACTCCCCGCAGGACGCGGTTACCCTCTTCGACCCGGAGGGCACGGCGGTGCTGCGGGACCGGGACGGGGTGGCCGGGCGGATCGACGCCGGGAACGTGCTGCTCTTCGCGAAGACGCCGAGCAGCGTGGCGGACGACCGCAGCGTGGCCGGGATGTCGGTGAGCGCCGCCGACCCGGTCGAGATGGGGCTGCTCAAGGGGGTACGCAGCGAGTCCTGCTCGTGGAACGCCGAGGTGCTCGCCTGCGGTGCCGAGGAGGACTTCGTGCTGTACCGGTTCGCGGACTGACCCGCCCGGGTGGACGGCTCAGCCCACCGGGCGACGGATGAACCGGGCAAAGCGGGGTAAGGCGACCACGTCCTGGTGGAGTGACGACCGGCGTCGCGGCATCCCGCGACCGGGCCTGCGGGCGGGCGGCGGAACGCCGACCCGCCCGCGGTCACGGCGGATCAGTTGCCGCTGACCCAGTTCCAGGCGGCCACCACCCACTCGGTCTGCTGCAGGTAGGCGACCCCGACACCGGCCAGGAAGATCGCCGTCACCAGGTGGGCTCCGCGTGCGCTGCGGCGTACCCGGCCCAGCTGCCGCTCCCAGGCCACCCGGCCGAGCAGGCGGGCGAGCGCGAAGAGGCCGACGGCCGTGAGCAGGCTGAGCACGAAGGTGAGCAGCGGGGCACCGAGATCGCCCCGGCCGGAGATCGCCCAGATCCCCCAGCAGACGAAGGCGAACAGGGCGCCGGCCGCGCTCCACTCGCCGCCCCGGCGCAGCTGGGCCAGATGCCAGCTCAGGGGGCGGCGCGGGGCGGAGTCACCGGACCAGCCCGCCGTCGGGTCGACGGTGGAGAACTGCTCGGTCCGCGGCTTGCTCGGCTGCCCCACCGCGGCCACCCCGCGCCGGAACGCGTCCCGCTGCGGTGGCACCACCCCGACACCGGGCTGCGGCGGCACCTCCACGGTGCGCTCGGCCCACGGCTGTGTCTGGTCCGCCATCTCGTGTCCTCCCCCTCGACCGACGCCGGCCACGGTTCCGAGGGTAGCGAGCCGGCAAATCGGTCGCCGACCCCGAAGGTGATGGGTTAGACAGTTCCGATGATCGACGCTGTAGTGCCCCGGGCCGAAGACTTCGACGAGATCGCCGGGCTGCTGGCCCTCGCCTTCCACGGCGGCGTGGACCCCGAGCTGCGGGAAATCGAGCGGCCCATCTTCGAGCCGGAGCGCGCCCTGCTGGTCCGCGACGGCGGCGCTGCCGTGGCGCACGCCGGCGCGTTCAGCCGCGAGCTGACCGTGCCGGGCGCGACCGTGCCGGCGGCGCACGTGACGATGGTCTCGGTCGCCCCGACCCACCGCCGCCGGGGCCTGCTCACCGGGCTGATGCGCCGGCAACTCCGCGAGATCCGCGAGGCCGGCCGCGAGCCGGTCGCGGTGCTCTGGGCCAGCGAGGGTCGCATCTATCCCCGCTTCGGCTACGGCCTGGCCGCGCAGCGGTACACGCTGAGCTGCGACACCAGCGAGCTGCGGCTGCCGGAACCGGCGTCCGTCGAGGGCACGCTCCGCCTGGACCGGCCGGCCGCGCACCAGGCCGAGCTGGCCCGGCTGTACGAGCGGATCCGCGCCGACCGCCCCGGCTGGTCGCGGCGGGACGAGCGCTGGTGGGCGTACGTGCTCGCCGACGTGGCGGGCCTGCGGGGCGGCGCCACCGAGCGTCGGGTGCTGCTGCACGAGGGGCGCGACGGCCTGGACGGGTACGCGCTTTACCGGACGAAGGAGGAGTGGCACCGGACCGGCCCGCGCGCCGAGGTCCGGGTCGACGAGGTGGTGGCCGGGAACCCGGCGGCGTACCAGGCGCTGTGGCGGCTACTGCTGTCGATCGACCTGACCCGGCGCCTGTCGTTCGACCGGGCCGCCGTGGACGAGCCGCTGCTGTGGCTGGTGAACGAGCCTCGGCAGCTCGGCGCCCACGTCTCCGACGCCCTGTGGCTACGCGTCGTGGACGTCCCGGCCGCGCTGGCCGCCCGCCGGTACGCCGTCGACGTGGACGTGGTGTTCGAGGTGACCGACGACCTGCTGCCGGAGAACACCGGCCGCTGGCGCCTGGTCGGCGGTCCGACCGGGGCGCAGTGCGCGGCGAGCGACGCACCCGCCCGGCTCGGCTGCGACGTCCGCGTCCTCGGCGAGCTGTACCTGGGCGGGTCCGGGCTCGGGGCGCTCGCCGCCGCCGGCCGGGTCCGCGAACTGGTGCCGGGCACCGTGGCCGAGGTGGCCCCGGCCTTCGGCTGGCACCGTGCCCCGGCCCCGATGGAGGTCTTCTGAGTCGCCGCCGCTGAGCCCGCCACCCACGTCGATCATGAGGTTGGCCGGGCGATTCGCCCGGTTTCGCCACCGCCAACTCCATGATCGCCGGCTCTGGGTGGGCGGGCGTGGGCGGGCGCGATCAGCGGTGGGACGGTACGGTCGGGTGATGGGTGATGCGGAGCGGCGACGCCGCCGGTTGCGGCACCACGGCGAGGCCGGGGCGCCGGACGGCGAAGGCGCCGCCGGGCGGGCCGGCAGGCATGAGCCCGCCAGCGCCTTCGCAGACGGGCCGACCGCCACCACGGCCGCCGTGCACGACGACGATGGCGCCGGGTCGCGGCGTGCCGCAAGACCCGCCGAGCTGGACTCGTCGGACGACGGCTCCAGGTCGCGGCGTGCCGCAAGACCCGCCGAGCTGGACTCGTCGGACGACGGCTCCAGGTCGCGGCGTGCCGCCAGACCCGCCGAGCTGGACTCGTCGGACGACGGCTCCAGGTCGCGGCGTGGCGCAAGACACGCCGAGCTGGAGTCGTCGGAGCCCCGGGGACGCCGCGGCGGCCCCGCCGAGGAGGGTGAGCGGGGGTTGCGCGGCCTGGTCGGCTCGGGCTCCTCGCAGGTGAGCGTGACCGCCGCGCTGCGGGCCCGGGACGCCGCCCGGCCGACCGACGCGGACCTGGCCGAGGCCGAGGCCCGCGTCGTGATCGTCCGGCGCAACTGGGTGCCCCGCGAGGAACTCCCCCGCGCGAACCGCTAGCCGTCAGGCGGGCAGGTCGGGCAGTTCGCGGGTCTGCTCGTACGCGGCCACCTGGGTGATCCGGCGGGCGTGCCGCGGGTTGCCCGAGAACGGCGTGGTCAGGAACGCCTCGACCAGGGCGGTCGCCTCGTCCAGAGTGTGCTGGCGGGCCCCGACGGCGATGATGTTGGCGTCGTTGTGCTCCCGCGCCAGCTGGGCGGTGTCGATGCTCCAGGCGAGGGCGGCCCGGACGCCGGCGATCTTGTTGGCGGCGATCTGCTCGCCGTTGCCGGAGCCACCGATGACCACCCCGAGGCTGTCCGGGTCGTTGACCACCCGGTCGCCGGTGTGCAGGCAGAACGCGGGGTAGTCGTCGTCCGGGTCGTAGCCGTGCGGGCCCACGTCGACGACCTCGTACCCCTGCTTGGCCAGGTGGTTGGCCAGGTGCCCCTTCAGCTCGAAGCCGGCGTGATCGGATCCCAGGTAGACGCGCATACCGCGCAGTCTGTCAGGCCGGCCTCCGTGCCGCCGCGCGGGCGGCGGCACGGAGGCGAATTCGTCACAGGATCAGCGCGGCAGCTCGGCCACGACCAGGCCGGCGCGCGCCTTCGGGGTGAACCAGGTGCTCTTGCGCGGCATCTTCTCCCGGGCCAGGTTCACCGCGACGAAGTCGTCCACGGTCACCGGGGCGATCAGGACGGCCAGCTCGGCCCGGCCGGCGTCCACCTCGCCGGTGAGCCAGCTCGCCGGGTAGTCGCCGCCCACGTAGGTGATCCGCTTGTCGCCCGGGTCGAGGCCGAGCGCGTCGCGCAGCAGCAGCCGCTCGACCAGCGCGTGGTCCAGGTTCTCCAGCCGGCCGCCCCCGACCTGCGGCAGACTGACCGCGTACCCCTGGCCGGCGAGGTAGAGGCGGACGGTGCCGCCGACCGCCGGGACCTCGACCGGGCCGTCGATCGGGCTGACCTCGGCGCCGGCGGCGCGCAGCCGGTCGAGCAGTTCCTCCGGGGTGCTGGTCAGCTCGCTGACGAGCCGGTTGTAGGGCTGGATGGCGACCGAGGCGGGCGTGGTGATCACCGAGAGGAAGCGGGTCAGGCCACCGGTCTGCGCGGCCAGGCTGCGGTGGTTGCCGTCCGCGACCACCAGTTCCCCGCCGCCGGCGAGGGCGGTCAGCTCGTCCTGCTCGGGACCGGGGCCGACCAGCCAGATGGCGTGCGTCCGCCCGGCCTGGTCGACGTCGGTCGCCGCGGGCGCGCCCGCCGCCTCGGTCGCCGCCGCGAGCGCGGCGTGCAGCTCGTCACCCCGTCCGGTCTGCAGCAGGAGTACGGGCGAGAGCAGGTGGCCCAGCGCCTCGGCCAGGGCCACCCGCTCCCGCACCTTGGCGATGAAGACGTCCTCGTTGCGGATCACCAGACCGGGCTCGTCGGCCCGGGTGGAGATCTGGTCGGTGTCGACCGTGGCGAACAGCCCGTACGCGGGCTCCTCGCCGGGTGCGCTGATCCGGTAGAGCACCACGACCTGCTCGGCCGGGGTGTAGCTGCCGTCCGCCTTGGCCTCGGCGAGGCGGGCCACCGCGTCGGGGAGCGCGTCGAGGAAGGGCTTCCCGATGCTGCCCGGTGCCCGGTGGGGCATCTCGATGCCGAGAGCACTGTGCGGATTCGCCTCGACGATGGCGGTGATCTCCGCGTCGTCGGCGAACTCGTCGTAGTTCTGCGCGCCGGTGCCGCCAGTGGTGATCCAGGCCCGGGCGATCGGATGCACGACCGTCATGCCCGCTGACGCTACCCGCGCCACCCACCGCGCCGTGCCGGACCCTCGCCGCTTCCATCAGTTGAAAGGAGTGGCGCAGGCGCCCCGTCTTGACGGCCGTCAGGCGGTGCGGTCGGCACCGGCGCTGCGGTGCCGGCCGGGGGTCGGCCGACGGCCCGGTGCCGGGGTGGCCGGCCGGGACGCGGCGGAGGAGGCGAGGCGTACCGTCGTCGCGCCCGGCGCGGGCCGGCCGGCCGCGGCGCCGGACCGGACCGGGCCGGCGGTCCCGGGCGGCAGGGCGGCGTCGGCGGGCGGGGTCATCCGGGAGGTGGCCACCACCCGGGCGACGCCGACCACGATCGGCGGGGCCAGCAGGTCCACCATCTCGGGCGGCAGGGTCGGCCGGACGGCCGGCCAGTCGCCTTCGGCCACGGACCAGTACGTCGCACCGGAGTCCTCGGTCGCCGGCACCGGCGCGTTGTCGGACAGGTGGCGGTGCTTAGCCATGGAACGCCTCCAGGAGCTGCCGGGGTGCGGCCCCGCGGGCCGCCGGCTGGGACACCTGATGAAACGAACCCCGCGCCGCCGGGGTGACGCCGGCGCCGCGGGGTCGCGCGCTGTCCGGAAGAGCCCCCGCTCCGCCGAAGCGTCGACCGGCGGCCCGTCCACACCTCAGTCGAAGATCGGGCCGAGCTCCCGGGTCCGCTTGAGCTCGTAGAAGCCGGGGGTGCCGGCGACCAGCAGCACGCCGTCCCAGAGCCGGCCGGCCGCCTCGCCCTTCGGGGCCGGGGTGATCACCGGGCCGAAGAAGGCGACCTGACCGCCGTCCGGGCCGGGGGCGTGGATCACCGGGGTGCCGACCTCGGTGCCGACCGGCCGCATGCCCGCCTCGTGGCTGGCCCGCAGCGCCTCGTCGTACGCGGTCGTCTCGGCGGCGTCGGCGAGCGCCGGGTCCAGCCCGACGTCGGTCAGCGCGCCGACCAGCATCTCCCGGCCGAGCGGCTCCTTGCCGAGGTGGATCCGGGTGCCCATGGCCGTGTAGAGCTTCGCCAGTGTCTCCCCGCCGTGGGCCTGCTCGACGGCGATGCAGACCCGCACCGGGCCCCAGCCCTGCTTCATCAGGTCCTGGTACTGCTCGGGCAGGTCCCGGCCCTCGTTGAGCACGGAGAGGCTCATCACGTGGAACTGGATGTCCACCTCCCGGACCTGCTCGACCTCCAGCAGCCAGCGGGAGGTGATCCAGGCCCACGGGCACAGCGGGTCGAACCACATGTCCACGGCGGCACGTTCGGTCACGGTGATATCCCTTCACGACTTCGCACGCCGGAACTCCGGCGCCGTCCCCCCGATCCTCACCCCGGGCGGCATCGACCGGTGCCGGAATGAGAGCGTGACCTCGGCCACCGAAGGGTGTCATTGCATGGAAGACTCGGTGCGGACCGGCCGTCACGAGCGGGCCGGCGAGGCCGGTGCCGCGGGCCGCGGCGACAACAGTGGGATGGAGACGAACAGTGCCGGGAGTGCGTAACCTGACCCAGGTCGAGGCCACCGAGCGGGCCCGCCTGCTCGACGTGACCGGGTACGACATCAGCCTTGACCTGTCCACCGCCGTGCAGGCCGCCACCGGCCGCACGTTCCGCTCGGTGACGGAGGTCCGGTTCCGCTGCGCCGAGCCGGGGGCGAGCACGTTCATCGAGGTGGCCGCCGACTCGGTCCGGTCCGCCACGCTCAACGGCGCGCCGGTGGACACCTCCGGCTGGTCGGCGGAGAAGGGCCTGACCCTGGCCGGCCTGGCGGCGGAGAACGTCCTCGTGGTGGACGCGGACTTCGCGTACTCGAACAGCGGGCAGGGCCTGCACCGCACGGTCGACCCGGTCGACGGCGAGACCTACCTCTACAGCCAGTTCGAGACGGCGGACGCGCAGAAGGTTTACGCCTGCTTCGACCAGCCCGACCTGAAGAGCGTCTACACCTGGCACGCCACCGTGCCGGACCACTGGCGGGTGGTGTCCAACATGCCGGTGGAGCGGGAGGAGCCGGCCGGGGAGGCGCTCAAGACCGTCCACTTCGTCGAGTCGGCGCGGATGAGCACCTACATCACCGCGCTCTGCGCCGGGCCGTATCACGAGGTGCGGGACAGCCACGACGGCATCGACCTGGGCGTCTTCTGCCGGGCCTCGATGGCGCAGTACCTGGACTCGGACGACCTGTTCCTGATCACCAAGCAGGGCTTCGACTTCTTCCACGAGAAGTTCGGCGTGCGGTACCCGCTGGCCAAGTACGACCAGCTCTGGGTGCCGGACTTCAACGCCGGCGCGATGGAGAACTTCGGCTGCGTCACGCACGCCGAGTCGCACTACATCTTCCGCTCGCAGGTCACCGACTTCGAGTACGAGCAGCGCGCCAACACGATCCTGCACGAGCTGGCCCACATGTGGTTCGGCGACCTGGTCACCATGCGCTGGTGGAACGACCTGTGGTTGAACGAGTCGTTCGCCGAGTGGGCCAGCCACTGGTGCAACACCCACGCCACCCGGTTCCAGGACGCCTGGACGACCTTCCTGTCGATCCGCAAGAACTGGGGTTACCGGCAGGACCAGCTCTCCTCCACCCACCCGGTCTACTGCGAGATGCCGGACCTGGAGGCGGTCGAGGTCAACTTCGACGGCATCACGTACGCCAAGGGCGCCAGCGTGCTCAAGCAGCTCGTCGCGTACGTCGGTGAGGAGCCGTTCCTGGCCGGCCTGCGGGCATACTTCGGCAAGCACGCCTGGGGCAACGCCACCTTCGACGACCTGCTCGCCGAGCTGGAGGCGGCCTCCGGCCGGGAGCTGCGCAAGTTCGCCGCCCAGTGGCTGGAGACCGCGCAGGTCAACACGCTGCGCCCGGAGCTCACCATCGGCGCCGACGGCAGCTACGAGCGAGTGCTGGTCCGCCAGGAGGCGCCGGCCGGGCACCCGACGCTGCGTACCCACCGGATCGGCGTGGGCCTCTACGACCTGGCCGACGGGCGGCTGGTCCGCCGGGAGCGGATCGAGGTGGACGTGACCGGCGAGACGACGGAGCTGTCCGCGCTGCACGGCACGCCCGCCGCCGACGTGCTGCTGCTCAACGACGACGACCTCACCTACACCAAGCTGCGGCTGGACGAGCGGTCCATGGCGAACGTGGTGCAGCACATCGCCGGCTTCGAGTCGTCGCTGGCGCGGGCGCTGTGCTGGACGGCCGCCTGGGACATGGTCCGGGACGCCGAGCTGTCCGCCCGGGACTACGTCGCGCTCGTGCTGGCCGGCCTGCCCGCCGAGAGCGACATCAACCTGGTCACCGCCACACTGCGGCAGGCCACCACCGCGCTCACCTTCTACGCCGACCCGACGTGGGCGCCGACCGGCTGGGCCGAGGTGGCCCGTACCGCCCGCGCGGCGCTGGCCGCGGCCGAGCCGGGCAGCGGGTTCCAGCTCGCCTGGGCCCGGGCGTACACCTCCGCGGCCCGGTCCGCCGAGGACCTGGCGGCGCTGCGCGGCTGGCTGGACGGCGTCGAGGTGCCGGCCGGGCTGTCGGTGGACACCGAGCTGCGCTGGGGGGTACTCCAGTCGCTGGTGGCCAACAGTGCGGCCGGGGCCGCCGAGGTGGAGGCCGAGCTGGCCCGGGACCGCACCGCCAGCGGCGAGCGGGAGGCCGCGTACGCGCACGCCCTGGTGCCGACCGCGGAGAACAAGGCGGCGGTGTGGGCCGCGCTCACCGGCCCGGAGGCGCTGCCGAACTGGCGCAACCGGGCGCTGCTGCAGGGCTTCACGCACCCGGCGCAGGTCGACCTGGTGGCGCCGTACCGGGAGAAGTACTTCGCCACGGTGGACCAGGTCTGGGGCAGCCGGGACAGCGAGCCGGCGCAGGAGTTCACCCAGCTCGCCTACCCGGCGTACCTGGTGGAGGACGACACGGTGGCGGCGACCGACGCGTGGCTGGCCAGCGACGGGCATCCGGCTCCGCTGCGCCGGCTGGTCGCCGAGGGCCGCGACGGCGTGGTCCGCGCCCTGAAGGCCCGGGCCAAGGACGCCCGGAGCGCCTGACCTGAGGAGTGCGCGGCCCGGGGCCGGCGCGGGTGCGAGCCCGCGTCGCCCCCTGGCCGTTATCGTGTGGGCAGGAGGTGGACGTGATGGCACAGCCGACCTACGAGTGGCGCCCACCGGAACGTAGCTGGCGCGAGCAGGACCTGCTCGACCTGCCGGAAGACGGGCACCGCTACGAGATCATCGACGGGAGCCTGCACGTGACCCCTCCGGCCGGACCGGACCATCACGAACTGGCGGACGACATCCGGATGGCGTTGCGGCAGGCGGCGCCGGACGGCTGGCGGGTGATCCGAGAGATCGGCGTACGGGTGCCGGGTGGCAACCTGATCCCGGACATCACGGTTCTCAGGCCTGGTGCGCGGCGGGATCGGATGTGGGCGGATCCGGCGGACATCGCCCTGGTCGTCGAGGTGGAGTCGCCCAACAGCCGCCGGCATGACCGCTTCACCAAGCCCGCCCTCTACGCCGAGGCGGCCATTCCCGCCTACTGGCGCGTCGAGCGGGCCGACTTCGGTCCGATGGTGTACCGCTATGAGCTGGTCAAGGGCGTCCACTACGACCTGCTCGGCACAGTGGGACCGGATGACCCGGTCGCGGTCGGCGAGCCGTGGCCGATGCGGCTCGACCCGTCCGTCTGGCCCCGTTGACAGAACGACGAAGCCCACACCGCGAGTTCGCGGGGCGGGCTTCGTCGTACAGAAAGCGGCTCAGCCCTTGCCGGCGTGGCTGGCGAGCTGGTCGAGGCCCTGGATGATGCCGCCGGCCAGGTCGCCGCCGCCGAAGGACGCCACCATGGAGAGCGCGGCGAGCTTGGCATACGTGTCCGGGATGCGCTTGCGGGCGTACCGGCCGGTGACGATCTCCAGCTGCCGCTGGTTGGGCGACACGGCGATCAGCACCGACTTGTCCGGCTCGGCGAGCTGCCGGTGCAGCCGCTCGGCGTGCTCCCGGATCGGCTCGTCCAGGCCGCCCACGTAGACCGAGAAGACCAGCCCGGTGCCCTGGTCGGCCAGGCGGAGCGCCTCGTCGATGCGGAGCAGCTGACGGGTCGAGAAGGGCCCGTCCAGCACCTGGGGCGGGTTGCCCGTCCCGGTCGCGGCCGACATCTCACCAACGGTCACTTGCGCCTCCGGTACCCGCGGCCGGCGCCTCGCGGCCGGCCAGTTCCTGCTTGCGGCTGCTCAGCGCCGGCGCCTGCGCCCCGGCGGCCAGTGCCGTGCCGGCCGAGTCGGCCAGCTGCTCCGGACGGCCCAGGAACCAGACCGGAGTGAAGTCGAAGGGCCGGCCCGGCCGGTAGCGCTTGGCGCCGCCACCGCCGCCACGGCCACCGACGAACGCCAGTCCGGCGATCACCAGCACCGCGGCCGCCGGGATGCCAGCGAAGACCAGCAACGTCTCGGTAACAGACAATCCCAACGCCCCCAGGCGGAAAGAGAGACCAGGAATTTCCGGGTCGGGTGGACGATCATTACGACGGGTCCCCGACCCCGCTTGTGATGTTCACGTTAGCGGAGCCGACCGCCCGCCAGATTGCGGGGTGCTGATCCCACCCGCCACAGCCGTGCTCCAACTGCGCGGCAGTGGCGATCAATGTGGCATCCGCGCCGTACCGGCCGGTGAGCAGCACCCCGACCGGCAGGCCGTCACCGGTCCGGCCGATCGGCAGGGAAACGGACGGATCGCCGGTCACGTTGAAGATGGCGCAGTACGGCGAAAAGCGGCGCTGCCGGTCGAAATCCTCGGCCGGGTCGAGGGCGGCGAACGCGCCCACCGACGCCTGCGGCGCCGCCAGGGTCGGGCAGAGCAGCAGGTCGCAGCCGGCGGTCCGGCGGACGCCGAGGCGTACCTGGGCCTGCAGTTCGCCGAGCGCGGCCAGCAGCGGACCGGCGCCGACGGCCGCGCCCCGGGAGCGGAGGAACCGGGTCAGCGGCAGCAGCTCGCTCTCCCGCTCGGGCGGCACCGGTGAGAGCGCGAGCACGTACCAGAGGGTCTCGAAGAGCGGCCACGCCGCCGGGCCGAGCGGCGCGGGCACCTCGACCACCTCGTGGCCGGCCGCGGTGAGCAGCGCGGCGGCCCGGTCGACGGCGGCCACGCAGTCGGGGTGGACGGGCTCGTCGGCGAGCATCGGCGTGGTGAAGCGGCCGATCCGCAGCCGCCCGGGCGCCGCGCCGCGAGCGACGCGCAGGTAACCGCCGGCGGGCGCGGCCGGCGGCAGGTACGGCTCGCCGGGCACCGGTTGGCCCATGACGTCGAGCAGCGCGGCCACGTCGGCGACGGTCCGGCCGAGCGGGCCGTTCACCGGCAGCCCGAACCCACCGAACCCGAGCGGGCCGCCGGAGACCAGGCCCCGGCTCGGCTTGTATCCGACCAGACCGCAGAGCGACGCCGGGATGCGCAGCGAGCCGCCGCCGTCGGACCCCTGGGCCACCGGCACCAGCCCGGCCGCCACCGCGGCCGCCGCGCCGCCGCTGGACCCGCCCGCGGTGTACGCGAGGCGCCACGGGTTCCGCGCCGGTGGCGCCACCAACCCTTCCGAGTAGAGCGAGCAGCCCAGCTCGGAGGTGGTGGTTTTACCGAGGCTGACCAGCCCGGCGGCGGTCATCAACCGGACCACGTCGGCGTCGACCGGCGGCACGAGGTCGGCGAAGGCGGCCGAACCGAAGGTGGTCCGCACCCCGGCGGTCAGCGTGAGGTCCTTGATCGCGGTCGGTACGCCGTGCAGCGGCCCGCGCCGGTCCACCGGCACCGCGTCGGCGGCCCGGGCCGCCTCCCGGGCCCGCTCGGGGGTGACGGTGACGAACGCGCCCACGGTGTCGCCGAGCGCCTCGACCCGGTGCAGATGGTGCTCGACCAGCTCCACGCTGGACAGCTCGCCCCGGCGGATCGCGGCGGCCTGCTCCAGCGCGGTCAGGTCGTGCGGCTCGGCCATACCGACATCCTGCCTGGTGGCCACGCCCCTCGCACTCATCACCCGCCGCGTGCCTGCGCGCCAAGGCCGGCATCGGGATGTGTTGAGACGCCGGGTGGTGTCGCAGCCGAGGCCCGGCCGCCGTCAGCCGTGCAGGAAGCGCAGGGCGTTGCGGGAGAGGAGCCTGTCGCGCTGGTCGGCGGTGAGGAAGTCCGCCTTCCGGACCACCTGACCGACCGGCCGCTCCCCCAGCGGATACGGGTAGTCGCTGCCCACCAGCACCCGGTCCTCCCCCATGGTGTCGACCAGCAGCCGCAGCGCGGCCGGGTCGAAGACCACCGAGTCGACGCAGAATCGGTCGACGTAGGAGCTCGGCGGGGCGGTGGAGGCGCCGCGTACCAGGTCGCCCCGGCGGTGCCAGGCGTTGTCGGCGCGGCCCAGCCAGAACGGGAAGCTGCCGCCGCCGTGCGCGAAGCAGATCCGCAGCGTCTCCGGCACCCGGTCGAAGACCCCGCCGAGGATGAGCGCCAGCACCGAGAGGTGCGTCTCGGCCGGCATCCCGGTCAACCAGCGGGCCATCCAGCGGTCCAGTCGCGGGCCGCCCGGCATGTCCCAGGGGTGCACGAAGACCGGGGCGCCCACCTGCGCGCAGTGGGTCAGGAACTGCACGATGCCGGCGTCGTCGAGGTCGCGGTCGCCCACGTGGTTGCCGATCTCCACGCCGACGTGACCGGCCGCCAGGCAGCGGTCCAGCTCCGCACAGGCCAGGTCCGGGTCCTGCAACGGCACCTGGCAGAACGGCACCAGCCGGTCGCCCCCGGCAGCGGTCACCGCCAAGGTGAGGTCGTTGAAGATCCGGGCCACCCGGACGGCCTGCTCGGCCGGGCGGTCGTAGCTGAAGAAGACCGGGGTGGGCGAGACCACCTGCACGTCGACGCCGTCGGCGGCCATGTCGGCCAGCCGGGTCGCCGCGTCCCAGCACTCCGCGCCGACCGGCCGGAACTCCGTCTCGCCGACCATGATCATGGCGGCGCGCTCGGAGTCCACCCGCAGCCAGGGCCAGCCGGACCCGCCGCACGCCGCGGCGAGGTCCGGCCACCCCTTGGGTACGACGTGCGTGTGCACGTCCACGACACGTCCCGGCATCAGCCCTTGCCCGGGTGCAGCGCGCCGCAGTTGGTGCAGGTACGGGCCTTCTCGTCGGTGTAGAACGCCGAGAAGACCGGGGGCAGGTCGGCCGCGATGTCGCGGACCTGGAGTTCCACCTCGTGCACCTGGTGGCTGCACTCGGGGCAGTACCACTGGAACTTCTCCAGCGTGCCCTCCTCGCGGACCCGCTCGATCACCATGCCGATCGAGCCGGCCTCGGGCCGCTGCGGCGAGTGCGGGGTGTTGCGCGGCAGCATCCACATCTGACCCTCGCGGACGTGCACCGTACGCGGGCCCTCGGGCAGCATCAGGTTGACGTGCATGTTGCCCTTGACCTGGTAGAAGAACTCCTCGTACGGGTCGACGTGGAAGTCGGTCCGCTGGTTGGGGCCGCCCACCACCATGACGATGAAGTCATCGCTGCCCGGCAACATCTCCTTGTTGCCCACCGGCGGCTTGAGCAGGTGCTGGTTCTCCCCGATCCAGCCGGAGAAGCTGAACGGCTCGGCGATCTCACTCATGACGGACCTCCAGACGGAAGTAGGGCCACGGCCTGCATCTCGATCAGCAGGTGCGGATGCGGCAGCTGGTGCACCGCCACCGTGGTCCGGGTCGGCCCGGTGGCGTCGAAGAACTCCGCCCACACCTCGTTGTATCCACCGAAATCATTCATGTTGACCAGGTAGCTGGTCACCTGGACCAGGTCGGACAGGTCGGCGCCGACCGACCGCAGCAGATCCCGGATGTTCTCGATCACGGCCCGCGTCTGCACCCGGATGTCCAGGTTGGTCGTGCCGAACTCGTCCACCTCGACACCGGCGAAGGTGTTGTCCGGCCGCCGGGACGACGTACCCGAGACGAAGACGAAGCCGCCCGCCACCTTGACGTGCGGGAACGCGCCCCGAGGCACAGCCTTCCCGGCCACCACCCGCGCCCCGCCACTCACGACCACCACCCCCGGACCGTGACGGACGGGACCGGCCGGACCACGTCAGGGGTTCCGGGCAGCCCGGCCGGCGGAGGGATCAAGCCTGACCGCCCGGAGCCGGCCGGGCTGCCCGGAACCCCCACCACAGCACTCACGACGAAGCCCGCAGCGACGCGGTGCCGAGCTTCTCCACCACGGCGCGGACGTGGGCGCCGGGACGCAATGGAACGGCCGCGGTGGCGGCCCCCGCGAGGAATAGCCAGCCCTCGCGCAGCCGGACGCCGTGCCGGCCGGCCAGCCGGAGCCCCTCGTCCAGGGCCCGGCGCGGGTCGCCGAGGATCGCCGCGGTCGAGCCGACCTGCGCCACCCGGCCGTCGATCTCCAGCAGCACGCCGAGGTTGTCCAGCCCCGCCGGCACCGGCGACCAGGGCCCGACGACGAACGCGGCGGCCGAGGTGTTGTCGGCGATGACGTCCGGCAGGGAGAAGGTGAAGTTGGCGTACCGGGAGTCGATCAGCTCGATGGCCGGGGCGACCGCGCGCACCGCGTCGGTGAACGCGCCGACCGGCTCGCCGGGTTCGGGCAGGCGGTCCAGCAGGAACGCCACCTCCGGCTCCACCCGGGGGTGGATGAAGGCGGCAACGTCAACGGTCCCGCCGTCGGGGACCCGCATCACGTCGGTGAGCCGGCCCCAGATCACCTCGTCCACGCCGACCTGGGCCATCTTCGCCTTGCTGGTCAACCCCATCTTCAGCCCGACCAGCCGCTCGCCCCGGTCGAGGCGGCGCTGGAGCAGCGCGGTCTGCACCGCGTACGCGGTGTCGACGTCGAGGCCGGTCTCGGCCGCGAGCTGCGGGACGGCGGTGGCCGTGTCGGCGGCCGCGCCCAGTTTCTCGGCGATCCCCGCGATGTCCGGTCCGATCATGAGTTCTCCTTGCCCGCGAGGTCCAGCGCCACGTCCACGATCATGTCCTCCTGGCCGCCGACCATCCGCCGCCGGCCCAGCTCGACCAGGATCGAGCGGACGTCCACCCCGTACTTCGCGGAGGCGCGTTCGGCGTGCCGGAGGAAGCTGGAGTAGACGCCCGCGTATCCCAGGGAGAGGGTCTCCCGGTCCACCTGGACCGGCCGGTCCTGGAGCGGGCGGACCACGTCGTCGGCCGCGTCCATCAGCGCGAACACGTCGCAGCCGTGCTTCCAGCCGTGCAGCTCGGCGACCGCGACGAAGACCTCCAGCGGGGCGTTCCCCGCACCCGCGCCCATGCCGGCCAGCGAGGCGTCCACCCGGACGGTCCGCCCGGACGGGGAGCCGAGCGGCCCGCCCCCGAGGATCCGCCCGTGCTCGACCGCGACCACACTGTTCGCCACCCCGAGCGACAGGTTGTGGTGGGCGTGGATGCCGACCTGCGTCTCCGGTTCGAGCACCTGCCGGTACGCGTCGATCCGCTCGGCCACGTCGGACATCAGCAGCCGGCCGCCGGAGTCGGTCACGTAGACGCAGTGCGCCCCGTACGACTCCATCAGCTTGGCCTGGGCGGCCAGCCCGGCCGGGTCGTTCATGTGCGACATCATCAGGAACCCGGCGACGTCCATGCCGTGCTCCCGGGCCCAGGAGATGTGCTGGGCGGAGATGTCCGCCTCGGTGCAGTGGGTGGCGATCCGGACGCTGGTCACCCCGAGCGCCTTCGCGGCCTTCAGGTCGGCGATGGTGCCGATCCCGGGCAGCAGCAGCGTGGTGAGCTTCGCGCCGGTCAGCACCTCGGCGGCGGCGGAGATCCAGTCGGCGTCGCTGGCCGCGCCGTGGCCGTAGTTGACGCTGGACCCGGCCAGGCCGTCACCGTGGGCCACCTCGATGGCGGCCACCCCGGCGGCGTCCAGCGCGGCGGCGATGGTCCGCACCTGGTCCACGGTGTACCGGTGCGCGATGGCGTGCATGCCGTCCCGCAGCGTCACGTCCTGGATGTAGAGATCAGTCATCGGACGGTCACCTCCGCGTGCCGCGCCGGCGCGGGGCCGTGCCCGGCCGAGCGCAGGGCCACCAGCCGCTCCGCGGTGCGCAGCGCGGCCGAGGTCATGATGTCCAGGTTGCCGGCGTACGCGGGCAGGTAGTGCCCGGCGCCGGAGACCTCCAGGAAGACGGAGACCTGCAGCCCGGCCAGCTGCCGCCCCAGCGACGGCACGTAGGTGTCGACCCGGTCGAACTGCACGTCCTGCTTGAGCCGGTAGCCCGGAACGTACTCCTGCACGGTGGCCACCATCTCGCCGACTGAGGCGGCGATGGCGGACCGGTCGGCGTCGGCGTCCGGGCAGAGGCAGTAGACGGTGTCCCGCATCAGCAGCGGCGGGTCGGCCGGGTTCAGCACGATGATCGCCTTGCCGCGCTCGGCGCCGCCGACCACCTCGATGGCCCGGGCGGTGGTCTCGGTGAACTCGTCGATGTTGGCCCGGGTGCCCGGCCCCGCCGACTTCGAGGCGATCGAGGCGACGATCTCCCCGTACGCCACCGGGGTGACCCGGCCGACGGCGGCGACGATCGGCACGGTCGCCTGCCCACCGCAGGTGACCATGTTGACGTTCGCCTCGTGCAGGTGCTCATCGAGGTTGACCGGCGGCACCACGTACGGGCCGATGGCGGCCGGAGTCAGGTCGACCACGGTCCGGCCGTGCGCCCGCAGCACCGCGTCGTGGCGGCGGTGCGCGCCGGCCGAGGTGGCGTCGAAGACCAGCTCGACGTCGGCGAACTCGGGCAGCGCCACCAGCCCGTCCACGCCCTCGGCGGTGGTCGCCACGCCCAGCCGCCGGGCCCGGGCCAGGCCGTCCGACGCCGGGTCGATGCCGGCCATCACCACCATGCGCAGGCGGTCACTCAGCCGCAGCACCTTGATCATCAGGTCGGTGCCGATGTTGCCCGACCCCAGCACCGCCACGCCGACTGTCATCGCCGAGCCCTCTTCGTTCGCGACTGCGGGGTTCGCAAGCTCACTCCTCGCGCTCACGACGCCTCCTTGGAGAAACAGGTCCGCACCGAGCCCAGCCCGGAGATCCGCGCCTCGTACGCCGCCCCGGGGGTGACCGGCACCATCGGGCCGAGCGCCCCGGAGAGCACCACGTCCCCGGCGCGCAGCGGATCGCCGGCGCGGGCCATCGTGCCGGCCAGCCACTCCAGCGCGTGCAGCGGGTTGCCGAGGCAGGCCGCCCCCGCCCCCACCGAGACCGGCTCACCTGCCTGCTCCAGCACCATGCCGCACAGGCGCAGGTCCACATCGGCGAGCCGGCGGGGCGCGGTGCCGAGCACGAAGAGCCCGCTGGAGGCGTTGTCCGCCACGGTGTCCACGATGGAGATGTCCCACCCGGCGATCCGCGAGTCGACGATCTCGATGGCCGGCAGCACGTGGTCCACGGCCCGGATCAGGTCGACGGTGGTGACCCGCTCGTCGGGCAGGTCCGCGCCCAGCACGAAGGCGATCTCCGCCTCCACCCGGGGCTGGAGCAGCCGGCCCATCGGCACCTCGACGCCGTCGCCGACCGCCATGTCGTCGAAGAGCACCCCGAAGTCGGGCTGGAACACGCCGAAGCTCTCCTGCACCGCCCGCGAGGTCAGCCCGATCTTCGCCCCCACCCGGCGGTGGCCCTTGCCGAGCCGCTGCCGGGTGTACACCTGCTGCACCTGGTAGGCCGCCTCGATGTCACCCTCCGGCAGCAGCCGGCCCCGCAGGGGCGGGCACGGCTTCTCGTCCTGCCGGGCGACGGCCAGTTCCCGGTTGGCGGCCTCGATGTCGACGGTGGTCATCCCCGCTCCTCGCTGCGCTCGCTGACGACGCTCGCGACGGTTCGCGACTGCGGGGCTCGCAACCCCGGCTCGCTCCTCGCGCTCACGACCCCGTGCATTCTGCCCGGAACGCGCGCTCACGTGAGGTCCACGCAGACGTTGGTGAGTTCGGAGTAGAAGTCGAGCGAATGCACCCCGCCCTCCCGGCCGATGCCGGAGGCCTTCACCCCGCCGAACGGGGTGCGCAGGTCGCGCAGGAACCAGGTGTTCACCCAGACGATGCCGGCGTCCAGCCGGGACCCGGCCCGGTGCGCCCGGCCCACGTCGCGGGTCCAGATCGTCGCCGCCAGGCCGTAGTCGGTGCCGTTGGCCAGGGCGTACGCCTCGTCCTCGTCGTCGAAGGGTGCGACGTGGACCACCGGGCCGAAGATCTCCTCCCGGTTGGTGCGGGCGTCCGGCCCGAGCCCGGTCAGCACGGTCGGCTGCACGTACGCGCCGCCGTCCCGGGCGTCGCCGAAGCGCGGCACCCCGCCCCCGGCACACACCTCGGCGCCTTCGGCCCGGGCCAGGTCGTAGTGGCCGAGCACCTTGTCCCGGTGGCCGTGCGAGATCAGCGGCATGTTCGCCGTCGCCTCGTCGGCTGGCCAGCCGTACGCCAGGTCGTCGGCGCGCTTGGCGAGCCGCGCGGTGAACTCCTCGAAGACCGGCTGCTGCACGTAGATCCGCTCGGTGCAGAGGCACACCTGGCCGCCGTTGGTGAAACTGGACCGGACCGACCCGGCGACCGCCGCGTCCAGGTCGGCGTCGGCGAAGACCAGGCCGGCGTTCTTGCCGCCCAACTCGAAGCTGACCGCCTTCACCCCGTCCGCGGCGGCCCGCATGATGGCGCTGCCGGTGGCGGACTCCCCGGTGAAGGTGATCGCGTCCACGCCCGGGTGCCGGGTGAGGAACTCCCCGGCCGAGTCGGGGCCGAAGCCGTGCACCAGGTTGAACACGCCCTCCGGTACGCCCGCCGCGGCCATCACCTCGGCGAGCAGGGTGGCCGACGCCGGGGTCTCCTCGCTGGGCTTGACCACCACGGCGTTGCCGCAGGCCAGGGCCGGGGCGACCTTCCAGGTGAGCAGCAGCAGCGGCAGGTTCCACGGCACGATCACCGCGACCACACCGACCGGCTTGCGGACCGCGTAGTTGAGCGCCCGGCCGCCGGTCGGGGTGACCGTGGTGAACGACTCGGTCGGCGCGGTCGCCACGATCTCGGCGAACGCCCGGAAGTTGGCCGCGCCGCGCGGGATGTCCAGCGTACGGGCCTGGGAGATGGCCTTGCCGGTGTCGGCCACCTCGGCGGCGACCAGATCGTCGAAGCGGCGTTCCAACTCGTCGGCGATCCGCCGCAGCACCTCGGCGCGCTCCCGCTCGCCCATCCGGCCCCACGGGCCACGCAGCGCCGCCCGCGCCGCCGCCACCGCGTCGTCCACCGTGGACGAGTCGGCCTCGACCACCTCGAAGACCGGCTCGCCGGTCACCGGGCTGCGCTTGGTGAACCGCCGCCCGGCGGCGACGAACTCGCCGCCGACGAAGTTGCGCAGCAGGCCCGGGCCGTCCGGCGCGTGCCCGGCCATCAGCCGCGGATCCCAGAGCGTCATCGCCGCCTCCCTCGCCCGAGCACCATCGCCGCGCCGGCCAGCGCCGCCACCGCGCCGGCCGCGACCGCCCCGAGCACCTGGTACTGCCGGCGCACCCGGCGGCGCACCTCGGCGTACGGGGTGGTGGAGAAGGAGACCAGCTCGTACTGCGACACGTACCGGCCGGGCAGCGC
Source organism: Micromonospora sp. NPDC007230 (assembly GCF_042869115.1). Taxonomy (NCBI): domain Bacteria; kingdom Bacillati; phylum Actinomycetota; class Actinomycetes; order Micromonosporales; family Micromonosporaceae; genus Micromonospora; species Micromonospora sp. NPDC007230. The sequence continues at coordinate 131,877 of NZ_JBIAFE010000017.1, read as the reverse complement.
CCGCTCCAGGGCGTGCTCGATCCGCTTGCGGGTCTGGAACACCGGCGAGGCGACCTTGTCCCGCATCTCCACGAAGTTGGCCAGCGCCATCCGGGCGATCGCCTCGGCGTTGGCCTGCCGCCGCTGCTCGAACAGCGGCAGCGCCACGGACCACTGGTCACCGCACTCGTCCAGGCAGCGGTCCAGCTCGACCACGTCCTCGAAGGCGCAGTTCGCGCCCTGGCCGTAGAACGGCACGATGGCGTGCGCCGCGTCGCCGAGCAGGCCCACCCTGCCGTCCACCTGCCACGGGGTGCAGCGGACCGTGCCCAGCACCCCGACCGGGTTGTGCTGGTAGTCGTCCACCAGGTTCGGCGCGAGCGGGATCAGGTCCGGGTAGTGGGTGCGGAAGTACCGCTCGATGGCGGCCGGGCTGCCCAGCGAGGCGAAGCTCGCGGTGCCGTGGGTGGGCCAGAACAGGGTGCAGGTGAAGGAGCGGTCCGGGTTGGGCAGGGCGATCATCATCGAGGTGCCCCGCGGCCAGATGTGCAGGGCGCCCGGATCCAGGGCGAACTCGCCGCCGATCGGCGGGATGCTGAGCTCCTTGTAGCCGTAGTCGAGGAAGTCCAGGCTCTCGGCCAGCGCGCCGTACCCGAGGAGCTGCCCACGCACGGCGGAGCCGGCACCGTCGGCGCCGAGGACGACCGACGCGGTGGCGGCGACCTTGCCCTGCGGGGTCTCGAAGGTCATCTCGTTGGTGGCCGGGTCGAGCCCGACCAGCCGGTGGTCGAACGCGATCCGCACGCCCGGCAGCGCGGCGGCGGCGGTGAGCAGGGCGTTGTTCAGCGCGCCCCGGCTGATCGAGTTGATCGCCCGGTCGCCGGAGCCGCTGTACGACTGGAACTGCGGCTCCCCCTCGACGGGGTGGATCATCCGGCCACGCATCGGCAGCGCGTCCGCCATCACCTGCCGCTCCAGCCCGATCCGGCGCAACGCGTCCAGGCCGCGCTCGGACAGCGCCAGGTTGATCGAGCGGCCCCGCTCGACCTGCCCGCTGCGCGGGTCGGGCCGCCGCTCGTAGAGAGCCACCGGGTATCCGCGCCGGGCCAGGTAGCAGGCCAGCAGGCAGCCGGCCAGCCCCGCCCCGACGACGGCGATCTCGTCGCGTTCGGTACTCATGAGATCGCCTCCACGGTGGCGGCCAGCGCGTCGGCGACCCGCCAGCAGTCGTGGTACGTCGAGTAGAGCGGCACCGGGGCGAACCGGACGATGTCCGGCTCCCGCGCGTCGGCGATCACGCCGTGCTCGTGCCGCAGCCGCTTGGTCAGCTCGTTCGCACTACCCACCCCGATCCGCACGGAGAGCTGGCAGCCTCGGCGGTCCGGGTCGCGCGGAGTGACCACGGTCAGCGGCCGGCCGACGGTCACCTCGTCGAGCAGCCGCTCCAGGTAGCCGGTGAGCCGGAGGCTGCGCTCCCGCAGCGCCGGCATGCCGACCGAGTCGAAGAGTTCCAGCGAGGTACGCACCGGGCCCATCGCGAAGATCGGCGGGTTGGAGATCTGCCACGCCTCGACGGTGGCCGGCGGCCGGGAGACCGGGGTCATCTCGAACCGGGTGGCGGCCTCGGTGCTCCACCAGCCCTCGAACCGGGGCAGGCCGGGGTCGCCCAGGTGTCGCTCGTGAACGAAGACACCGGCCAGCGCGCCCGGCCCCGAGTTGAGGTACTTGTACGAGCACCAGGCGGCGAAGTCGACGTCCCAGTCGTGCAGCGCCAGCGGTACGTTGCCGACCGCGTGCGCCAGGTCCCAGCCGACCACCGCACCGGCGGCCCGCCCGGCGGCGGTGATCGCCGGAAGGTCCATCAGCTCACCGGTCAGGTAGTTGACCCCGCCGAGCAGCAGCAACGCCACGGTGTGCCCCTCGGCGGCCAGGAAGTCGAGGACGTCCTGGGTGCGCAGGGTGTCCTCGCCCGGGCGCGGCGTCAACCGGACCACGGTGGCGTCCGGGTCCAGGCCGTGGAACCGGGCCTGGCTGCGCACCGCGTAGCTGTCCGACGGGAACGCGCTGTCCTCGATGACGATCCGGGTCCGCTCGCCGGCCGGCCGGTAGAAGCTCACCATCAGCAGGTGCAGGTTGACCGTGAGGGAGTTCATCACCACGGTCTCGGCCGGGAGCGCGCCGACCAGGCGCGCGGCCGGCGCCGTCAGCAGCTCGTGGTACGGCAGCCAGGGCCGCTTCGCCTCCAGGTGCCCTTCCACGCCCAGCCGGCGCCAGGCGTCCAGGTCGGCGAGGAGTTCGTCCCGGGTGGCCCGGGGTTGCAGGCCCAGCGAGTTGCCGGCCAGGTACGCCACCTCGGGGTACCGCCCGCCCTCGGCGGGGGGCACGTGGAACAGGTGCCGATGGCCGGGGTCGGCGGCATCGAGCCGGCGGGCTTCTTCTTCGGGGGTGGGCATGTCCTTCTCTCCGGTCACATCGCGGTCCGGGCCGACCACAGCTCGGGGAAGACCACCCGGGCCATGCTGCGCTGCAACCAGGCCAGCCCGGCCGAGCCGCCGCTGCCGACCTTGGCGCCCATGGTCCGCTGCACCGCCTTGATGTGCTGCCAGCGCCAGTCGCCGAACCGCTCGGCCACCTCGGTCAGCGCCTCACCCAGCAGGCGCAGGTGGTTGTCCGGGCCGCCGTCGGCGTAGATGCGTACCCAGGCCGCCTCGACCATGGGGTGCGGGTCGTGCTCGGTCGCCACGTCCCGGTCGAGCAGTTCGCCGGGGAGGTCGAAGCCGCGCCGGGCGAGCAGGGCGATCACGTCGTCCCAGAGGCTCGGTGCGGCGAGGGCGGCGGTCAGCTCCGCGTGCACCTCGGTCTGCCGGCGGAACGGGCGGATCAGCGCCGGGTCGCGCAGGCCGAGCAGGAACTCCAGCTGCCGGTACATGGCGGACTGGAAGCCGGAGCCCTCGCCGAGCCGGTCGCGGAAGCGGTTGAAGTCGGCCGGGGTCATCCAGCGCAGCCCCTGCCAGGCGGCGTTGAGCCCTTCCAGGTGCAGGGCAGCGCGGCGCAGCGGGGGCAGCGCCTCCCAGATCCGGTTGGCCCGCAGCTCCCGCTGGGCGTGCCGCAGCTCGTGGCAGGTCAGCCCGAAGTACAGCTCCATGATCTGGCTGACCATCAGGAAGGACATCTCACCCGGATCGTCGCTGAGCGGCTCCTGCAACCGGTGCAGTGTGCTCGCCCGCACGTAGGCGTCGTAGGGCACCCGGTCGGCGAACTCCAGCGTCGGCTCGCCGCCGTTGCGCGCCGCCCGGGCCGCCCGCTGCTGCGGGGTGGCCGGACGAACCGCCGTCGTCTGTTCCACCGTCATCTCCCTCGGTACGCGGGGTAGACGACATGATCCCGCTCCTGGATCCGCGAATGGAATGCCTGTTCAACGGCGGTACGGTGGTTTGACCTGCCGTGTTGAAGGCCGCACGGCTCCCGGGTTCACGAAGGAAAGGTCACGCAGTGGACGACATGGACTGGGCCCTGCTGCGCGAGCTCCAGGCCGACGCCCGGCTCTCGTTCAGCGAGTTGTCCCGCCGGGTGCACCTGTCGCCGCCGGCGGTGGCCGAACGGGTCCGCCGGCTGGAGGAGTCCGGGGTGATCACCGGCTACCACGCGCACGTGGACCTGACCCGGGCCGGCCGTACCGTGGTCGCCCTGATCCGGATGTCCTGCTACGGGTCCTGGTGCATCCTCAACGACCCGGACGTGGCGGGCTGGCCGGAGATCATGGAGATCCACCGGATCACCGGGGACGCGTGCAGCATGCTCAAGGTCGCGGCGGGCTCGATCGACGAGTTCGAGCGGGTCATCGACCGGCTCGCCCCGTACGGCCAGCCGTCCAGCACGATGGTGCTCTCCACCCCGCTGGACTGGCACCCGGTCACCCCGCTGCCCCGCACCGGTTCATCGTCGGCCGGTCGCCGCCGCTGAGCGTGATCCCCCGGTCGGCGGTCCCGCACCGGTTTGCCCCGGCGCCAGCGGGAAAGCAGCCGGCACTGCCCGTCAGCAGGATTCCGGTGCGCCGCACCGGGAGGGGGGAACCATGCGAGGGCTCGTGTCACACCGCGCCCTGTCCGCCGTACTGGGCGTGCTCGCCCTGGTCGGGGCGTTCATCCTGATCACCGCCACGCCGGCCCGCGCCGGGGAGAACGTCTTCGTCGAGGTCACGCCGAATCCCGCGCAGGCCGGCACCCGGGTGAACATCCGGGCCAGTTGCGACAACGCGAACAACCGGCAGGCCGAGGTGAACTCGGACGCCTTCGGGCGGGTGATGCTCCGACCGGACAACGGCTTCCTCACCGGGGCGGTGACCATCCCGGCCAACAAGCAGGCCGGTGACTTCCCGGTCGACCTGCGCTGCTCCAACGGGAACACCGCACAGACCGTGCTGACCGTGCTGAACATGGCCCAGCCCAGCAAGGGCCCGGCCACCGGCGGGGGCGGCACGGCGGGCGGCCGGGGCGCCGGCTCGCTGCTGCTGGTCGGCGGACTGGTCGCGGTGGCGGTGGTGGCCGGCGTCGGCGCCCGCCGCAGGACCGGGTCGCGCTTCTGACGAGGTGCGGCCATGGCAGGCCCACGGACCCGACCCGGCCGGCAGCCGGACGCCCGGGACGACGGTCGTAGCGCGCGGATCAGCGGCGACGGCGGCACCCCGGCGACGCGGGATGGCGCCGGCGGTGTCGCCGCCCTGACCGGCGCGCCCGCGCCGGCCGGCCCCGGCGGACGCCCCACGCGGATCGACGGCAGGGGCCGCAGCCCCCGGATCCAGGGCGACGGCCGGGCCGCCCGCATCCGTCGGGACGGCCGCATGCCGCCGGCGCCCGGTCGCCGCGGCACCCGCATCCACGGCGACGGCCGCACCCGGCGGATCGGTGGCCGGCCGGCCCGCCTCGACGGCAGCCCGCGCATCCAGGGCGACGGCCGCACCCGGCGGATCGGCGGCGGCCGCGGCCGGCCCGCCCGGGGCGTGGGCCACGTGCGGAACGTCCGGCCGCAGGCGAACCGGGACGCCCGCAGGACCCGGCCCGGTACGGCCGGCCGCAGGCTGCGGACCTCGCTCCGGCTGGTGACCCGGGCGACCCGTCGGTTCGCCCGCACCGCCGGCCAGGCCGCCACGGCAAGCGTCGCCACCGCCGGCCCGCGCGCCCGCACCGCGCCGGTCCGGCCCACCCGCACCGCCGCCCGCTGGCGGTACGCGGCGCGGCGCGGCCCCGGCGCCCCGGTGCTGGTGATCGGCACGCTGATGGTGCTGATCATCGCGATGCTCGGCGTGGAGCGGGTGACCGGTGTCACCGTGCTGCCGGACCGGCTCTTCGCCGGGATACGGCCGCCGCCGAAAAAGTTCCCGGTGCTGGCGGCGAGCCCGCCGACCGACATCGCGATCGGCAAGATCGGTCTGCGTGCCCCGGTGCACCGGGTCGGCATCGCCGCCGACGGCAGCATCGCCGTACCCGCGCTGGAGCGGGCCGGCGAGGCCGGCTGGTACGACCAGGGACCGACCCCGGGGCAGAACGGCCCGGCGGTGATCGTCGGGCACGTCGACACCACCACCGGCCCCGCCGTCTTCCACGATCTCAAGAAACTGGACGACGGCGACCGGGTCGAGGTGACCCGGGAGGACCGCTCGGTGGCGGTCTTCGAGGTCACCTCCGTGCAGCGGTACGGCAAGGAGCGGTTGCCGGTGAACGAGATCTTCGGCGACTTCAGCCAGCCGAACCTGCGCCTGATCACCTGCGGCGGCCGATGGGTGGGCGGCGCGACCGGATACGCCGACAACCTGGTGGTCTACGCGTCGCTGGTCGAGGCGCGTGGCCCGTGAGCCCGGGCTCAGGCCGGGCGGCGAGTGAACGGGCTCAGGCGCGCGGCCGGTGAACGGACTCAGGCTGGCGGCCGGCGAAGGGGCTCAGGCGGGCGGCCGGCGAGCGGGCTCAGGCGGCCTCGGGCTCGGGCTCGCGCAGGTCCAGCCAGTCCGCCCAGCGCGGGTCCGGCGCCCGGTGCCCGAGCACCCGCCAGGCCGTCCCTTTCGGGGCCGCCGGCAGGCTGTGCAACCGCCAGCCCAGCTCCGCCGGCGTCTTGTCCCCTTTGGTGTGGTTGCACCGGGCGCAGGCGGCGACCACGTTCTCCCAGGCGTGCCGGCCGCCCCGGCTGCGCGGGAAGACGTGGTCGATGGTCTCGGCCGGACCGCGGCAGTAGGCGCACCGCCAGCCGTCCCGGGCGAAGATGGCCCGGCGGGAGAGCCCGACATGGGTGCGGTAGGGCACCCGGACGTAGCGGGTCAGCCGGACCACCGAGGGGACCGGGAGCGCGTTGCGGGCGCTGTGCAGGACGCCGTCGCCGTCCGCGACGCAGACGGCCTTGGCGGAGAGCACGAGGATCGCGGCGCGACGCACCGACACGACACACAGCGGCTCGTAGGTGGCGTTGAGAACGAGTGCACCAGAGCCCGCCGTGGGTCGTATGTCAGGCATCGTGCTCACCCTCCCGGTCCAGCCGCTCCTGCCGCTGTTTGCGCCGGGGGGTGCCCCGCAGGCAGCGGGGAGCCGCACCGACGCCGGCCGGATCACCGACGTCCGCTGCGCCCATCGTCCCTGATCGGACCCGCGATTGCACGTACTAATCCGGGGTACCCTCATGAACCTTTCGTGGCTGTGCCACGATGACCGGTTCACCGGGAGGGGGTGACCGGGCCCCCGTCGCGGTGGGTCAGCAGCGGACGTCCAGGAGCCGTGCGGTACGAAAGCAGGGTGAGTACCGCCGACCTGATGCTCCGCGTTCTGGCCGCCGCGCCCGACCCCGGCCCGAGTCCGTCCGTCGACTGCCGGACCGACCCCCTGTGCAAGCAGGTACTGGAGCTGACCGGCTCAGTCTGGTTCGCCGAGGGCAGCTACTGGATCGTGCTGAAGCCGCTGCGGATCATCCTGATCCTGCTGCTGGCCTTCGTCGCCCGCTGGGCGTTGCACCGGGCGATCGACCGGCTCGTCCGGACGACGAGCGAGACCTCGGTGCCCACCCTGCTCAAGCCGCTGCGCGAGCGGATCCCCAGCGCCGCGGCGAACCCGGAGGACTTCGTGCCGGAGCGGCGGCGGCAGCGCGCCGAGGCGATCGGCTCGGTGCTGCGCAGCATGGTCACCGCCTTCATCTTCGGCATCGCGCTGCTGATGGTGCTGAAGGAGTTCAGCTTCGACCTGGCCCCGCTGCTGGCCAGCGCCGGCATCGCCGGCGTCGCCCTCGGCTTCGGCGCGCAGAGCCTGGTCAAGGACCTGATCGCCGGCCTGTTCATGCTGATCGAGGACCAGTACGGCGTCGGCGACACCGTCGACCTCGGCGAGGCGACCGGTGTGGTGGAGGCGGTGGGCCTGCGGGTCACCACGGTCCGGGACGGCCGGGGCGTGCTCTGGTACATCCGGAACGGCGAGATCGTCCGGGTCGGCAACAAGAGCCAGGGGTGGGCCCTGGTGGTGGTGGACCTGCCGATCGGCTTCGCCGGCACCGAGGAGGCCAGCGCGGTGCTGCGTACGGCGGCCGCGTCGGTGGCGATGGACCCGGAGCTGGCAGCCCAGATCGTCGAGCCGCCGGAGGTGCTCGGCGTCGAACAGATGACGGTGGACGGGGCAGTGATCCGCACGGTGGTCAAGACGACCGCCGACGGGCAGTTCGCCGTCGGCCGCGAGCTGCGCCGCCGGCTGGCCGAGGCGCTGGAGAACTCCGGCATCACCGCCCGGATCGCGGCGGCCCGGCTCTACCCGGGCCTGCCGCCCAACGTCCCGACTCCCGGGGAGACGGGCACCGGCGGGGCGACCTGAGGCCGGTCGCCACCCGGCCCTGCGGGGCCGGCGGTTGGCGGGGGTCGCGCGCCGTGCGGCCCCTCGGGTATCGTCCGATCGTTCAGTCGGAGATGCGACGATCAATCCGTTCACCCTAGCCAGTTGTCAGACGATCGGGCAGAATCCGGTAAGCACGCTCCGGTCGGAGCGTGCTCGTGTCCTCGCTGATCCGTAAACCTGACGACGGTTCCCGGTCGGTCCCACCACGAGTGGTCGGCCCGGGGACGATGGAGGCGACGGTGTCCGACGAGCGACCCGCCCAGGAGGGCTCGGCCACCTTCCGCGACGTGTTCAGCCAGCCGGAGTTCCGCGCCCTCTTCACCGCCAGCACCCTCTCCTGGGTCGGCGACTACCTGGCCAAAGCCGCCGTCACCGTCCTGGTCTACCGGGAGACCGACTCGGTGGCGCTCTCCGCCGCCGCGTTCGCGGCCAGCTACCTGCCCTGGCTGATCGGCGGCCCACTGCTCTCCGCGCTGGCCGAACGGCACCGGTACCGGCAGGTCATGGTGATCTGTGACGTCATCCGGATGGCGTTGATGGCACTGGTGGCCGTGCCGGTGATGCCCCCCTGGGCGATCCTCGCCCTGATCTTCGCCGCCACCCTGGCCAACCCGCCGAGCCAGGCCGCCCGGTCCGCGCTGACGCCGCACATCCTCACTGGCGACCGGCTGGTGCTGGGCCTGTCGGTCACCGCGAGCACCGCCCAGGCCGCCCAGGTCGTCGGCTACCTGCTCGGCGCGGCGATCGCCGCGATCGACCCCAACGTCGCCCTGCTGATCAACGCGGCCACCTTCGGCCTGTCGGCCGCCCTGTGCCGGTTCGGCCTCCGGGACCGACCGCCCGCGATGACCGCCGCGCACCGCAGCCACCTGCTGCGGGAGACCGGTGAGGGCTTCCGCATCGTCTTCGGTCAGCAGGTCCTGCGGGCCATCGCCGTGGTGGTGTTCAGCGCGGTGGTCTTCTCGATCGTGCCGGAGGGGCTGGCCGCCCCATGGGCCGCCAACCGGACCGACGGCGCGATGGACGCCGGCACCGCCCAGGCGGTGATCATGGCGGCCAACCCGGTCGGCTACATCCTCGGCGGGCTGCTGATCAGCCGGCTCGTCGCCCCGGACCGCCGGGTGGCGTTGATCCGCCCGCTGGCGGTCCTCGCCCCGGCGGCGCTCGTTCCCGCCCTGCTCGACCCGCCGCCGCTCCTGGTGGCGCTCCTCGCCGCCGGCTGCGGCTTCGCCGTGGGCGGGCTGCTGCCGGTGGCCAACGGCCTGTTCGTCCGCGCCCTGCCGGACGGCTACCGGGCCCGGGCGTTCGGCGTGATGGCCAGTGGCACGCAGATCACCCAGGGTGCCGCCGTGCTGGTCACCGGGGCGCTCGCCGAACGGTTCAGCATCCCCGCGGTGGTGGGCGTGTGGAGTGCCGCAGGGGTGGGGCTGATGCTCCTGGCGGTGCTCACCTGGCCGCGCCCGGAGACGGTGGCCGCGACCGTCGCGGCGGCCGAGGCCGACTCGGTCGCCCGGGACGCCGCCGGCCCAGACCCGCACGCCCCGGCCATGACGGGCGCGTCCGGCGTGATCGGCAACCGCTCCGGTGAGCGGGGCCGGCGCCGGCACGCGGTGGGGTGAGCTGACTCCCGCCGGCCGGTGGGCGGGGCGGTTGCGCAGTCGGCACCTGGCAGGATGGAAGGGTGAATTCCCCAGGCGAGTCGATGACCCTCTTCGAGGCGGTCGGCGGCGAACCCACCTTCCGCAAGCTGGTGGACGAGTTCTACGCGGGTGTTGCCGATGACCCGCTGCTGCGCCCGATGTACCCGGAGGAGGACCTCGGCCCGGCGGCCGACCGGCTGACCCTGTTCCTCATGCAGTACTGGGGCGGCCCGCACACCTACTCGGAGCAGCGTGGCCACCCGCGGCTGCGGATGCGGCACGCGCCGTTCCGGATCGGGGCGGCCGAGCGGGACGCCTGGCTGCGCCACATGCGGCGCGCCGTGGACCGGCTGGACCTGCCGCCGGAGATCGCCGACGCGCTCTGGGACTACCTGGAGCGGGCCGCGTACTTCATGGTCAACGTGATGGAGGACCCGGCCGCCGGGGCCTGACGGCAGCGGATCGCGCGGCGCCGGGGCCCGGGGGCCCCGGCCGGCGCGGTCAGAGCAGGGCGCCCTCGTCGTGCAGCCAGTCCACGAAGGTGGTGGCCACCGCGGCGCCGCAGTCGAGCATCTCGACCAGCAGCGCGTCGTGGGTGCCGGCGCCGAGCGGGACCTGGAGCTCCGCGTAGATCGGGAGCTGACCGCGCTCGGTCGGGTCGCCGATGTACGCCTTGCAGAACCGTCGGGTGTGGTTCCACTCGTTGACCACGCGGTAGGCGCGGTCGGCCCAGTCCGGCGGCACCGTCGCGTGTGGACGGGCTCGCATCACCAGGATCTCGTCGTCCGGCCCCTCCAGGGTGACCAGCACCGCGTGCCGCTCCCACATGGCCAGCAGGTTGCCGTCGCCGTCGGCCAGGTAACGCACGTCGAGCAGGTCGAGCGCGTCGCAGACCCGGCGGAGGGTGACCGGGGCGACGGTTGCCGGCATGTCCGCGATCACGGGCCGCTCGGCGGCCGGGGTGTCGTCCCCCGGCTGGCGGGGGGTCGGCGGTCCGACCCGGACGGTTTCCTCCACTGTGATCCCGGTTCGAGTTTCCGGATCGCCGCCACTGGCGGGACCTGGGCGCCATGACCACCACGGCATCGCTCGCGCACCTCACTCCCCAGCGGATCCAGCCGCCTACGGTGCGTTGGATCCGAGCATGGACGGTACCCGTACAGCCGGGCTGAGGCATCCCCCCAACGGACGCACCAAACCGGAAGGATGATCCGGGGTCATCCGTTCGGATGAGTGATTGTGGGCGTAAGGCTCAGTTCCGCCACCTTCCGCGACCAGGCCGCTCCGTACGGTCCGACCAGACCGACCCATCGGCCGGCGACGCGTACCCGGATGTCGCCGGTGCCGACGAAGCCCATCCGGACCAGCCCCTGCACCAACCGCTGCGGCACCTCCACCGGGGCGTCCGGCGCGTCGTCCGGAGTCACCACCACGGCGACGTGGTCCAGCAGCGCGTCCCGCAGCGCGCGCTGCCCCACCGCGCGGCCCGCCACGCCGTGCGTGGCCGCCTCGCGCAGTGTCCCGGCCGCCGCGGCGGCGATCCGGCGTACGTCCTCGGCGGGCAGGGCCTCCACCGCCCGACTGGCCGGCGGCGGCAGCGGCCAGCGCCAGCCGTCGTCGCGACGCCGGGGCAGCGCGGCGCCCCCGGCCGACAGCTCGGCCAGCAACTCCCCGGCGGCGACGGTGACGTCACCCGGGGCCGTCCCGGTGACCGTGCGGACCACCAGGACGCCCCACGGCAACCGGGCCCAGAGGGCGGTACGGCCGACGCCGGGCACCGGCCGGAGCCGGACCAGAGTGGCCGGGTCCAGCCGGACCAGCCGGGCCAGGAAGGCCCCCGCGTCGGCCACCCCGTCGAGCCCGTGCCCCGCCGTCGGCCCGGTCACCCGAGCTCCTCGGTTCGCGACCGCGGGGCTCGCCGGACCGGCCCGCGCCGCACTCTCACGCCGCCCCCTCGGCTCCCGGCCGCGGGGCGCGCGGAACCGCTCCGCGCGCTCACTCCGCCACCCCCGGCGCGTACCCGAGCAGGAAGGCCCGCTCCTCCGGGGAGATCCGGCGGGGCCGCTGCGCCGCCAGGTCGAACGGGACGAGGACGGACCGGGCCCGGCTGGCCAGCACCTCGCCGTCGTACAGCTCGTAGGCGACGGTGAACGAGGCGGCCCGCAGCTCCTCCACCCAGAGCTCGATGCGGACCGTAGGCGCCGCCTCCGCGGTGGCCCGGCCCAGCGCGTAGTCGACCGGGCGCAGGTAGTCGACCTCGTGCCGGCGGATGACCACCCCGTCGGCGAACGAGCCCACCCCCCACGCCCGGCCGCCGGCGAACATCAACGCCACCCGCGCCTCCTCGTAGAGGGTGAGGAAGCGCGAGTTGTTGACGTGCCCGTACGCGTCCAGGTCGGACCAGCGCAGCGTGCAGTGGTAGACGAAGCGGTCAGTCACGGGTGAGCTTGCGGTAGGTCACCCGGTGCGGACGGGCGGCCTCGGCGCCGAGCCGGTCGATCTTGTTCTTCTCGTACGCCTCGAAGTTGCCCTCGAACCAGAACCACTTGGCCGGGTTCTGGTCGTCGCCCTCCCAGGCCAGGATGTGCGTGGCGACCCGGTCCAGGAACATCCGGTCGTGGGAGATGACCACGGCGCAGCCCGGGAACTCCAGCAGCGCGTTCTCCAGGCTGCCGAGGGTCTCCACGTCCAGGTCGTTGGTCGGCTCGTCGAGCAGGATGACGTTGCCACCGATCTTCAGGGTCAGCGCCAGGTTGAGCCGGTTCCGCTCGCCACCGGAGAGCACCTTGGTCGGCTTCTGCTGGTCCGGCCCCTTGAACCCGAACGCGGCGATGTACGCCCGCGACGGCATCTCGACCTTGCCGACCAGGAGGTGGTCCAGCCCGTCCGAGACCGTCTCCCAGACCGTCTTGTCGCCGGCCAGACCCGCCCGGCTCTGGTCGACGTACGACAGCGAGACCGTGTCGCCGACCTTGACCGAGCCGGTGGTCGGCTCCTCCAGCCCGACGATGGTCTTGAACAGGGTGGTCTTGCCGACGCCGTTCGGGCCGATCACACCGACGATGCCGTTGCGCGGCAGCGAGAAGCTGAGGCCGTCGATCAGCACCCGGTCGCCGAAGCTCTTGGTCAGGCTGCTCGCCTCGATAACGGTGCTGCCCAGTCGGGGACCTGGCGGGATCTGGATCTCCTCGAAATCCAGCTTGCGGGTCTGCTCCGCCGCGGTGGCCATCTCCTCGTACCGGTCGAGCCGGGCCTTGGACTTGGTCTGCCGGGCCTTGGCGTTGGAGCGGACCCACTCCAGTTCCTCGTCGAGGCGCTTCTTCATCTTGGCGTCGCGGCGCCCCTCGACGGCCATCCGGGCGGCCTTCTTCTCCAGGTAGGTGGAGTAGTTGCCCTCGTAGCCGATGGCCCGGCCGCGGTCCAGCTCCAGGATCCAGCCGGCCACGTTGTCGAGGAAGTACCGGTCGTGGGTGATCGCGATGACCGTGCCGGCGTACTTGGCCAGGTGCTGCTCCAGCCACTGCACGCTCTCCGCGTCCAGGTGGTTGGTGGGCTCGTCGAGCAGCAGCAGGTCGGGCGCCTCCAGCAGCAGCTTGCACAGCGCCACCCGACGGCGCTCACCGCCGGACAGCTTGGTCACGTCGGTGTCCGGCGGCGGGCAGCGCAGCGCGTCCATGGCCAGCTCGAGCTTGGAGTCGATGTCCCACGCGTCGGCGTTGTCCAGCTCCTCCTGGAGCTTGCCCATCTCCTCCATCAGCTCGTCGGAGTAGTCGGTGGCCATCTGCTCGGCGATCTTGTTGAACCGCTCCAGCTTGGCCTTGGTTTCGGCGACCGCCTCCTCGACGTTGCCGAGGACGGTCTTGGCGTCGTTCAGCGGCGGCTCCTGCGCCAGCATGCCGACGGTGTAGCCGGGCATCAGCCGGGCCTCGCCGTTGCTCGGCTGGTCCCAGCCTGCCATGATCTTGAGGAGGCTGGACTTGCCGGCGCCGTTCGGGCCGACCACACCGATCTTGGCCCCCGGCAGGAAGTTCAGCGTCACGTTGTCGAGCACGACCTTGTCGCCGTGCGCCTTGCGCGCCTTTTCCAGGACGTAGATGAACTGGGCCACGGTGCGGGCTACCTCCGTCGGTTGCGTCTGGGTCGCGGGCACGGGCGCGGGTCGGCATCTCCGCCCGCCGCCGCCGGCCGGGGCCGGCCACGCGCACGCCACCGTCAATCCTGACAGGTACGGCCGGCTCCGCCCACATCACCCCGCCCCGAGTGACTGGTCGAGGTGCTCGTCGGGGGTTGTCTACAAGATCACGTCTGTGGTTCGGTTGGGGTGGGACGGGTACCTGACTCCGCACGGGGGAACAGACGCCGCAGATACGCTCAGTACGCTCATCGCGGTGGACCCGTCAGCACCCGGAGGTGGCCGATCGTGACCGTCCGTAGCTCCTTTGTCGTAGTGGCGAACCGACTGCCGGTCGACGAGGTGAGCACACCCGAAGGACGGCAGTGGCGGCGGAGCCCGGGCGGGCTGGTCACCGCGCTGCATCCCGTCCTCGCCGACCACCAGGGCACCTGGGTCGGCTGGGCCGGCGGCACCGGGGCCGCGCCGGAGCCGTTCGACCTGGAGGGGATCCGGCTGCATCCGGTGCCGCTGAGCGCCGAGGAGTTGGAGCGTTACTACGAGGGCCAGTCCAACGCGACGATCTGGCCGCTCTACCACGACGCCGTGGAGACCCCGGTCTACAAGCGCCGCTGGCGCGAGACGTACCGGCTGGTCAACGCCCGGTTCGCGGAGGCCGCGGCGGACGTCGCGGCCGAGGGCGCGACGGTCTGGGTGCAGGACTACCAGCTCCAGCTGGTCCCGGCGATGCTCCGCGAGCTGCGGCCGGACCTGCGGATCGGGTTCTTCCTGCACATCCCGTTCCCGCCGATCGAGCTGTTCATGCAGATGCCGTTCCGGACCGAGATCCTGCGCGGCCTGCTCGGCTCGGACCTGGTCGGCTTCCAGCAGCGGCTGGCCGCGCAGAACTTCGTCCGGCTCGCCCGGCACCTGCTCGGGCTGCGCTACGAGGGGCAGATGATCCAGGTCGACGGCCGGCAGGTGAAGGCCGGCGCCTTTCCGATCTCCATCGACACCCGGGAGATGGAGCGGCTGGCCGAGGACCCGGCGATCCAGGCCCGGGCCAAGCAGATCCGCGAGGAGTTGGGCAACCCGAAGACGATCGTCCTGGGCGTCGACCGGCTGGACTACACCAAGGGCATCGAGCTGCGGCTCAAGGCCTTCCGCGAACTCCTGGCTGACGGAAAGTTGACAGTTCCGGACGCCGTCATGGTGCAGGTGGCCACGCCGAGCCGGGAACGGGTGGAGCACTACCAGGCACTTCGAGTGAAGGTCGAGCGGGAGGTCGGCCGGATAAATGGTGAATTCGGACGGGTCGGCGTGCCGGCGGTGCATTATCTGCATCAGTCGTACAGTCGCTCCGAACTTGCCGCGATGTACGTCGCGGCAGACGTGATGATGGTGACCCCGCTGCGAGACGGAATGAATCTGGTGGCCAAGGAGTACGTCGCATCGCGCGCCGACCAGGGCGGCGCGCTCGTGCTCAGTGAGTTCGCCGGCGCCGCCACTGAGCTGCGCCAGGCCTTCCTGTGTAACCCCCACGACCCCGACGCGGTCAAGGACGCGCTGCTGCGCGCCGTGCACGTCGAGAAACCCGAGGCCCGCCGCCGGATGCGGATAATGCAGCGCCACCTGCGCACCCACGACGTGGGGCACTGGGCCAAGTCGTTCCTGACCGAACTCGGCGTGCCCGATGCGGAGGCGGCGTGAACTCCCCCAGCACCGCCACCCACCCCGTCATGGATCCCGAGCTGCGTGCCGCCATCGGCCGGATCGCCCGGGTTCCGCAGCTCCTGGTCGCCTGCGACTACGACGGCACGCTCGCGCCGATCGTCGAGGACCCGAGCAAGGCCGTCCCGCTGCCCGAGTCGGTGGCCGCGGTCCGCGCGCTGGCCTCGCTGCCGCAGACCACCGTCGCGGTGGTCTCCGGGCGCGCGCTGCGCGACCTGGCCACGCTCTCCCGGCTGCCCAGCGAGGTGCACCTGGTCGGCAGCCACGGCTCGGAGTTCGACATCGGCTTCGTCGAGCGGCTCTCCCCCGAGCTGATCGCGGTGCGGACCCGGCTGCGGGACGCGCTGCGCCAGATCGCCGCCGACCACCCCGGCGTACGGCTGGAGCGCAAGCCGGCCAGCGTCGCGATGCACACCCGCGGGGTGGACCCGCAGGTGGCCGCCTCCGCCGTCGAGGCGGTGCGCAGCGGCCCGGCCACCTGGGACGAGGTGACCGTCACGCAGGGCAAGGAGGTCATCGAGCTGTCGGTGGTGGCCACCCACAAGGGCACCGCCGTCGACCAGCTTCGCACCCAGCTCGCGGCGAGCGCGGTGCTCTTCATCGGCGACGACGTCACCGACGAGAACGCCTTCGGCAACCTGCACGGCCCGGACGTCGGCATCAAGATCGGCCCCGGCGACACCCAGGCCGACTACCGGGTGGCCGAGCCGATCGAGGCGGCCCGGGCGCTGGGCCTGCTGCTGGAGACCCGGCGGCACTGGCTCTTCGGCGAACGCGCGGTGCCGATCGAGCGGCACTCGATGCTGGCCAACGGCCGGACCGTCGCGCTGCTCACCCCGGACGCCAAGATCACCTGGCTGTGCCACCCGAAGCCGGACTCGGCGGCGATCTTCGCCGACCTGGTCGGCGGCAGCCCGGCCGGGCACTTCAGCATCTCGCCGGAGCGCGGCGGCATCCCGCTCGGTCAGCGCTACCGCAGCGGCACCATGACGGTGGAGACCCGCTGGTCCGGGCTGACCGTCACCGACTGGCTGGACGTGCCGGCGGCGGAGACCACCCCGGACGGTCCGGCCGTCGTCACCGGCGACTCGACGCTGGTCCGGGTGCTCACCGGCACCGGCCGGGCCCGGGTGGACTTCGCCCCTCGGCCGGAGTTCGGCCAGGTGGCGGTGCAGTTGCAGCCGATCGACGACGGCCTCCTGGTGCTCGGCTCCAACGAGCCGATGGCGCTCTACTCGCCCGGGTTGAACTGGGACGTCACCAGCGACGGGGTGAACGAGACGGCGAAGGCCGTGGTCGACCTGTCCGCGCTGGGCGGGCAGGTCGTGCTGGAGCTGCGTTTCGGCACGCAGAGCCTGGAGCACCACACGGTGCCGATCCACGAGCGGCAGGCCGCCGCCGAGCAGCCCTGGAAGGACTGGGTGGCCGGGCTGCGGCTGCCCGGCACCGCCCGGGACCTGGTCGCCCGCAGCGCGCTCACCCTACGCGCGCTCTGCCACGAGCCCAGCGGCTCGATCCTCGCCGCGGCGACCACCTCGCTCCCCGAGGAGCTGGGCGGCGTCCGGAACTGGGACTACCGCTACTGCTGGCTGCGGGACGCGTCGATGACCGCTCGGGCCCTGGTCGACCTCGGCTCGACCGAGGAGGCCGAGGCGCTGCTGCGCTGGATCGACGGCGTGGTCGAGCGCACCGGCGGGCACCCGGAGCGACTGCACCCGCTCTACACCGTCGACGGGTACGAACTGGGCGCCGAGGCGGTCATCGACACCCTGCCCGGGTATGCCGGCTCCCGGCCGGTCCGGGTCGGCAACCTCGCCAACCACCAGCTGCAGCTCGACGTCTTCGGCCCGATCGCCGACCTGATCGCCGCGGTGGCCGACGCGCGGGGCTCGGTCCGCGAGGACGAGTGGCGGGTGCTGGACAACATGGTCGAGGCGGTCCGCCGCCGCTGGCACGAGCCCGACCACGGCATCTGGGAGGCCCGCCTCCCGCCGCGGCACCACATCTTCTCCAAGGTCATGTGCTGGATGACCGTCGATCGGGCACTGCACGTGGTCCGGCAGCACGGCCACGAGGACCGGCCGGAGTGGGTGGAGCTGCGCGACCGGATCGCCGCGAACGTGCTGGAGTACGGCTGGCACGAGGTGGCCGAGGCGTACAGCGTCGCGTACGGGCACGAGGACATGGACGCCTCGTCGCTGTGGATCGGCCTGTCCGGGCTGCTCCCGGGCGACGACCCGCGCTTCCTCTCCACCGTGCTCAAGATCGAGGCGGACCTGCGCAGCGGCCCGGTCGTCTACCGGTACCACTGGGACGACGGCCTGCCCGGCCGGGAGGGCGGCTTCCACATCTGCACGGCGTGGCTGGTCGAGGCGTACCTGCGCACCGGCCGGCGCACCGACGCGGAGGAGCTGTTCGTCCAGATGATCGACACGGCGGGCCCGACCGGGCTGCTCCCGGAGCAGTACGATCCGCTCGCCGAGCGCGGCCTGGGCAACCACCCGCAGGCGTACAGCCACCTCGGCCTGATCCGCTGCGCCCTGCTGCTGGACAACATGCTCAAGCAGTGACCTGACCAGCGACATCGGCGGCCGGAGACGAGGAGTCTCCGGCCGCCGTTCATTGCTCCCGCACACCGACGGACGGACCCCACCCACAACCGGGTTTCCGGGGAGCCCGCTCGCGCAGGGATCAAGCCTGACCGCCCGGAGCGAGCGGGCTCCCGGAAACCCCCGACGACGAGCCGGGTCAGACGTCGAGCACCCCCACCACGTCGCCGATGACGACGATGGCGGGCGGGCGGACGCCTGCCTCGAGCACGTCGACCGCCACCGCGCCGAGCGTCGAGCGGAGTGTCCGCTGGCCGCTGGTCGTGCCCTCCTGGACCACGGCCACCGGGGTCTCCGCCGTGCGGCCGTGGGCGACCAGGGTGGCGCTGATCGCGGCGAGGTTCTTCAGGCCCATCAGGACGACCAGGGTGCCGCGCAGGCCGGCGAGGGCCTCCCAGCGGACGAGGGACGCCGGCGAGTCGGGGGCCAGGTGGCCGGAGACCACGGTGAACTCGTGCGCCACCGCCCGGTGGGTGACCGGCACACCGGCCACCGCGGGTACGGCGACGGCGCTGGTCACCCCGGGCACCACGGTCACCGGTACGCCCGCCTCGGCGCAGGCCAGCAGCTCCTCCCCGCCCCGACCGAAGACGTACGGGTCGCCGCCCTTGAGCCGGACCACGAACTTCCCGGCCCGGGCCCGGTCCACCAGGATCCGGTTGATCTCCTCCTGCGCGCGCGACGGCCCGTACGGGATCTTCGAGGCGTCGACCAGCTCCACATCGGGGCGCAGCTCGTCGAGGAGCAGCCCGGGGACGAGGCGGTCGGCGACCACCACGTCCGCCCCGGTGAGCAACCGCCAACCCTTCACGGTGATCAGCTCCGGATCACCCGGCCCCGCGCCCACCAGCGCCACCCGTCCGGGTGCGCCGCCGGTCCTACCGGACGGTTGGGGACGCACGCTCAGCAGGTCGCGGACGGCGTCCCGGACGGCCATCGCGCGGCGCGGGTCGCCGCCGCCCAGCACGGCGACGGTGACCGGGCCGTGCCGGGTGACCGCCGGGGTCCACGCGGTGGCCGCCGCCCGGTCGTCGGCGCGGACACAGAAGATCCGGCGCTCGGCGGCGACGGCGCTGACCGCGGCCGCGGCGGCCGGGTCGTCGACGGCCACCTGGACCAGCCAGGCACCGTCCAGGTCGGCGGGGGCGAAGCGGCGCGGCACCCAGTGCAGCCGGCCCGCGTCGGCGTGCGCCCGCAGCGCCGGGGTGAGCTCCGGCGCGACCAGCAGGACGTCCGCGCCGGCGTCGAGCAGCGCGGGCACGCGCCGGGTGGCCACCGCTCCCCCACCCACCACGACGACCCGCCGGCCGGCCAGCCGCAGCCCGAGGGGGTACGGGTTGCCAGTCACGCCGCCGCCTCGCTACCGAGCCTCATGCTCCGCTCGCTCACTTCTCCGCCACGCCCGCCGAGTCGAAGGTGGCCACCTCGTGCAGCACTCGGACCGCGCCGGTGACGACCGGGAGCGCGAGCAGCGCGCCGGTGCCCTCACCGAGGCGCAGCCCGAGGTCGATCAGCGGGTCGAGGCCGAGGTGCCGCAGGGCGGCCGTGGCGCCCGGCTCGGCGGAGCGGTGCCCGGCGACCATCGCCCCGACCGCGTCGGGTGCGAATGCGGCGGCCGCCAGCGCGGCGCTGACCGCGATCACCCCGTCCAGCAGCACCGGCACCCGGCGCGCGGCGGCCCCCAGGACCAGCCCGGCCAGCGCGGCATGCTCCAGCCCACCGACCGCGGCCAGCACGCCCAGCGGGTCGGCCGGGTCCGGCGCGTGCCGGTCCAGCGCCGCCCGCACCACGCCGACCTTCCGCGCGTACGTCCCGTCGTCCACCCCGGTGCCGCGCCCGGTCACCTCGGCCGGGTCGGCCCCGGTGAACGCGGCGACCAGCGCGGCGGCCGGGGTGGTGTTGCCGATGCCCATGTCACCGGTCAGCAGGATGCCCGCCCCGGCGTCGACCAGTTCCCGGGCGATCCGGATGCCGGTCTCCACCGCCGCCCGCGCCTCGTCCCTGGTGAGCGCGGCGGTCACGGTCATGTCCCGGGTGCCGGGGCGGACGGTCGCGGCGACCAGCCGGGGCCCGGCCGGGTCGGTGGCGTCGACCGGGAGCGGGGTGGCGACGCCGACGTCGACCACGGTGACGGAGGCGCCGGCCTGCCGGGCGAACGCGTTGACCACCGCGCCGCCGGCCAGGAAGTTGCCGATCATCTGCGCGGTGACCTCCTGCGGCCACGGGGTCACGCCCTGGGCGTGCACGCCGTGGTCGCCGGCGAAGATGGCCACCGCGGCCGGCTCGGGCAGCGGCGGCGGGCAGGCCCCGGCCAGCCCGGCGAGGCGTACGGAGAGGGGCTCCAGCGCACCGAGGGAGCCGGCGGGCTTGGTCAGCCGGCCCTGCAGCTCGCGGGCCGCCGCCATGGCGGGCTCGTCGAGCGGCCGGATCGCCGCCACGGTGGACTCCAGCATCATGCCTCCAGGATCTCCGCCAGCACGTCGGTGAACGCGTCGGTCGTCGCCGGATCGCGCACCGCGATCCGCAGCCAGTCCGGGCCGAGCCCGGGGAAGGTGTCGCCCCGGCGTACCGCCCAGCCGCGCTCGCGCAGCCGCTCCCGCACCTCGGCGGCGCCGGGCCGGTGGACCAGGACGAACGCGCTGGCCGGGCGGCCCGCGACGCGTACCCCGGGGAGGCCGGACAGGCGGGCCACCAGGTACTCGCGGTCGGCGGCGAGCCCGGCGGCGATGGCGCGCTCGGCCGCCACGGCGGCCGGGGACGCGCAGGCGGTGGCGGCGGCGAGCGCCGGGGTGGAGACCGCCCACAGCGGCTGGGCGGCGGCGAACCGGGCGAGCAGCGCCGGCTCGCCGAGCAGGTAGCCGACCCGCAGGCCGGCCAGCCCCCAGGTCTTGGTGAGGCTGCGGACCACCACCAGGCCGGGCAGGTCGCGGCGGTCGGCCAGGGACTCGGGTTCGCCGGCCACGCCCGGGGCGACGGTGGTGTCGGCGAACGCCTCGTCGACCACGAGCACCCGGCCGGGGCGGGCGAGCGCGGCGACCTGCGCGGCGGGGTGCAGCACCGAGGTGGGGTTGGTGGGGTTACCGACCAGCACCAGGTCGGCGTCGGCGGGTACCCGGGCCGGGTCGAGCCGGAAGCCGTCGGCCGGGTCGAGCAGCACCCGCTCGACGGCGTGCCCGGCGGCCCGCAGCGCGGCCTCCGGCTCGGTGAACTGCGGGTGCACCACGACCGGTCGCCGGGCGTCGCGCAGCGCCCGGGCAATCAGCACGAAGCCCTCCGCCGCGCCGGCGGTGAGCAGTACCTCCTCCGGGGTACGCCCGTGCCGGGCGGCGACGGCGGCCCGGGCCGGACCGGGATCGGGGTACGCGGCCAGCTCGCCCAGCGCTGCGACCAGCGGGTCGGCCAGCCAGTCGGGCATCGGGGCGCGGCGGACGTTGACGGCCAGGTCGACCAGCCCCGGGGTCGCCTCGGCGTCCCCGTGGTGCCCGAGGTCGGGCTCGTCCCGCCGGTCCGCTCCCGGCCCGGCGGCGGCCGGCGCCCCGGTCAGCTGAGCACGCATGTCCGCGATCCTGCCGGGAAGCCGCCGCCCGGGACAGCGGATCCCGGCGTGGGACGCGTCACCACCGCTCGACCCGCTCGCCCGTTTATGAATTCTTCTCATTTCCGAATCGGAAATGTCATAGCTTGACCTCGTGAGCAACCGACCCCGTGCCTCCGCTGGTCGTGCCGTTCTCCTCCTCCGCGCCGGGCTCATCGCCGGCATCGTGGTCTCCGCCGCGATGTTTCCACTGGCCGCCCTCAGTGGCATCGGCGCCAAGGCCACCGCACACGCAGTGGAGCAGAAGACGAACATCCTCAAGACCGCGCTACCCGCCGAGACCTCGTACCTCTACGCGCCGGACGGCAAGACCGTGCTGACGATGTTCTACGAGGAGTACCGGCAGTACACCAAGATCCAGGACATCTCGCCGAACGTGCAGCAGGCGATCGTCGCCGCCGAGGACAACCGCTTCTACCAGCACCGCGGCGTCGACCCGAAGGGCGTGGCCCGCGCCTTCGTCGCCAACTCCCGCTCCGGCGGCGTCTCCCAGGGCGCCTCGACCCTGACCATGCAGTACGTCCGGATGGCCCTGCGGGACAGCGCGAAGACCCCGAAGGAGGTCCAGGAAGCCACCCAGCAGACCAGCCTGCGCAAGGTCAAGGAGATGCGCATGGCGCTCGACATCGAGAAGCACCTCAGCAAGGAACAGATCCTCGAGCGCTACCTCAACTCGGCCTACTTCGGCCACCGGGCGTACGGGATCTACGCGGCCGCACAGATCTTCTTCTCCAAGACCCCGGCCACCCTCACCCCGACCGAGGCGGCCACCCTGGCCGGCCTGGTGAAGTCCCCGTCGGAGTACGACCCGATCACCTCCGACCAGAAGGACGCCACCGGCCGGCGCAACTACGTGCTCGACAACATGTCCCGCCTCGGCTTCCTGTCGCCCGACGCCGCCGCCCGGGCCAAGGCCGAGCCGATCCGGCTGCGGCTCACCAACCCGCCGAACGACTGCGCCGCGCTCCTCGAGAAGTACCGGGCGACCTGGGGCTTCTACTGCGACTACCTGAAGAACTGGTGGAGTTCGCAGCCGGCGTTCGGGGCCAACCGCCTGGAACGGATGGACAAGCTGCGCCGCGGCGGCTACCGGATCGTGCTCGCCCTCGACCCCAAGATCCAGGAGGCGGCGGAGAAGAACGTGGGGGCCAAGGACGGCACCGGCAGCCCGTTCGCCAACGGAATCGTGGTCGCCGAGCCGGGCACCGGACGGATCAAGGCGATGGCGGTGAACCGGACCTACTCGCTCGACCTGAGCGAGAACCCGAACAGCTCCAACCCGGAGGCCGGCCCGAACGTCAAGGCGAACTATCCGAACACCGTCGCGCCGCTGCTCGGCGGGGGGACACTCCCCGGCTACCAGGCCGGATCGACGTTCAAGATGTTCACGATGCTCGCCGCGCTCAACTCCGGGACGAAGCTCTCCGACACCATCAACTCGCCGTTCAAGTACCAGTCGGCCATCTACGACGGGTGGGCCCCGGTCAACGCCAGCGGCGCGATGACCGGCGTACAGACCATGTGGTCCGGCTTCGGCAAATCGGTGAACACCTTCTTCGTGCAGCTGGAGGAGAAGATCGGCGCGGAGAAGGGGGTGCGCCTGGCCGAGCAGCTCGGGCTGCGCTGGCGTACCGACGTGGACCGTGACCACGCCTCGCCGGACAAGGCGAACAAGTGGGGCGCGTTCACCCTGGGCGTCTCCGACGCCACCCCGTTGGAGATGGCGAACGCGTACGCCGCGGTGGCCGCCGACGGCCGGTACTGCGAGGCCATCCCGGTCAACTCGATCCTGAACCGGGACGGCACGCCGGCCATGTACACCACCGCCGGCGGGGTGGAGCGGGAGGTCGCCAAGCCGCGCTGCCGGCAGGTGGTCAGCGCGGACGCGGCCCGGGCCGCCACCGACGCCGCCCGCTGCCCGACCGGTGACACCCCGGCCAAGGGCGGCTGCGGCGGCTGGTCCACCGCCGACAGCGTCCGCGGCACGGTCGGCCGCCCGGTCGCCGGCAAGACGGGTACCACCGACAGCACCCGGTCCGCCTGGTTCGCCGGCTACACCCCGGAGCTGGCCGCGGCGAGCTTCATCGCCGACCCGGACAACCCGTTCAACGCGGTGGGTGACGGGCTGTCCCAGGTGCCCGTCGAAGCGGTGGCGATGACTCTGCGCGACGCGCTCAAGGGCCAGCCCACCCGCCAGTTCACCCCACCGTCCGACCAGATCGTCGGCTGACGCACGACGACCCGGGGGTGCGCCCGGGTTAGTTGATCAAGAGGTTTGCGGCCAGGACCCCGGATCCTGACGCGAACCTCTTGATCGCTGTGCTGCGGCGGGGCCCTGCCGGGCTGGGAGGGTCAGCGGAGGTCGGCGGCGACGAAGGACCAGATTTCGAGGTCGACGCGGGCGCCGCGGACGAACCCCGCGTTGCGGAGCAGGCCCTCGTAGCTGAAACCGGCCTTCTCGGCCACCCGCCGGGACGCCACGTTCCCCGGCGCCACCCGCAGCTCGACCCGCTGGAAGCCGTGCTCCAGGATCAGCGCGATGGCCACCGCGTCCACCGCCTCGGCCGCCAGGCCGTAGCCCCGGGCGTGCGGCGCGATCGCGTACGACACCTCGGTCAGTCGGGCGCCCCAGTCGGTGCGCCGGGTCCAGAGGCAGCCGACCACCCGCTGGTCCTCCCGCCGGACCACCCCGTAGTGGTCACCGTCGCCGCTGTCCCGGCGCTGCCGGGCCAGCTCGGTGCACCAGGCGCGCCCGTCGATCCGCCCCGACGACTCGGCCAGCGGCAGCCAGCGCTGAGTCTGCCGGTCCCCGAACACCTCGTCCGCCGCCTCGGCGTCGGCCGCCGCGAGCGGGCGTACCTCGGTGCGCGGGGTGGAGACGGTCAGCGCCGGGAAGCGGCGCACTGCCACCTGCCCGATCACGCCGGGGCCTCCGCCGGCGCCACGGCTGCCGCGACCAGCCGGGCCGCGATCTCCGGGTACGCGGCCCAGTGCGGCACGAGCTGCGAGGCGTGCACGCCCCGCCAGACGAAGCCCTCCGGGGCACCAGTCGGCCAGCTCCACGCCGCCCGCTCGCCGGCCCGCGGAGTGAGCACGGCGGCGTGCTGCTTGTGCCCGACCACCTTCGTGCCGGCCGGGGCCAGCACGCTGTCGGTGCTGGCGGCCGCCTCCCGGTAGCCGATCACCAGACCGTCCCGGCTCGACCCGATCGCGTCGAGCACCCCGCACATGGGTTGCCCGTCCAGCTCCCGGGCCAGCCAGAGCAGCCCGGCGCCCTCGGCGATCACCGGTCGACCGGTGCGGGCCAGCTCGGCCACGGCGATGCAGAGGCGGCGGTTGGCGGAGAGCTGCTCCGCGTACGACTCGGGGAGCCCGCCGCCGACGACCAGGGCGCGGGTCCCGGCGGGCAGCGCCTCGTCCCGCAGCGGGTCGACGGTGACCACCTCGGCCCCGGCGGCGCGCAGCAGCTCGGCCGTCTCCGGGTGGCTGTAGCTGCCGCCCGGGCCGCCGGCCAGCGCCACCACCGGCCGCTCCCTGGCCGGCGAGCCGCCCACCGACGTGGGCGACCAGGGCTCGACCGCCAGCTCTGGCGCGGAGCGGGCCAGCACCAGCAGCCGGTCCAGATCGACCGTGCTGGCCACCGCCTCGCCCAGCCGGCCCACCGCCCGCAGCGCCTCGCCGTCCCGCTGGACCACCGGGACCATGCCGTGCCGGCGGGCCGGGAGCGCCGGGGGCAGCTCGTGGCGACGCAGCGCCCCGTAGACCGGCACCCCGACGTCGTCGAGCGCCAGGCGCAGCATCGCCTCGTGCCGGGGCGACGCCACCCGGTTGAGGATCACGCCGCCCAGCCAGAGCTGCTCGTCGTAGGCGCGGAAGCCGTGCACCAGGGCGGCCACCGACTGGCCCATCGCGGCCACGTCCACCACCAGCACCACCGGGCTGCGCAGGGCGGTGGCGACGGCGGCGGTGGACTCGGCCTCCGGCCGGCCGGTGATCGAGTCGTAGAGCCCGAGGGTGCCCTGCACCAGCGCGAAGCCCGCCCCCGCGCTGCCATGTGCGAAGAGCGGCGCGATCCGCGCCGGCCCGACCAGCCGCGGGTCCAGGTTCCGCCCCGGCCGCCCGGCGGCCAACCCCAGGTACGCCGCGTCCACCTGGTCCGGCCCGATCTTGAAGCCCGCCACGTCCAGCCCCCGCTCGGCGAGGGCGGCCAGCAGACCGAGGGAGAGTGCACCGGTGCCGTGCCCCGAGGAGGGCGCGCTCAGCACGACGCGCGGCACGACGGTCATCATCGACTCCTCGTAGGCGACGGGACGTACGCGGTGGGCGGTGCGCGGTGATTTCCGCCCGCGTGACCATACCCGCCGGGACCGACCGGCGAGGGCCGCCGGCCGACCGGTTCCGGCCCGGTCCGGGTCAGTGGCCCGGCTCATACGGGTAGCCTTCTGTGACGTGTACCGGTTCCTGCTGACCCCGCGCTGGCTGGGCTATCTCGCGCTCACCCTGGTCGCCGCCGCGGTGATGGTGTTCCTCGGCAACTGGCAGCTGGACCGCTACCGGGGCCGTACGGCGATCAACGAGCGGATCGACGCCGGCTCCACCATGACCCCCGCGCCGCTGCGCGACGCCCTGCCCGCCCCGACCGGTGGGCCCGGCACCACCGGCCCGGCCCCGGCCGACCAGCTCACCTGGTCCAAGGTCACCGTCACCGGCCGGTACGACACCTCGAACCTGGTCCTGGTCCGCGGCCGCACGATCGGTCGGGAGGTCGGCTTCGAGGTGCTCACCCCGCTCGTCCTCGAAGACGGCACCGCCGTGCTGGTCAACCGGGGCTGGATCCCGCCCGCCCCGGGCGGCGACGCCACCGCCCAGCCGCCGGTGCCGGCCGCGCCCAGCGGCGACGTGACGGTCACCGGCCGGGTGGTGGCCAGCGAGAGCGGTGGCGGCGCGGTCGACCGGCGCAACGGCAAGCTGGAGACCCGGCGGATCAGCCTCCCCCGCCTCGCCAGGCAGCTGCCCTACCCGGTGGCCGGCGGCTACGTCCTGCTCGACCAGCAGACGCCGGCCGCCGACCCGACCTTCCAGGCCGTCCCGATCGGGCACACCAACAACTGGCAGAACTTCGGGTACGTGGTGCAGTGGTGGCTCTTCGCCGCCATGAGCCTCTTCGGCTACGGCTGGGTGGCGCGCCGGGAGGCGCGGCACGCGGCCGGCCTGGACAAGCCGCGTAAGCCGGTCGACCGGGCCGCCGAGCCCGCCGCCACTTGACCGACCCGCACTGATCGGGCCGGTCCACCGGCGGGCACACTGCGGCGTCGGGGCGGCCCGCGTACCGCCTCCGGCGCCGCCGACTCACCCGGTGGGCCGCCCGGCGTGGATGGCCCGGACCGCGTCGATGGTGTCGGCCTCGGCGGCCGTCTTGTCGTCCCGGTAGCGCACCACCCGGGCGAACCGCAGCGCCACGCCACCCGGGTAGCGGCTGCTGGTCTGCACCCCGTCGAACGCGATCTCGACCACCTGCTCGGGGCGGACCCGGACCACCCAGTCGCCCTTCTCCACGGCCAGGTCGAGGAAGCGCTCGGTCTGCCAGCGCAGCAACTCGTCGCTGAGCCCCTTGAACGTCTTGCCGAGCATGACGAACTCGCCGGTGTGCGGGTCCCGAGCGCCGAGGTGCAGGTTGGAGAGCCAGCCCTGCCGGCGCCCGCTACCCCACTCCACGGCCAGCACCACGAGGTCGAGGGTGTGCCGGGGCTTGACCTTGACCCACGCCGAGCCACGCCGGCCGGCATCGTAGGGGGCGGCCGGGTCCTTGACCACCACCCCCTCCTGACCGGCGTCGACCGCGGCCGCGAAGGCGGCGCCGGCCTGCTCCGGGCCGTCCACCTCCATCCGCCCGACCAGCAGTGACGGGTCGACCGCACCGGCCAGCGCGGCCCAGCGTTCCCGGCCGGGCAGGTCGATCAGGTCCACCCCGTCGAGGTGCAGCAGGTCGAAGAAGTACGGGGTAAGCACCGTGTCGCCGGTGCGCTCAGCGGCGGCGAGCACGGCCGGGGCCACCGCCGTACCGCCGGTGGTGCTGGGCGTGGTACGCCGGGCGGCCCGGCTGGAGGTCTCCTGGAAAGGCACGGGGCGGCCGGTGGCGTCCAGCCCGATCGCCTCGCCGTCGAGCACCAACTCCCGCGCCGGAAGGGCGCGGACGGCGGCCACCACCTCGGGCAGCCGGGCGGTGATGTCGTCCAGGCTGCGGGTGAAGACCGCGATGTCCTGCCCGGAGCGGTGCACCTGGATCCGGATGCCGTCGAGCTTCACGTCGACCACCGCCGGGGTGCCGGTGGCGGCGAGCGCCTCGTCCACCGAGGGGGCGCTCTGCGCCAGCATCGGGGCCAGCGGACGGCCCACCTGGAGCCCGAAGCCGGCCAGCGCCGCCGCGCCGCCGGAGAGCGCCGCGACCGCCACCTCGCGCAGGTCGCCGGCGAGCAGCAGGGCCCGCCGGACGGCCGCCAGCGGCACCTCGGCGGCCCGCGCCACCGCGTCGGCGAGCAGGCCGGCCTGGGCGCCCTGGCGCAGCTCACCGCTGAACAGGCCGACCAGCAGCCGCTGCTCGTCGGCGGTGGCCGCGGCGAAGAGCCGGCCGAGCAGCTCGCGGCGGCGGGCCTGCGAGCCGGGACCGCGGACCGCCGCGAGCTCGTCGATCGCCGCGTCGACGCCGGCCACGGTCAGGGTCGGCTCGGCGGCCGGCGGCGGCAGGTCGCGCAGGCTGGCCCAGCCCACGCCGGTCTGCCGTTGGCGCAGTTCACCGGCGAGATAGCCGGCGCCCGCCGGGACCTCGGCCGGGTCGAGCGACCGCAGCGCGGCGGCGAGCAGCTCCACCTTGGCCCGCCGGCCGCTGGTGGCGCCCACCGCGGCGGAGGTGGCCGCCAGGTCGAGGAACCGCACGTGTCCCATCCTGCCAGCCACCTCCGACGGGATGTCGCATCCCGGCCGGGCGACGGGTCCCGCGCGCCACCCGGCCGGGACGCCCAACACCACCCCGCCCCCGCACCCTGCTTGCGCAGATTCACCGAAAGTGTGGCCACTCCGCGTCGGATAGGCACTCTTTCGGTTGAAGTGCGCTCATCGGGCGGCGGGCGATCGGTGGATCGATCCGGGAAGCGGCGGGCGCGGCGGAGCCGGCCCCGGTCAGGCCGAGACCGGCTCCTCGATCCGCAGGCCACGCGCGCGGACCTCGTCGGCGATCCGGGTGAGCAGCGTGTCGAGCGCGACCAGCGCGGCGGAGAGCTCGCCGAGCTGTTCCTTGAGCGTGTCCTCGGGCCACGCGGAGACGTCGACGTCCCCCAGAGCACTCACGGCGGCCTGGAGCCGCGCCATCTCGTCGTTCGTACGCATGTTCGAGAGGCTATAACACCCCCGCGCCCGACACACGGCAAACTGCGACATCGGCTGCGAAGTTACGCTTCCGACACCGGGCGGGGCCGGAAACTAGCCCCGGTTCGCGCCCGCCTCGGCGACCTTCGCCAGCAGCAGCGCCTCGGCCAGGCAGACCCGGGCGAACTCGCCCAGGTGCAGGCTCTCGTTCGGCCCGTGGGCCCGGGCGTGCGGGTCCTCGACGCCGGTCACCAGGATCGCCGCCTCGGGGAACATCTCCTGGAAGGTGGCGATGAACGGGATCGAACCGCCGACGCCGATGTCGACCGGGTCGACGCCGTCCCAGGCGCCCCGGAAGGCCGCCCGCGCCGCCTCGAACATCGGCCCGGTGGCGTCGATGACGCAGGGGGCGCCGTCGTGCTCGAAGGTCACCGTCACCTGCGCGCCCCACGGCGCGTGCTTCTCCAGGTGAGCGATCAGCGCCGCGTACGCCCGCTTCGGGTCGTCGCCCGGCGCCAGCCGTACGCTCAGCTTGGCCTTGGCGGCCGGGACCAGCGCGTTCGGCGCCTCCCCGGTGGCCGGGGCGTCGATGCCGAGCACCGCGAGGGCCGGCTTGGTCCAGAGCCGGTCGGTGATCCGGCCGGTGCCGAAGAGCTCAGCCCCGTAGACCAGCCCGGCCTCGGCGCGGAACCGGTCCTCGGGATAGTCGACCGTGGCGCCCTCCCGGCCGACGAGGCCCTCGACAGCGACGTTCCCGGCGGCGTCGTGCAGCGTGGCGAGCAGCTTGGCCAGGGTGGTGAGGGCGTCCGGCACGGCGCCGCCGAACATGCCGCTGTGCACGGCGTGGTCGAGGGTGCGCACCTCGACGAAGCAGTTGACGATGCCGCGCAGCGAGGTGGTCAGCGCCGGCACGCCGACGTCCCAGTTGGTCGAGTCGGCGATGACGATGACGTCCGCCGCCAACTCCTCGCGGTGCGCGATGAGCAGCTGCTCCAGCGAGTCCGAGCCGTACTCCTCCTCGCCCTCGATGAACAGGACCACGCCGACCGGGAGCCGGTCGCCGAAGGCACGCAGCGCGGCGATGTGCGCCATGATGCCGGCCTTGTCGTCGGCCGCGCCCCGGCCGTAGAGGCGGCCGTCCCGCTCCACCGGCTCGAACGGGTCGGACTCCCACAGCGACAGGTCGCCGACCGGCTGCACGTCGTGGTGGGCGTACATCAGCACGGTGGGCGCGCCGGGCGGGGCCGGCTTCTTCCCGATCACCGCCGGCTGGCCGCCGGAACGCACGATCTTGGTGTCGAGGCCGCAGCCGCGCAGCAGCTCTGCCACCGCCTCGGCGGAGCGCTCCAGGTGCGAGTGGTCGAAGCCGTCGAAGGCGATGCCCGGGATGCGGACGAGGCGTTCCAGGTCGGCACGGACTCCGGGCAGCTCACGCTCGACGGCGGCCCGTACCTCGGACTCGGACATGATCGGTGTGGTCATGACCGGCATCGTATGCCGGCCTTACCGGGGTCACCGCCCGAGCCCGTCCCCGTGACCTGCCCGGAGAGCACCGCTGCCGGGACCCGGTGGCGCCGGTACCGGTGCACCAACCACCTGACGGGTGCGCGGGACCCGGTCCGGCCGGGGGCGGCGGACGTAGTACCGGTCGGCCTCGTGCGGCAGGGTGGGCGCGGCGTCGACCACGACGTCCACCACGGCTTCGGTGCCGTCGGCGGCGAAGTGTGCCCGCTCCCCGACGTGCCAGCGGCGCAGCTCGGGCAGGATCTCCGCGCCGTCGCGGGCGAGCGCGCGGGACAGCCGCAGCTCGGCGGGCGCGGTGACGAACACCGACAGGGTCAGCTCCGGCCGGATCGCCGCGCGGGCGGCGCTCACCCCCTCGACGATCAGCACCGGCCCGGCGGGCACCGGCACCGCCCCGTCCAGGAAGCACCGCCGCAGCCAGCTGTACCGGCGGTAGGCCCCCGGCCGGCCCGCGCGTACCGGCGCGAGCACCCACCGCTCCAGTCGGGGCCAGAAGGTGAGCTGGTCGTCCCAGCCGTCCAGCAGGTCGTCGGTGCGGACCACCGGCGGCCGCTCACCGCCGGGCAGTGCGGCGAGGGCGTCCGCGAGGCGGGTCGCGAACAGGCTCTTCCCCGCGCCGCTCGGCCCGTCCACGGCCACCAGTCGGGTACGCCCCAGCCGCGCCGGCTCCGCGAGCACCCGCCGCGCCAACCCGGCGTACGCCTCGACCACCGCCACCACCGCCGTCACCCGACCGACGCTAGCGTCGCCCGCCGCCACCTCATCGGCCACCCGGTGGGCGCGCCTGCCGGAGGGTGCAGTTTCACGGAAACGGTGGCCTACGGGTGCCGCGAGGGGCCACTTTCGCGGCAGGTGTGGCCTGACCGCGCCCAGTGGGCGTGCACACTTCGTGCGGGTGTGGCGATGGCGCCGGGTACGGACACCGCCGTTGGCGGGATCTGGAGCGGACCCAGGTTCCGTGCTGCGGCCTACCGCTTCCGTGGCGGAGAACGTCCCCCGTCCGCTGGATCCTGTGGTGCAGCGGGCCGTTCGCCGGTCGGGTCGGCGTCGTCACCGGCATCATCGGGTGGTGCTCCATGACGTGATGTGTCCGGGCGTCGACGCCCTGCTGGAACAGGCCCGGGCCGGGCTCCACCGGCTGACCCCGCACGAGACCGTCGAGGCGGTCCGCAAGGGTGCGCTGCTGGTCGACACGCGTACCGAGGCGCACCGGCGCGAGCAGGGCGAGCTGCCCGGGGCGATCGTGATCGAACGGACCGCGCTGGAGTGGCGGCTGGACCCGGCCAGCGCCTGGCGCATCCCGGAGGCGACCGGGTACGACCGGGTGGTCGTGGTGGTCTGCCGCCACGGCTACAGCTCCAGTCTGGCCGCGGCGAGTCTCCAGACGCTCGGCCTGCGACACGCGACCGACATGATCGGTGGGGTGCAGGGATGGCAGGAGGCCGGACTGCCGATGTCCGAGCGCCCCGCCGACGTGCGCTACTGAGACCCGGTCACGGGCGGGGCGCCGGGCGGGATGAACGGCAGGCCCGGCGGCGGCCCGGACTCGACCAGCCGCCAGAGGGTTTCGGTGTCCAGGTGCTCCTCGACCAGGTCACCGAGGAGATCCAGGGTCCGCTCGCGGGCGGCGGCGAACGCGGTGTCCGGGGCGACCTTGAAGCCCGTCCGCCCGGCCATCCCGGCCACCTCGGTGAGGAACCGGCGGCGGAAGGCGTCGGACTCGAAGGCGCCGTGCCAGTGGGTGCCGTGCACCGGGCCGAGCCGGGCGCCCTCGCCGGTGCCGTCGGCGTACCTCAGCAGCGGCGCCAGCCCCGGGTCGGCGGCGGAGACCTGCCCGTGGTGGATCTCGTAACCGTGGACGGGCACGTCTCCGGCGGCCGTGCCGGCGGCGCGGCGGACCGTCTTGTGCGGGTCGAAGGTGATCTCGACGGGCAGCAGCCCGAGCCCGGGGACGCTGCCCTGGCGGCTCTCCACCGGGTCGTGGATCACCCGGGCGAGCATCTGGAACCCACCGCAGATGCCGAGCAGCGGCCGACCGGCGGCGGCGTGCGCGCGGACGGCGTCGGCCAGGCCGGTCTCCCGCAGCCAGGCCAGGTCGGCCACGGTCGACTTCGAACCGGGGAGCACCACCAGGTCGGCGGCGGCCAGCTCGGCCGGCTCGATGGTCAGCCGCACCCGGACGCCGGGCTCGGTGGCGAACGCCTCGACGTCGGTGGCGTTGCTGATCCGGGGCAGCCGGACCACCGCGACGTCGAGCCAGTCGGTGCCCCGAGGTGCCGCCGGCCGGCCGAGCACCCGGCCGTACGCCAGTGAGTCCTCGGCGTCCAGCCAGAGGTCCAGCTCCCAGGGCAGCACCCCGTACGTGGGCCGGCCGGTCACCCGGCGCAGCATGTCCAGCCCCGGCTGGAGCAGCCCCAGGTCGCCCCGGAACTTGTTGATCACGAAGCCGGCGACGAGGGCCTGGTCGGCCGGGTCGAGCAGGGCGACCGTGCCGAACATCGAGGCGAACACGCCGCCCCGGTCGATGTCACCGACCACGATGGTGGGCAGCCCGGCCTGCCGGGCCAGCCCCATGTTCACGTAGTCACCGGCCCGCAGGTTGATCTCAGCAGGGCTGCCGGCCCCCTCGCAGATCACCACGTCGTACGCGGCCCGCAGCTCGTCCAGCGCCCGGTACGCCGTCTCGGCGAGCCGGGGCCGCAGCTGGCGGTAGTTGCCGGCGGTGACGGTGTCGACGGCCTCGCCGAGCAGCACCACCTGGCTGGCGTGATCGCTGCCCGGCTTGAGCAGCACCGGGTTGAAGCGGAGATCCGGAGCGAGCCCGCAGGCGGCGGCCTGCATCGCCTGGGCCCGGCCGATCTCGCCGCCCCGCCCGTCCGGGCCGACCACCACCGCCGAGTTGTTGGACATGTTCTGCGCCTTGAACGGCGCCACTCGCACACCCTGACGGCGCAGCCACCGGCAGATACCGGCGGTGAGCACGCTCTTGCCGGCGTCGGAGGTGGTGCCGGCGACCAGCAGCCCGCCGCTCACCGCCCACTCCCCCGTCGCACCGGCCCGCCCAGCCCGCGCAGTGCGGCGCGGCCGGCGGCGCCCACCAGCCGGCCCACGGTCAGCGGGTACCCCGCGGCGAGGCCGAGCGCGGCCAGCCCGACCGCGCCGGAGATCCGGGCGGCCCGCTTCAGGTGCCGCGCCTCCGGCCGGGGCCCGTCGCCGAGGAACGGCCGGGTTTCTGAGCGCCCGAAGTAGACGTTCCGGCCGCCCAGCCGCACGCCGAGCGCCCCGGCCATGGCGGCCTCGCACTGCCCGGCGTTCGGGCTCGGGTGGTCGTTGCGGTCCCGGCGCCACACCCGCCAGGCGGACCCGCGGTCCCCGTACGCGATCGGCGCGACCGCGATGGTGAGCAGCCCGGTCAGCCGGGCCGGGACCAGGTTGAGCAGGTCGTCCAGGCGGGCGGCCGGGGTGCCGAAGCGGGCGTAGCGGGGTGAGCGGTGACCGACCATCGCGTCGAGCGTGTTCGCCGCGCGGTAGCCGAGCAGGCCGGGCAGCCCGGCGATCGCGCCCCAGACCAGCGGCGCGACGACCGCGTCGGAGGTGTTCTCGGCGACCGACTCGACGGTGGCCCGGGCCAGCTCCGGCTCGTCCAGCGCCGCCGGATCCCGACCGCAGAGGTGGTTGAGCCGGCGACGGGCACCCGGCAGGTCGCCGTCGCGCAGCGCCCGCGCCATCAGCGTCGACTCGCGGCGCAGGGTGCGACCACCCAGCACCGTCCAGGTGCCGGCGGCCACCAGCACCGCGCGGGCCACCGGCCGACGCCGGGTGGCGAGGGCGGCGGCAGCGCCGAGGAGCATCGGCGTACCGACGGCGAGCGCGGTGAACGCCGCGCCCGCGGGCCGGTCGGGCCGGTAGATCCGCTGCTCCAGCGCGCCGGCCGCCCGACCGAAGCCGGCCACCGGATGCCACCGGCGAGGATCGCCGAGCAGCGAGTCCAGGGCGTAGCCCGCCACCAGCCCCGCCGCGTTCGCCATGGCGGTCGCCTGCCGCACCCCGCACCACCTCCGGCCGGCCAGCCTAGTCGTACGGCGGGGTGGCCACGCCGGCGTCACCACCCCGCTCCCCCGTGCACGACCCGACGATCAGGCGGGCACCGGCGTCCGCCGGCCGCGCCGGCCCCGGCCCGCTGGCGTGAACCCCTCGACGTCGCGCTCCGGGGCGGGCTCGCCCGTGCCGTCGTCGGGCTCGGGGGCCAGTTCGTCGTCCGCCGCGTCGTCGGCGGTGCCGGCGGTGCGGCCGTCAAACGGGTCGGCCAGCTCGTCGAGGTCATCCGCCGGTCCGTCCGGGTCGCCGGGCACGCCGTGCCCTGCGCGCTGGGCGTCGAACTCCGGCAGTTCGAAGTCGTCGTCGAACGGCCGGTCGTCGAGCGAGGCCGGCGTCTGTGCCACCGGCACCGGCTCGGTCGCCTCGCCGTGCACCCGGCGCTCCGCCTCGGCATCCTCGACGGTGCTGGTCGTCATGCTCGGCCGGTTGCGCAGGAACCGGGCCCGCCCCCGGGACAGGTCGTGCCCGACCGCGACCGCCTCCAACTCGTAGAGCGTGCGGTGATTGCCCGCGTCGTCGGTCCAGTCGCGGGTGTAGAGGCGACCGGCGACGACCACCGGGTCACCGACCGCCACCGAGGCGGCCACCCCCTCGGCCAGCTTCCGCCAGCAGTTCACCCGCACTCGCAGGCTGTTCCCGTCGACCCAGCGGCCGGAGTCCCGGTCGAGGCGGCGGGCGGTGGAGGCGACCTTGAAGTTGGCCACCAGGGTGTTGCTCTGGGTGGTACGGCGCCACTCGGGCGCGGTCAGCACATTGCCGACGACTGTGACGTAGGTGTCGAACATCGTCCCTCCACGGAGACTCGGCTTGTCGGACCGAGCCTCGACCGGCGGCGTCCCGGCCACCAGCCGCGCCGCCCCGGCTGTGGACGACGGACCGGCCTGTGGACAACGACCTGATCATGGTCGCCGTCTGCTAGCTGCCATCGGCCTAGTGTCGACTACCTGCGCCGCCACCTGATCGAACGGACCGGCGGGTGCGGCGAGTTCCGGACCGGTACGGGTGGACGGGGCAGGCCAGCAGGGCGGGGCTACCGCCGGGTAGCTTGGCGGCGTACCGTCGGGTCGTGGAACCGGACGTGCTGGGGCCGCCGTACGAGCGGCGGACGATCGACCTGGGCACCGACGACGAGGGACCGGTCGTCGCGACCCTGGTCCGCCGGCGGGCCGAACGCCCCACCGGCCGGGCCGTGCTCTACGTCCACGGCTTCGTCGACTACTTCTTCCAGACCCACGTGGCCGACTTCTACGCCGCGCGGGGCTGGGACTTCTACGCGCTCGACCTGCGCAAGTACGGCCGCAGCCTGCTGCCGCACCAGACCCCGAACTTCTGCCACGACCTCAGCGACTACTTCCCCGAACTGGACGCCGCCGCCGAGATCATCCGGACGGACGAGGGGCACGACACCCTGCTCGCCATGGGCCACTCCACCGGCGGCCTGATCATCTCGCTCTGGGCCGGCGCCCGCCGGGACGCCGGCCTGGTCGACGGGCTCTTTCTCAACAGCCCGTTCTTCGACATCAACGCACCCTGGCTGGTCCGTCGACCCCTCGCGGCCGCCGTCTCCCGGCTGGGCCGCCGGGCGCCGCACCGCATCCTCCCGTTCGGGGTCGGCACCGTGTACGGCGAGAGCCTGCACGTCGACCACCGCGGCGAATGGCGGTACGACCTGGCCTGGAAGCCACTCGCCGGGTTCCCGGTGCGGGCCGGCTGGATCAACGCCGTCCGCGCCGGCCAGCGGCAGCTCCGGGCCGGCCTGGACATCCCCGTGCCCGTACTGCTGGCCTGTTCGACGCGCAGCTACCGGGGCACGAAGTGGCACGAGTCGGCCACCCTTGCCGACGCGGTGCTCGACGTGGAACACATGGTCCGCTGGGCGCCCCGGCTCGGCCGGCACGTCACGCTGGCCCGCTTCGACGGCGGGCTGCACGACCTGACGCTGTCCGGCCCCGCCGTACGCGAGAAGGTCTTCGCCGAGGCCGGGCGGTGGGCCGAGGCGTTCCTCGGCGCCGGGCCGACCGAGCCGGCGCCGGACGGCCCGCCGGCGGCTCGGCTACCGGTCGAGGACCGGGCCGGCGCGGCGGCCGACGGCTGAGCCGACGGTCAGCGGTAGCCGGCGATGGCCGCCGTGAGCGCCGACTGTATACGGTCGAAGGTCGCGACCGGATGGCCGCCGTCCGCGCCGGGCAGCACCAGGCCGAGGCAGCGCAGCGCCAGCTCGCCGCCCGGGGCCGCCTCGACGGCGAACGCCGGCGCGCCGACGTACCCCGTGGGCAGCTCGGTGGTGACGCACACGTCGTCGCCGACCCGGGCGACCCGCTCGACCACCGCCTCCAGCGGCCGCGACCCGTCCTCGGCGACGCCGAGCGCCAGCACGAACGCCGAGCCGGGCTCCGCGCCCACCCGGGCGACCGCGTCGGCCCCGGCAGCCACCGCTTCGGTGACCTGCTGGGTACGCCAGTGCCAGCCCCGGTCCTCGGCGTGCCCGTGCAGCCCGCCGGTGGGCATGGCGGCCAGCCCCACCTCCGGAAGGTGCAGCCACTGACCGGCGAAGTCGGGCAGCAGGATGGCGTCCGACGCCACGCCCGCCGGCTCGGTGACGCTCGGCCGCAGACCGATCTCCCCGTACGGCGCCCCGGCGCACGCGTCCGCGGTCAGCAACCACTCATGCACCACGTCCCCGTCGTCGGTCGAGCCGACCAACTCGCTGTAGAAGAAGGCGGTACCGTAGCCGTCGGCGGCCGCCCCCGGTCGGTCGAACCGGCTGACGGGCAGGATGGCACGCCCGAGGAGCTGGCACAGCTCGTGGACGACCTCGTTCTCGGTTTCCTGGTCGAGCAACACGACGCAGAGGGTACAAACCGGGCCGGACGCTCGGCGGGCGGGGCTAACCCGGGTGCCGGCGCGGGACACCTCGTGCGACCCTGATCACCGACGTGGCCCGCGACCACCCGTTCCTCCGGCAGACCCAGCGACGGCGGTACCCTCTTGGCGCGACACGTCGACGCGCGCCCGTAGCTCAGCGGATAGAGCAGGGGACTTCTAATCCCAAGGCCGCAGGTTCGAATCCTGCCGGGCGCACCACCGCAAGCCCAGGTCAACGGCCTGTCGTTCCCGGCCCACTCGGTCACCACGGCCCCCGTACAGCCATTCGTAAGTCAGCCGAAGAGGCGCTTCGCGGCCTCGTCCACGGCGGCCCGCTCGATCTCGGGCAGGATGTGTACGTAGGTGTTCATGGTCAGCCCGATCTGGCTGTGACCGAGCACCTTCATCACCGTCCGAGGTGAGGCACCGGAGACGAGCAGGAACGTGCCGCAGGTCATGCAGCCGCAGCCAGTCCAGGCCAGCCCGAGCAGCTCCCCGCGACGAAGCCCGACCGCCAGAGCACAGACGCAGAGCGCTTCAAGGCCATGACCCCGCAGCACGTCGAGCAGCCGCTTGGCCTCGTCCACGCCCAGGGCGCGGCGCTCAACCTGGCGCATGGCCGGCGGACGGACGGACTTCGCGGCGTTGCGGTGCACCAGCTCGTCCCGCTCCGCATCCGCGAGGGAGTTCCGGATCAGGCTGTGGATGTGGCGGACTGTTCTGGGCGACAGACCCGCGTCCGTCTTCTCTGCCAGCAGCCGGCGGATGGCTATTGGGGAAGCCTGTCGAGAGTCGGTCGGACGCGGTTCTCGATGATCTTTCGGTAGCCCTGCAACGTTGACGGCCGGGTTCCGTC
This sequence comes from Micromonospora sp. NPDC007230, assembly GCF_042869115.1. Lineage (NCBI taxonomy): Bacteria > Bacillati > Actinomycetota > Actinomycetes > Micromonosporales > Micromonosporaceae > Micromonospora > Micromonospora sp. NPDC007230. The sequence continues at coordinate 93,651 of NZ_JBIAFE010000017.1, read as the reverse complement.
GCGCTCCTTCAGTCGCAACCTCTCATCCAGCCACTCCCCGACCGTCCGAGGCGCAGCCCCAAGGTTCTGCCCCTGCTCCTGGCGGCGGCGAAGGTCAGCCAGCTTGCCGAGCACTTCCCGCTCCGTCTTGCCGTAGACCCACTTCCGCGACCGCTTGCCCTCGCCCCAGCCGAGATCAAGGCGGCCCGCAAGCGGGCCGCACCGGCCCGGCCCCGGCCTGCTGGTGACCTCCGGCCGCGACGAACCGCGCCAAGCACAGCGCCGAACGCGCCCAGCCCGACGAAGCATCGAGCCGGGCGCGTCGAGCGGGCTATGCCACGAAGCGGGAACGGCGTCGGCGTCCGATCAGGTAGCCAGCGCCGCCGAGGAGCAGAAGCGCTCCGCCGATGCCGGCCACAGTCGCGGTGTCGTCACCGGTGACGGGCAGCCCACCGCCCTCGCCGCCGCCGGGGGCGCCCAGGCTGGCGGAGGAAGCAGGAGCCGGTGCAATGGTCGTCGTGGCGCTGGGCGTGGTGCTCGGTGTCGGCGTGGGCTGAGACGTTGCTGTCGGTGCGGGCTGAGACGCGCAGTCGAGCGCACGTGCGGCGTACAGGCCGTTGTTCAGGTAAGCCAGGTAGGCATCGACGGTCCCCTCATCAAGCGCCTTCTGCGCGGCCGCCTTCACGTTGGCACCAGCGCCCGTCAACGTCCGGACCACCGTGACCCGCAGAGCCGTTGACCAAGCGTTCTGCACGTCCGCCTTGAGGAATGCGCGCAGATCATCCGCGGTGCCGTCCAGGCGCTCCTGGATGGCGTCAGGCAGAACGGGCAACGAGTCGGCCTTCGCCGCAGCCAGGATCTGGTTGGCCAACACGCGCACCTCTACATTGGTGGCGGTATCCAGGTCGATGGTAAGAAGCTCGCGGATATCCTTGTACACCTTGCGCTCGACCGTTTGGCAGGCCTCGTTCAGCACGGGCGGTTCGGTTTGAGCCATCGCCGGCGCAGCCGGAACCAGGAAGGCCAGCGCCATTAGGACGCCGGCCGGTAGCTTCCATCGCATGTGGATCTTCCTCCCCGCTGCAGGCCAAAACGTGGAGATATTACCCGTCGCTCACGCCAAGTCGTTGCCCCATCCGTGACCGGCCGAGGACGACCCGCCGATCTGGGCGCTGAACTTCCTCCAGAACCTCGCCCGCTACGTGTTCACCTCCGGCAACCCCTTCGCCCCGGGGCACCACCTCGACCTGAACGGCCCGATCTCCGAGGCATCGCCGGAGACCCGAGTCCGAGCGGCCGTGTTCGCCGAGGACCCGGAACTCGGTGCCATCGACACCCCGCACGGACGTGTGCGGTTTCTCCAGGTGGTCGGGCTGACCATCGACGAGTACGCGGCGATCGAACGCTGGCACGCCGAACGGTTGCTGGAAACGCTCGCTCCGAAGCTGCCGCTGCTGGTCACCGACCTGGACCGGGGCAGCCTGACCGACGACCCCGCCGTCGCCGCCGCGATCGAGGAGGGTGCCCGGCGCGAGGGCTCCGCCACCGGCGGCCTCTTCGTGGCGGAGGCCGGCTGGCGTACGGAGCGCAGTGGCTGGGCGCGGACGAAGCGAACCACGCTGACCTTCGGGGCCAACGCCGCGGCCCGGATCGGCCGAGTCCTGAACGCTCGGCTGCCGTTCGGCCGCAGCCTGGTGGTCGCGGCACGCGACGGCGGTGTCGAATTCCGCCCCGGTGCACAGGCCACCGTCCGCGACGTGGGCGGCGGCATGCTGGAGGTCCAGCTCCCGCCAGCCGTGCTCGACGAGTTGACCGAGGTGCTGCGCCCGGTGGCGGGTAGCCATCACCTGGCGGGCGCGTCGGAGCTCACCGTCGAGATCGTCCGGTCCCGGATCCGCGACCAGGACGGCAACGTCGTCGCCGAGGTCGGCTGAGCCGGCCTCAGGGCCGGCGGGCGAAGAGGTACGCCTGGGGCCCGCCGCCAGGTGGGCGGCTCGCTCCTCCTCCGACCGTCGCCGCGGTGGCGGCGCGACCGGCGGGAACCCGGGTGGGAAGTGGCGGTGACACCGAGCCTGGGAGCCGGCGTTGACCTGGCATCGGGAGTGGGTGAGGCGGCGGCCACGGGACGGGCCGCCGCCTCGCCGCGCCGGCTCCGGCGCGGATCGCGACCCGGTGGTCGACCCAGGGGGGCGGGTCGGCCGAGCGGGCCGCGGTGTCGACGCCGGGCGGGCGATGGGGGGTGTTGCCGGCCCGGCGTCATGGATCAGCTGAATCTCATGCGATCGTTCCGTGCCCTCAGCGCCGGCTGCCGGCCGAATGTCACACCGTCACCGACGGGCGCCACGACCGGACGGACGGCGACGGGCGACAGCCCCGGCGTGAGCGGCATCGCGTCACCGGAAACCCGGATGACCAGTTCGACGCCGTCGGCCACGATCGACGGATGCCGCAGCATCGCCCGGCCGAGCCGGACATCCAGCGCTACTACACCGAGGTCTTCGCCGAGGCGGAGCGGTTGGACCGTACGCCGCAGGGACGCCTGGAGGCGAGGCGGACCCGGGAGTTGCTGGCCCGGCTGCTCCCACCGCCACCGGCCGCCGTGCTCGACGTGGGCGGCGGCCCCGGCGCGTACGCGGGCTGGCTCGCGGCGGCCGGTCACCGGGTGCATCTGGTCGACCTGGTGCCGGCGCACGTGGCCGCCGCGCGGGCGGCGTACCCGGAGCTCACGGCGACCGTGGGCGACGCCCGCGACCTGCCGTTGCCCGACGACGCGGTCGACGTGACGCTGCTGCTCGGCCCGCTCTATCACCTGACCGAGCGCGCGGACCGGGTGGCCGCGCTGCGCGAGGCGGCGCGGCTCACCCGGCCCGGTGGGCCGGTCGTCGCGGCGGTGATCAGCCGCAACGCGGCCCTGATCGACCTGACCGCGCAGGGGCGGGCGGACGAACACACCCGATCGCGCCTGCTCGGGGCGTACGCCACCGGCGTGAACGACCCGGAGACGGGCTTCACCACCGCCTACTTCCACCGGCCGGAACAGGTGGTCGACGAGTTCACCGCGGCCGCGCTGCCGACACCCCGGCTGTACGGACTGGAGGGTCCACTCTGGCCGTTGCTGAACGCAATGGACACCGGCCCGGAGGACCGGCTCTTCGCCGACGCGATGGCCTGCGCGGAGACGTTCGAGCGGGATCCGGCGGTGCTCGGCGCCAGCGCGCACCTGCTGGCGGTCGCGTCGGTCTGACCCGGCCGACCAGGTCGCCGACGCGGCGGGATCCGCCTCCCGGCGGGGCGCCACATCACCGAGATGGCGGGAACAGACCACCCGGCACACCGCCGCATCGCCGATGTGGCGGACGGCACCGGCCGACGACGGCGACGGCGACGCGCCACGTACGGAGGGTGACCAGTTGCCGTCTGGCATGTTATTCTCCGGCGTCGATCTAGGCCGCCCGGACCGACCGGGTCGCTGCCGGAAGGACACCCTCCCCCATGCCGGTCGTTGCCGCCACGACCTCGCCACCGAGCCCGCTGGACCGGCCGGCCGGCGGCGCGTTCACCGTCGTCTTCACCACCCTGCCGGCGCTGCTCCGGCTGACCTGTGGCCTGGCCTGCGCGGTGGTGGCCCTGGCGGTCCGCACCCCGCCGGTCCGGGTGGCGCTGCTGGTGCCGGCGATCGCCGTGCTGACCGGCTGGTCCGTCTGGTACGCCGTCCGCGCGCTGCGGCACCGGATCACCGCCGGGCTGGTGGCCGGCGATGTCGCGCTCTCGGCGGCGGCCGGGCTGGCGATCCCGTGGCTGGTGGCGCCGGAGGTGCTGCCCGGCGAGGTGAGCTGGGTCGCGGTGCTGGCCAGCACCACCGTGATCAACGCGCAGGTCACCGCCCCGGCCCGCTGGTCGGTTCCGGCCAGCCTGCTGGTCACCGCCGGCTACGCGGCCGGCGCGACCGCAGCGGGCAATCCGGTGGAGGCGCAGGCACACGCGACCACGTTGCTGGTGCAGACCGGCCTCACGGCGGTGCTGATCGCGGTGGTGCGGCGCCGGATCGGGCGCGCCGACGCCGCCTTCGCCGACTACCAGCGGCTGGCCCGGGACGCGGTGATGGCGCGCTCCACGCGCGAGGCCGAGCGGCGACAGAACCGGGACCTGCACGACACCGCCCTCGCCACGCTGACCATGGTGGGGCTCGGCGCGGTTTCCGGCCCGTCGGCCGCGCTGCGCGAGCGGTGCGCGGCGGACCTGCGTACCCTCGCCGCCCTGGCGGGCGCGCGGTCGGCGCCGCCGGCCGGCGTGGTGGCGCTGGACGACCGGCTGCGGGCGGTCGTCGCCCGGCTGCCCGAGCTGCCGCTGTCCGCGGCGCTGACCCCGTGCGCGGTGCCGCCGGAGGTCGCCGAGGCCCTCGCCGACAGCGCCGCCGCCGCGCTGGCCAACGTGGTCCGGCACGCGCCGGGCGCGTCCGCCGCGCTGCGGCTGGCCCGGGACGCCGACACCGTCGTGGTCGAGGTGACCGACGACGGTCCGGGCTTCGACCCGGCCACGGTCCCGGCCCATCGGTACGGGCTGCGCGAGTCGGTCCACGGTCGCATGGCGACCGTCGGCGGGCACGCCGAGGTGACCTCCGGCCCTGGTGCGGGCACCCGGATCCGGCTGGAGTGGACCGGTGAGCACTGACCTCGACGCGCGCGCGGTCGGGCCGGTCGACCGCCTCGCGCCGATCCCGGCCCCGGGCGCTCCGGCCCCACCCGATGCCGCGGGGGCGGCGATCGCGGTGGCGAGTGCCTCCGACCGGGCCGCCCGGATCGCGGCGGTCACCATCGCGCTCGCCTGGCACCTGGCGATCGACCTGCCGGCGCTGCCCGGCGCCGGGTCCTCACCCACCGCCTCGGCCGTGGTCGCCGCCGGCTGGCTGGTGACCGCGGCGGTCGGGTGGTGGCCGGCGTACGCCTGCTGCGCGGTGGCCTGCCGCCCGCCCGGCGGCTGGCGGCGGTGTTGCTGGTGGTCGACGTGGCGGTCTTCGCGGCGGTCGGCGGCGGGCAGTTGTTCGCCGCGGCGAACTGGGCGTGGGGCGGCCTGGTCTGGTTCTTCCCGCTGGTGCTCTGGCGACGGCCGGTCCGGTGGCTGCTGGCGCTGCTCGGCGCGCACGCGGTGATCGCCCTCGCCGCGCTGCTCGGTTCCGGCGCCACCGCCCCGGCCGACCTGGCCCGCTACGCGATGTACGTCTACGGCGTGTCGTCGCTGCCCGTCGCGGTCTTCGTCGGTGGCGTCGCGCTCGCCGCCCTGGCCCAGGCCAGGGCCGGCACGGCCGCGGCGGCGCTGGCGGTCGAGGCGGAACGGGTGGCGGCGGAACGGGTGGCGGCGGAACGGGTGGCGGCGGAACGGGTGGCGGCGGAACGGGTGGCGGCGGAACGGGTGGCGGCGGAACGGGCCCAGGCGGAGCGGCGAGCGCGGCTGGTCCTGGCCAGCGGCACCGCCGAGGAGGTGCTGGCCGCCCTCGCCGCCGGCGACGCCGACCCGGCCGACCCGGAGGTACGCCGCCGCTGCGTGCTGGCCGCGGCCCGGCTGCGCCGGCTGATCGCCGAGTCGGACGACGTGCCCGACCCGCTGCTGCACGAGCTGGCCGCCGCCGCCGACCTGGCCGAACGGAACGGCCTGCCGATCGAGCTGGTCGCCGTCGGCGTCCCGCCGGAGCTGCCCGTCAAGGTACGCCGGCGGTTGGCCGACCCGCTCGCCGCGGCGCTCGCCGACGCCCGGGACTGGGCCCGGCTTACCGTGGTGACCGGCCCGGACGAGGTGGTGGTCAGCCTGGTCACGCCCGACCACGACGGGCCCGACGCGAGCGGGCCGCCAGGCCCGACCGGTCCGCGAAAGGCGGACGGGGACGGGGACGGGCCGGTGGATCACGTGCACGAGCGGGATGGGGAGATCAGATGGACGCAGACCCGGTGGCGGCGGACGTGACCGGCGGGCGGCCCATCGGCGTGGCCATCGTGGACGACCACCCGGTGGTGATCGACGGGGTACGCGCCTGGCTGGCCAGCGAGCCGCGGCTGCGCGTACTGGCCAGCGGGGACGACCCGGACGCGGTGCTGCGGGCCGCCCCGGAGGCTGAGGTGGTGCTGCTCGACCTGCGGCTGCACGGACGGATGGCGTTCGACAAGCTCGCCGAGCTGAGCGCCGCCGGCCGGCGGGTGGTGGTCTACTCCCAGCACACCGACCCGGACACCATGCTCGCCGCGCTGGAGGCGGGGGCGGTCGCGTTCCTGGCAAAGCACGAGGGGCGCGAGCACTGCGTGGCGACCGTGCTGGCCGCGGCGAGCGACCGCCCGTACGTGCCGCCGGCGCTGGCCGGGGCCATGGTGGGCGATCCCCGGCCGGACCGGCCGGCCCTGTCGGACAAGGAGCGCGAGGCCCTGCTGCTGTGGTTTCAGTCGATGTCGAAGGCGTCGGTGGCCCGCCGGATGCGGATCAGCGAGCACACCGTGAAGCAGTACGTGGACCGGGCGCGGATCAAGTACGCCCGGGCGGGCCGGCCGGCCGCCACGAAGGCGGCGCTGCTCGCCCGGGCGATCGAGGACGGCCTCGTCCGGCCGGAAGAGATCGGCATCTACCAGTCACAGGCGTCCACCGACCGGCCGACCCCCTAACGGCTGTCATGACAGCCACCACGGCGTGGGCCAGGCTCGACGTACCGCCAACCGTCCCCGGAAGGTCGTGACCGTGCAGGAGGACGCCGCACCGTTCTTCATCGGACCGCACCGCTTCGACGCGGATGGGGACCCCGCCCGTCCCACGCTCGACCGGCGGTACGCGCTGGTACCCGAACCGGGCGAGCAACTGCTCGGGCAGCACCGGCTGCGGATCGCCGGGCAGCTGCTCGGTCCCACCGAGAACGCGCCCGCCTGGCGCCTGCCCGCGCCGGCGACGGCCACCGTGACGGACCGGCGCCTCGCGTATGTCTGCACCGGCTCCGAACTGGCCTTGGCCCCGGGGCCGGACGGCCGGACAGGTGCCCGGCACCGGCGTCCGCTCCGGCTGTCCCGTCTGGTCAGTGGCCAGATCCGCTGGCAGTGGCCGTCCCGGCTGGAGCTGGCCGAGGGCCCGGACGACGAGGTCGAGCTGCTGGTGGTCTGCGACGCGCTGCGCACCATCCGGCAGCCGGCTCTCGCGCTGGCCGGCCCGGACGCCCTGATCATCGCGCTGGCTCGCCAGGTACGCCGCGCGGTGGCCGCGTTCCGCCTGGTGCACCCCGAACTGGTGGACCTCTCCCCGCCGGAACGGGGCACCCTGCTGACCCGAGTGGGTGGCGCGCCCGGCCCGGCCCGGGGCTCGCTGACCCTGCCCGGTTCGCTGCCGGTGGAGTTTCTGTCCCGGGAGGACTACTACCGGCCGGCGGCGACCGAGGCGGCGGCCTGGCCCCGGACGGCCTCCCCGGCCCGGGGCCGGCCCGGTTCCGCCTGCTGACCCTCAGATCAGCGCGGGCCGGTCGGGGCGGACCCGGGCCCGCAGCCGGCGGTCAGGAGGTGGCAGCGCGAGGGCCTCGGCGGTCCAGCGCGGCGGCCTCCTCGGGCGTGGGGGCGGCGCCGCCGAGGTGGGCCGGCTGCCACCAGGCGTCGTCGGGGCCGGCCGGCTGCTCCGGGTACTCCCGCTGGGCCCGATCCACCAGCGCGCTGAGCCGGTTCTTCAGCTCGGCCGTCATCGTGGCGGCGTCCGGGTAGCCGGCCGGGTCCATCGGCTCCCCCACCAGGATGCTGATCGGGGTGTGCCGGCGGGTGAGGGTGCGCGGGCGGCCCTTGGTCCACAGCCGCTGGGTGCCCCAGAGTGCGACCGGCAGCAGCGGCACGGCGGCCTGCTGGGCCATCCGGGCGGCCCCGCTCTTGAGCTCTTTGACGGTGAAGGAGCGGCTGATGGTCGCCTCCGGGAAGACGCCGACCACCTCGCCGCGCCGCAGCGCGGACACCGCGGTCTGGTACGACCCGGCCCCGGCCGCCCGGTTGACCGGGATGTGCTTCATGCCCCGCATGAGCGGCCCGGAGACCTTGTGCCGGAAGACCGACTCCTTGGCCATGAACCGGACCAGGCGGCCGGAGTCGCGTGCGCCGTACCCGCAGAAGATGAAGTCCAGGTAGCTGACGTGGTTGCTGGCCAGCACCGCCCCGCCGGTGCGCGGCACGTGGTGGCTGCCCTCCACCCGCAGGCGCAGGTCGAGGACCCGGAACATCGTCTTGGCGGCGGCGATCACGGGCGGGTACACGAGCTCCGGCATCCGTCGACTTTACCCCGAGTAGGTTACGCAACCGTAGGAACGGATCGTGCGGTCCGATCTGCGGGCTCTGCCGTGGGCAGAGCCGGGTCGCGGGCCGGCCCCTGGAGGGGCCAGCATGGCGGGATGACCGAACGCGGAGTGCTGCTCTGGATCCACGGTGGCGGCTGGCGGGCCCGCTACCACGAGGACGGCGCGGCCCTGGCCCCGCTCGGGCTCCGGGTGGTCGCGGCGGCCTACCGGTTCGTGACCGAGGCGCACTGGCCGGCCCAGCTCGCCGACGTACGCGCGGCGGCTCGGGCCGCCCGGGCCGCGGCGGACGGGCTGCCGCTGCTGGTCGGGGGCGACTCGGCCGGCGGGATGCTCGCCCTGCACCTCGCCCTGCGGGGAGTGGACCGGCCGGGCGACGTCGCGGCGGGGCTGGCGTACTGGGCGCCGGTCGACCCGCTGGACCCGCAGTGGCGGCGGCTGCGCGCCCACGACGACCCGTGGGCCGACCTGCTCGGCCACCCGCCCGCCGCGGGCGACCCGGCCACCGTCGACGCCGCGGTCGCGTCCCACCTCGGGTCCGGCGTACCGGTGCTGCTGGTGCAGGGGCGCGAGGACGCGTCGGTGCCGGCCGCGCAGTCGGTTGCGCTGGCCGGGCAACTGCTCGCCGCCGGGCACCCGGTGCACACCTGGATCACCCACGGCGGGCACGCCCTCGACCTGGCGCGTCCGGACATCCAGGCGGTCACCGCCGCGTTCCTGGACACCGTCCTGCCGCCCGCCTGACCCGACTACCGTCAGGGCATGCCCGACCTCGCCGCCATCGTCCACTGAGCACGCGGCGGCGCCGCCGACCACCCCACGGTCGCGTTACTGGGCGGCCAGCCGGTGCAGGTCGACCCGGCCCCGGGCGAAGGCGTCCACCTTCCCCCACCGGCCCGGGATGTCCAGCACCTCGATCCGCCCCATGCCGACCGGCAGCCGCGGGTCGACCGACAGGTGCCCCTCGTGCGGCTCCAGCCCGAGCATCGTCCGGATCAGCAACAGCGGGGTCCCGGTCGACCAGGCCTGCGGGCTGCACGCCGTCGGATACTCCACGGGGAACTTGGTCAGGTCCCGCGGATAGCCGCCGAACGCCTCCGGCAGCCGGCCGTCGAAGTACCGCGCCGCTTCGAGGATGCCGTTGGCGATGACGGCGGCCTCGTCGGCGAAGCCGTACCGGCGCAGACCCCAGGCGATGAACGAGTTGTCGAACGGCCAGATCGTGCCGTTGTGATAGCCGATCGGGTTGTAGCGGACCTCGCCCTCGGCCAGGGTGCGCACCCCCCAGCCGGAGAAGAGCCGCGGCCCGAGCAGGTGGTCGGCGATCTTCCTCGCCCGGTCCGGCTCGACGATGCCGCTCCACAGCAGGTGGCCGATGTTGGAGCTGAGGACCGCGCAGTGCCGGCCGTCCGGGTCCAGCCCGAGGGCGTAGTACTCGCCGTCCGCCACCCACCAGTCCCGGTTGAACCGCTCCCTGAGCTCCGCCGCCTCTCGCTCCAACTGGTCGGCGTACGCCGGGTCGTCCCAGAACTCCCGGGCCAGCCGGGCGGCCCGCATCTTCGCGTCGTACGCGTACCCCTGCACCTCGCAGGTGGCCCGCGGGAACGGCGGCAGCGTGCCGTCCCGGTAGGAGATGGAGTCCCACGAGTCCTTCCAGCACTGGTTCTCCAGGCCGGTGTCGGTGTTGCGCCGCTCGTACCAGATGTAGCCGTTGCCCACCAGGTCGGCGTAGTCGTCGACCCACTTCAGCGCCGCCCGGCACTCCCGTTCCAGCTCCTTGACCAGCGCCACGTCGCCGGTCCACTTCTCGTACTCGTCGAGCAGCACCACGAACAGCGGCGTCGCGTCCACCGAGCCGTAGTAGGGCGAGTGCGGCTGCTCCTCGAAGGCGGCCGTCTCGCCGTAGCGCATCTCGTGCAGGATCCGGCCCGGGTCCTCGTCCCGGAAGTCGTCGAACCGGGTGCCCTGCAGCGCCCCGAGGATCCGCAGCGTGGTCTTGGACAGCTCCGGCGCGAACGGCAGCACCTGGAGGCAGGTCAGGATGCTGTCCCGGCCGAACATGGTCATGAACCAGGGCAAGCCGGCGGCCGGCAGCGTCTGCCCACCGAGCGACAACGGCGAGAAGCGCAGCGCCGCCAAGTCGATCAGACTGCGCCGGTACGTCGAGCAGACCTCCCGGTGCTCGCTGTTCACCTTCGGTGCGTTGGCGATCCACTGCTCCAGGTCCTGCTGCAGGGCCAGCCGCTCGACGCCGTGCGTCCGCAGCCCCATCCGCAGGTCCCGACCGCCCGGGCCGACCGCGAAGGTCTGTACGTCGATGCCGGTGTCCCACTGCTCGTTCGGTTCCAGGTGGACGGTGAAGGCGAGGCCGTTCCGGTCGTAGCGGGCCGGCTGGGAGGACTGGATGACCGTCTCTCGCTTGAAGTTGCCTCGCCGGTAGCCCAGCCGGAGCCGGTCCGACTCGGCCTGGGCGTAGATCTCGCCCTTCTTGTTCAGGATCTCGTCCTTGACCTGGAACAGGTCGGCGAAGTCCGACGCGGCGTCGATCCGGATCTCCAGGTCGACCGGTTTCTCGTCGTGGTTGAGGATGGTCAGCGTCTCCCGGAAGCTGCCGCCCACCGCCCGCTCCCGGATGATCGACAACTTCGCGTCGATGTAGTGCGTGGCCATGCCCGGCACCAGGAAGAACCGGGCCTCGTAGTACTGGAGGTCGTCGTACGACAGGGCGTTGAGCCGCTCACCGTTGACGGTCAGCACCCACTTGGAGAGGAAACGGGTGTCGATGGCGAAGAGGCCGGTCGGCTCGCTCGGCGTCGCCTCGATGTCGCCGGTGTCCTCGGACACCACGAACGTGTTGCCGTCCAGGATCCGGACGGTGTCCGTGCCCGCCATCAAAAAGCCCCCCTCTGGAACGCGTGATGCGGCCCGCGAGAGTCCGGCGGGCCGGGAAAGATCCGTTCGACCTGCAACACCAGCCGCAGGTCGCCCAGCACGGTCATGTCGCCGCGCAGCAGCGCCGCGATGACGTTCTCCTGGCCGCTGACCAACTCGCCGAAGAGTCGCGGCGCGGTCCCCACGACCGTGTTCGCCTCCTGGTCCTCCTGCCGGACCCGGAGGTTGCCCCGGTCGATGTGCAGCAGCCAGTGTGTCGTGTGCGCCCCCTCGTGCAGGTCGAAGCGCAGCGTGCCGCTGGTCTTCGCCAGCAGGGGTTCGTACCCCCGCCGGTCCAGGTCCTCGAAGAACTTCGTGGTCGCGTCCACCAGTTCACTCCTCCCGCGGTCCGCGGCGTGTGACGTCCGAGAAGGGGTGCCCATCGGGTACGGGGTCAATCTCGCCCGGTTCGGGTGAGCCGCCGACGCCGCGCGGGCGGAACGCCGGGGGTGTCGAAGTGGTAGGCGACGGCGGTGGTTTCCTGGGCGCGCGAACGCCGGCACCCGGGAACCGGGGGCCGGCGTCGCCGCGGCGGACGGATCAGTTGTTGGGTTCGTCGGCGCTGATGTCGGCGAGCACCGACTGCGGCTCCCGCTCGACGGCGAGGTCACCCATCGACACCAGTCCGATCAGCCGGCCGTCGTCGACCACCGGCAGCCGCCGGACGGCGTACGTGCGCATCAGGTCCGCGGCCGCCACCGCGTCGTCGTACTGGCTCACTGTCACCACGTCCTTGCTGGTGATCTGGTTGAGCCTGGTCGTGGCGGGGTCCATGTTCTCGGCGACGCCCCGGACCGTGATGTCCCGGTCCGTGACGATACCCACCACGCGGTCACCATCGGTCACCACCACGTCGCCGATGGCGCTGTCGCGCATCTCCTGCGCCGCCGCGGTCAGGGTGTCGTCGCCGTCCATCGTCACCAACCGGGTCGTCATGAACTCTCCGACCGTTGTCATGGTGCTCCCCTCTCGGTGTCGGCACCGCGGTCTACCCGCCGCCGCGGGCCGGGTAACGCGCCCCGCTCGGTGGTGGTGCGAGCGCAGGTCGTGGCAGCCGGTCCTGGACCGGCCGAAGAACGCCGGGCCGGGGGCGACGGGAGGCCAGGGGCGCGGCGGACGCGTGGTCAGGCGCGCGGGGGCGCGCCGTAGACCCGCTCGACATGCAGCCGCAGCACGAGGCGGCGCTCGGCGACCATGGCGCGCCGGAAGTCGTCCCAGTCCGGGTGTTCGCCCTGCACCGCCCGGTACAGCCCGACCAGTTCCTCGACGGTGGGATCGTCCGGCCGCTGGGCCACCGGGGTCAGCTCGGCCCGTGCCTCCGCCACCGCGTACGCCCAGCCGTCCCCGCTGCTGACCTGGAAGCTGGCCCGGGGGTCCCGACGCAGGTTGGCGGTCTTCGCCCGGTCGTCGGTCACCGAGATCCGGATCACGCCCTGGTCCCGGTCGAGGGAGTGGACCACGTTGGACAGCTGGGGCCGGCCGTCCCGCTTGATGGTGGCGAGCACCCCGATCCGGCGGCTCGCGAGGAGATCGGTCAGGGCCTGCTGGGTCTGCTCGTCCGCCATGGGGGCCTCCCGGGTCGACTGGTCGCGGTCGACCCCCATCTCACCGCATTCCCGGCCGGCGCGCCCGACGCCCGGCCGGGCCGGCCGGCTCAGCGCCGCTCGGCGGCGACCAGCTCGGCGAGCTGTACGGCGTTGAGCGCGGCGCCCTTGCGCAGGTTGTCGTTGGAGCAGAAGAGCGCCAGCCCGTGCTCGACGGTCTCGTCGGCCCGGATCCGCCCGACGTACGTCGGGTCCTGGCCGGCCGCCTGCAGCGGGGTGGGCACGTCCGACAGGGCCACCCCCGGCGCGCCGGCGAGCAGCTCCCGGGCGCGGGCCGGAGTGATCGGCCGGGCGAAGCGGGCGTTGATCTGGAGCGAGTGTCCGGTGAAGACCGGGACCCGGACGCAGGTGCCGGAGACCTTCAGCCCCGGGATCTCCAGGATCTTGCGGCTCTCGTTGCGCAGCTTCTGCTCCTCGTCGGTCTCGAAGGAGCCGTCGTCGACGATCGAACCGGCCAGCGGGAGCACGTTGAAGGCGATCGGGCGGGCGAACGAGCGCGGCGCGGGGAACTCGACGGCCGCGCCGTCGAAGGTGAGCCCGGCGGCGTCCTCGGCCACCTTGCGGACCTGCTCGTCCAGCTCCGCCACGCCGGCCAGGCCGGCGCCGGAGACCGCCTGGTACGTCGCCACGACCAGGCTGACCAGCTCGGCCGCCTGGTGCAGCGGGCGCAGCACCGGCATGGCGGCCATGGTGGTGCAGTTCGGGTTGGCCACGATGCCCTTCGGCCGGTCGGCGATGGCGTGCGGGTTGACTTCGGCGACCACCAGCGGCACCTCGGGGTCCATCCGGAACGCCGAGGAGTTGTCGATGACGACCGCGCCGGCGTCGGCGACCCGGGGGGCCAGCTCGCGGGCGGTGCCCTTGCCCGCCGAGAAGAGCGCGATGTCCAGCCCCCGGTAGTCCGCGGTGGCCGCGTCCTCGACGGTGACCTCGCCGTCCCGCCAGGGCAGGGTCCGCCCGGCCGACCGCGCCGAGGCGAACAACCGCACCTGCTCCGCCGGGAACTCGCGCTCCGCCAGCACCTGCCGCATCACGCCACCGACCTGGCCGGTGGCCCCCACAATGCCGATCCTCATGCCCGCGAGGCTACCCAGCCGGGCGGCCGGACCGGGAAGGCTTTCCCACCGCGCGGGCCGGCGGCCGGCCCCGCCCTCGCCGGACGGCAGCCGCCAGGACCTGCAACGACGGCGCTCCGGGACCGCTCGTCCCGGAAGATCACCCGCCGTCGGCCCACCCGGCCGGAGCATCCGCACCCCCGCCCGCCCGGGGTCGGCGGCCGGACGCGACCGGAATCACACCCCGCGGGCGGTCAGGGGGTGTGGTCGACGACCTCGCCGAGCCCGCTGGCGACCAACTCGTCCCGGATGATCGCCGCGTCGCCCTCCACGACCAGGGTGAGCGAATCCGGGTGCAGGTGCGCCGTGGCCGCCGCCGAGACCTGCTCCACGTCGGCGGCGAGCAGCGACTCGCGCAGCCGGGCGTGGTAGTCGTCCGGCAGGTCGTGCACCACCAGGGTGGTCAGCGCCGAGGCGATGGCCCGCGGGGTCTGCAGCTCGACCGAGAGCTGGCCGGCCCGCCAGAAGCGGGCCACCGTGAGCTCGTCCTCGGTCACTCCCTCCGACCGGGTCCGGGACACCTCGCCGACCGCCTCGACCAGCGCCGGCGCGGTCACCGCGGTCTGCACCCCGGAGCTGATCGCGAACCGGCCGAACCGGCGGGACGAGGCGAAGTCGCCCCGGATGCCGTAGGTGTAGCCGTGCACCTCGCGCAGCAGATGGTTCAGCCGGGAGGTGAAGGCCCCACCCAGCACCGTGCCGGCGAGCGACATCGGCACGTGGTCCGGGTGGGCGCGGTGCGGGGACGGGTGCCCGAGGCGGAGCGTGGACTGCACCGAGCCGGGGCGGTCGACCAGGATGATCCGCCGCCGGTCGTGCCGCGGCACCTCGACCGGGCCGCCCTTCTCCACCGGCCCGCCCCCGGCGCCCGCGAACGCCGTCGCGCCCAGCGCGTCCAGGTCGATCCGGTCCAGGTCTCCGGCGATGACCAGGGTGCCCGGGCGGATGAACCACTCGGAGTGGAAGACCGTCACGTCGTCCACGTCCAGCGCGGCCACGCTGTCCGGGTCGCCGTACATCGGGCGACCCCAGCGGTTGTCTGTGCCGAAGATGTCGCCGCGCAGCACCGCGTCCGCCCGGGGGCCGGGGTTGGCCCAGTCCATCCGCAGCGCGGTCGCCTCGTCGTCGCGGACCCGCAGCACGTCGGCCGGGTCGAGCTTCGGCGTCCGGACCGCCTCGGCGAGCAGTTCCACGGCGGCGCTCAGCCGATCGACCGGCACCTGCACGCTGACCTGGAAGGAGTCCCAGTCCAGCGCGGTCACCAACTCGGTGCCGAGCGCCTCGACGGCCAGCGCGTACGCGGTGGCGTCCCGCTGCGCGGTGCCCTCCTCCAGGGCCTTGGCGAGCACCGCGCCCAGCCCCTCCTTGCCGACCGGCTCCCGGCCGGCGCCGGCGTCGAGGAGCAGCAGCGCGACCGCGAGGCTCTGCCCGGGCAGGTGCGCGGCGACGACCTGCCCGCCGGCGACGGCCCGGCGCACCACCTGCGGGAACCGGTACGGGCGGGCGGCGCCCGGCCCGGGACGTTCGGTGATCAGCGTCATGCGGTCTTCTCCTCCGGCACGTAGCACAGGGTCACCCGGTCGTGTTCGGTACGGAGCAGCTCGGCGGCCTGTTCGGCGATCTGCTCGGCGGTGACGGCGAGCCACCCCGGCAGCCGCTCGCCGGCCTTCGCCGGGTCGCCGAACTGGGTGGCGTACCGGCCCAGCGTGTCCGCCCGGCCCTCCACCGTGGACATCTGCCGCCACCACATGGTGCTCAGCAGCGCCTTGGCCCGGTCCAGCTCGGTGGCGGTCACGGGCACCGTCGCCAGCTCGTCGACCACCTCCGCCAGCCCGTCGCGCAGCCGCTCGACGGTGACCCCGGGACGGGCGGTGGCGGTGGCGATCAGCGGGGCGGGAGCGTGGGCCAGGTCCACCCCGTACGCCCCGACCAGATCCGGCTGGGCGATCCGCTCCCCGTCGGCGAGGCGCTGGTAGAGCCGGCTGCCCCGGCCGCTGCCGAGGACGGTGGCGAGCACCGTGGCGACGTCGTAGCCGGGGGTGCCGAACGGCTGGGTGCGGTGCGCCACGTACACCCGGGGAGCGGGGACGTCGGCGGTGACCGTCTCCACGGCCGGCCGCCCGGCCGTCGGCACGGTGCGTCCGTCCGGCGCGGCGGGGATGTCGGCGCGCGGCGGGATGGCGCCGAAGTACTTGTCGGCCAGCGCGAACACCTCGGCCGCCGTGGTGTCGCCGACCACGGTGAGCACCGCGTTGTTCGGCGCGTAGTAGGTCTGATGGAACGCCTGGAAGGTGGGCAGGCCGGCGGCGTTGAGGTCGGCCATCGACCCGATCGTGGCGTGGTGGTACGGGTGCCCCGGCGGGTAGAGCAGCGGCAGCAGGCGCAGCCACGCGTCGCCGTACGGAACGTTCTCGTACCGCTGGCGGCGCTCGTTCTTGACCACCTCGCGCTGGTTGTCCAGCGTCTCCTGGGTCAGCGCCGGCACCAGGCCGCCCATCCGGTCGGCCTCCAGCCAGAGCGCCAGCTCGAGGTGCTCGGCCGGGACCGTCTCGAAGTAGTTGGTCCGGTCCGGGTTGGTGGTGGCGTTCAGCGAACCGCCGGACCCCTGGATGAGCTTCATGTGCTCGGTCTTCGCCACGTTCACCGAGCCCTCGAACATCAGGTGCTCGAAGAGGTGGGCGAAGCCGGTCTGGCCCGCCGGCTCGTGCCGGGAGCCCACGTCGTACCAGAGGTTCACGGCGATCGCGGGTGCGGTGCGGTCCTCGCTCACCACCACGCGCAGGCCGTTGTCCAGTCGGGTCGTCTCGATCGGCCAGGGGTAACCGCTGTCGGGCATGGCACGACGCTATCCGATCTCGCGGGCGGAAAGGGGACGGGCGGGAGCATCCTCGCCGCGCGGCGGGGTATCCCCGGGGAATGCCCGACCCCGCATCCACCGCCACCGAACGTGCCGCCGCCGCGCTGGCCCGCCGCCGGCGGGCCCGGCTGCTGCATCCCGCCGGCCGCACCTTCTCCGCCGAGGTGATGATCTGGGGTACGCCCGGTCCGCCGACCGGGGTCCCGCTCTTCGACCGGCCCAGACGGTGGCGGGGCACGGTCCGGCTGTCGAAGGGGGTCGCCACGCCGGGGAGCTGGCCGGACGTGCTGGGGCTGGGCGTGCGGCTGCACCGGGACCCGGAACCGCCGGTGGATCTGCTGATGAGTTCCAGCGCCGCCCCGCCGGTGCTGCGCCGACTGCCGCTGCCCCGGCGGCGCTTCACCGGGACGTACAGCTCGATCCTGCCCTTCCGGGCCGGCCGGTGCCGGCTCCTGGTGGCCGCGCTGGCCGACCCGGACTCGCCGGAGCTGGGCCGCAGCCTCGCCGAGGTCTCGTCGGCGGCGGGCCCGGACGCGCCACGGCTGGTGCTGGCGGTGGCCTCGACGGTCGGGCCGTGGCGGCCGTTCGGGCAGGTCTGCCTCGACGGCCGGCGCGGCGCCCGGGAGGACGCCGCGCTGGCCTTCGATCCGATCGGCAACCTGCCGGCGGGCCTGCGGGCGGAGGGGCTGCTCGCCTGGCTGCGCGACACCACCTACCGCGGCTCCCGCCGAGCCCGGGGCGCGTCCGCTCAGTCCGGGGGCTCGCTCGGGGTCACGGTCTGATCCGACGTCCGGCGCTCCAGGGTGGCGTCCTGGGCGACGTTTCGATCCTCCCGGATGTCCGATTCGGCGAGGATCGCGTCGGCCTGGGCCTCGGGGTCCTCGCTGCCCACCGCCGCCTCCTCCGGCAGGAGGTGGGCGCGGGACTCGATCCGCTCCTGGTCGTTCTGCTGGTGGCTCATGCTGTCCCCATACCCCGCGGGTGCGCAGCGGAACGGGCCACGGACCTCGTTCGGGCGCACCGGGTGTCGCGGTCGTCGGCCAGGTAGCGCGGTTCCGGTTCCGCTTTCCCAGGATCCGGTACGCCGAGGAAATCGTTCCGTCGGGTCGCCGCGTGGCGCTGATGGCCCCGCCGGACGCTTGTCGCACCCTCGGCACCATAGATGAAGTTGAACGCGGGGCGGGGCCGTGCCGACGACGGAGTGAGCCCAGCCCGTCGCGTCGGGTACGCTGGCTGGCGTGACGCGGTCGTATCGATGGTTTAGGCAGCCGGCTGGAGGAGCCGGTGACTCGACCATGATCTGACGTCACTCCTCTTCGAGCCGGCCGGGCAGGGATCATTCCCTGCCCTTTCGCGTACGAGCAGCCGGCTCGACCCCGGGCGCCGGCCCCGGGCACGGTCGGCGGAAGGAACCCCACCGTGCCGACCCAGGACGCCCATCGGGTCATCGACCAGCGGATCGACCGCGTCGTACCACTGACCACCCCGGCCCTGCTGCACCACCACCTGCCCTTGGACGCGGCGCTCGCGGAGGCCGTGGTCACCGGCCGACGCGCCGTCGGCCGGGTGCTGGACCGTGCCGACGACCGGCTCCTGGTCGTGGTCGGCCCGTGCTCGGTGCACGACCCCGCCGCCGCCCTCGAGTACGCGGGCCGGCTGCGCGAGGCCGCCGACCGGCTCGCCGACGACCTGCTGGTGGTGATGCGGGTCTACTTCGAGAAGCCGCGCTCGACGGTGGGCTGGAAGGGCCTGATCAACGACCCGGGGCTGGACGGCTCGGGCGACGTCAACACCGGCCTGCGTACGGCCCGGTCGCTCCTGCTCGACGTGCTGCGGCTCGGGTTGCCGGTGGGTTGCGAGTTCCTCGACCCGATCACCCCGCAGTACATCGCCGACGCGGTGGCCTGGGGAGCGATCGGCGCCCGGACGGTGGAGAGCCAGGTGCACCGGCAGCTCGCCTCCGGCCTGTCCATGCCGATCGGCATGAAGAACCGCCCCGACGGCAGCATCTCCACCGCCGTGGACGCGATCCGGGCGGCCGGCGTGCCGCACGTCTTCCCCGGCATCGACGTCTCCGGCACCCCGGCGATCATGCACACCCGGGGCAACGCCGACGGCCACCTGGTGCTGCGCGGCGGGGGCGGGCGGCCCAACTACGACGCGGAGTCGGTGGCCGGCGCGCTCGACCTGCTCCGCACCGCCGGCCTGCCCGAACGAGTGGTGATCGACGCCAGCCACGCCAACAGCGGCAAGGACCACCGCCGGCAGCCGCTCGTCGCCGCCGACGTGGCCGCCCAGTTGGCCGCCGGCCAGCGCGGCATCGTCGGCATCATGCTGGAGAGCTTCCTCCAGCCGGGCCGCCAGGACCTGGACCCCACGCGGGAGCTGGAGTACGGGAAGTCCATCACCGACGCCTGCATCGGCTGGGACACCACCGGGCAGGTCCTCACCGACCTGGCCCAGGCCGTCCGCACCCGCCGCGCCACCCTCCCCACCCCCGCCTGACCTCCCCGGTCCACCCATCTGTTGATCATGAGGTTGGCGGCGGCCAGCGAGATCCACATCGCCGCCAATCTCATGATCAACGAGGAGCCGGGGCAGCGCCGGCGACGTTTGACCGATTCGGGCCGGGGTAGCTGACCGGGGTGACCGACGACGCGCCCGTGACCGAACAGCCGGACACCCGGCAGCTCGACGAACTGCTCGACGACATCTACCACGGCCAGGAGCGGATCACCCAGGCGGACATCTACCGCCGGGCGGTCGCCGCCGAACTCCCCGCGGAACTGCTCACCCGGATCGCCGCACTCCCGCAGGGCGAGTACGCGATCGACGAGGTGACCGACCTGCTGGGCGGGACCGTCGCCTGAACGGCCGGCCGGGTGGCCGCCGCGCCGACCGGCCGGAGCGGGCCGTTACGGAGCCCGCCCGGAGACCGCCGGCGGCACGACGGAGAGGACAGTGGGATGACCGACCGGGACGAGGGGCAGCGCCAACCGGAGGCGCTCGGCCAGCCGCCGACGGCGGTGCCCCCCGACGCTGATCCGGAGTTCGCGGAGGAGCACGAGGAAACCGCGGTGGACGAGGACATCATCACCGGCGAGGACGGGGGCCGACGCGAGCCCGAGTCGTCGCGTGGCTGGGCCGGCCAGAACCACGGCACCAACCCCACCTGAGCACACGTACGAGGGGCGGGCGCGCCCGCGTCCGCCCCTCGTCTCGACCAGCTCCGGTTCGGCGCCCTCGCGACTCACTTTCCGCGTTGCCCACCCGTGGCCGCCTGCTGGGCGACCGCGTAGCCCATCTGGAGGAAGTCTGAGGCGGCCACCGCGGTCAGCGCGGTGGCGACCAGCCGGGTCAGCCGGGGCGCGAGCACCAGCCCGCCGGTGAGCCCGGTGGCGACCCAGACCGCCAGGCAGAACGGGCAGCTCAGCAGTTCCCCGACCGCGTGCCGGGTGGCACTGCCCTGGTCCCGGACCTGCTCCATCACCTCGCCACTGCCGATCGGGTGGTCGTAGCGGGTGAACGGAGCACGCAGCGGGCTGGTGATCGCGTCCTTGGAGAGCAGCCGGCTGAGCTTGTGGGTCGCGACGGAGAGCAGCACCACGTCTGCCGGCGAGGGCCGCTCCGGCACCGGCCGCCCGGTCACCCGGACCAGCCCCACCAG
Organism: Micromonospora sp. NPDC007230; assembly: GCF_042869115.1. Taxonomy (NCBI): domain Bacteria; kingdom Bacillati; phylum Actinomycetota; class Actinomycetes; order Micromonosporales; family Micromonosporaceae; genus Micromonospora; species Micromonospora sp. NPDC007230. The sequence goes on along the minus strand of NZ_JBIAFE010000017.1, from coordinate 73,208 downwards.
CGACGCGGTGACCGTCGCGTACGTGCCCATCGCCACCAGGTAGCCGCCCAGCGGTCGGTGCTCGTGCGGCGCGTACGCCTGACGCAGGCGCGCCACCTTGTGCTTCAGGCCACTCCGGGACACCTGGCCTCCTCGTTCTCGTGGCACCGCCGGCTCAGCCGGCGCTCAGGTTGTCATCCACCTCGCGGGCGAGGTTGGCCAGCGTCTCCTCGGCCAGCGCCGGGACGTCCCCGCCGGCCAGGTCCAACCGGACCCGGGCGCCCCCGGCGTCGGCCGCCTCCACCCGGATCTCCGCCGACCAGTCGGGCGCGGAGTCGCTGTACCAGGTCGCTCGCATCTCCTCGACGCTGACCACCTCCGGGCGGCGCCCGCCGTCCTGCCGCAGCGGCTCGGGCAGCCACGCCGCCGCCCGGTCCGGGTCGATGGCCGTGTTGAAGACCACCTCGGGCGGCGCGGACATCCCCCGCTCGACGTGCGCCACCATCAGGCCCCCCGGAGCCGGCTCGGGTCGACCTCCCGCCCCGGGTGCCGGGCGAGGTATTCCGTCTCCAGCTCCGCGGTGCGACGCAGGTGGTTGGCGAGCGCGGAGTCGGTGGCGTGCCGCAGGGTGTCCAGCCGGGTCCGGTGCAGGCTGTGCATCTCCCGGATCAGGTCCTCGTCGCCCAGCTCGGCGGGGTCCACCCCGAGCAGCTCGCCGTCGACGTCGCCCAGCGCGGTGTCGGTCCGGGCGTGGTCGCCGTCCCACTCGGGCATCCGCTGCTCCGGGCTGGCGTCGCCGGGCCGGCGTACTGATTCGGTCATTGTCGCCCCCTCGTCTCGTTCGGGCTGGCGTCTAGACGGATGCCCACCCGCGATGCCACCAAACCCCGCGACCTACGACACCGCGTCGGAGACGGCCGCCGGCCCCGGTACCCTCAATGGCATGAAGCGGCTCCGGACACCGGCGTGGATCGCCCGCCACGTGGCCATGGTCGTGCTGGTCGTGGGCTGCCTCGGGCTCGGCTGGTGGCAGGTCACCCGGGCCGCCGAGGGCAACACGCTGAGCTTCGGGTACGCGATCGAGTGGCCGGTCTTCGCCGGCTTCGTGGTCTTCCTCTGGTGGCGTGAGGTGCGGCACGCGCTGCGGGGCCCGCGTGAGCCGGGGCCCACTCCGGCGCCGCCGGCGGCCGCCGGGCCCGAGCCGGCCCCCACCACCCCGGTGGTACGCCGACCGGTGCGGGTCAGCCGGGTGCCGGCCACCCCGGTCGAGGCGGTCGAGGACGGCGACCTCGCCGCGTACAACCGCTATCTGTCATGGTTGAACGCCAACCCGGGCGCGCGGCCCGGCGACTATCCCGGCTGATGGCCGGTTCGGAAGGACGGACGACGGTGGGCGGAGCCCTTACCCGGTACCGCGTGATCGCCTGGATCGTGGGCGTCGCGCTGGCGGTGCTGGTCCTGATCGGCATGCCGCTGAAGTACGGCTTCGACAAGCCGACCGTGGTGGCCGTGGTCGGCACCGCGCACGGCTGGCTGTACATGCTCTACCTGGCCGCGACCTTCGACCTGTCGCGCCGGGCCGAATGGCCGCTGAAGCGGATGCTGCTGGTGATGCTCGCCGGCACGGTGCCGTTCGTCTCGTTCTACGCCGAGCGCCGGGTCAGCCACTGGGTGTCGGCCGGCGACCGGCCCCGCACCCCGGAGCCGGTCGCCGGCTGAGTCATCGGCTGGGCCGCCACGGGTCGGCGGAGGCCAGCGGGTCCGCCCAGCCGGCACCGTGGCGTACCCCCTCGCGGGCCCGGTTCAGGGCCCGGGTGACCTGGCCGAACTGCCGCTCGTCGTCGCTGCTGAACAGCAGCACCTCGGCGCCCCGGTGCAGCCCCCACAGCTCGTACGCCGGGGGCCGCCAGCGGTCGCCGACCAGGATCAGCACCAGCGGCAGCAGACCCACCGCGCCCAGCGCCAGGTACGCGGCCGCGGTGAGTCGTTGCAGCCCGCCGGTGAAGCCGAGCAGCACCCCGACCGCGCCGATCAGCGCGGCGGTGACCACGACCGCCCGGAGGGCCAGCCGGTCGTGCGGCCCGCGGGTGGTCCAGAGCTGGCTGAGTTCCGTGACCCGCCAGCTGTTGCGGCCGACGGTGAAGCGTTCGGCGGTGACGACGATGCCCGGCCGGGCATAGAGCAGGGTCGGGGTGGTCGCCTGCGGCGACCGGGGCGGGCGGGTGGTGGAGCCATCGCTCTGCACGGCGTCCTCCAGGGGTCGCGCGCCGGGTTCTCCGCGCCAGCCCTGACCTGTGCCGATGCCGCTGACGGGATTCCCGGCTCCGCGCTTCATTGTGTTGGGGGCGCGCCACCCCGGCCCGGCGTTTCTCCTGGCCCCCGGGGCCACCCCGGGCGGGGATTCCGCCCGGAAACAGAATCTATTTGGGGCTATGTCGTGACTTCACGACCCGTTGCCTGGCGACATCCGCCGAGAACGACGAATGGGGCGAGCCTCACGATGCGGCCATCGGGCACGAGGGCCGCCTCTTCCGGGGTCGCAAAACGGGCACAAAGCGTCACCGTCACCAGCATCACTTCCTGACACTTTGCCAACATTCGCCCCTATTTCAACCACCGGCCACTCCCGTCACGGGTTAGGTTGGGCAGGCCGGTCCGGTCGACCGCCATCCACCCGGATGGCCCCGGGCCGGTGTCGCCGGAGCGCGAAACGCTCCCGGCGACCGTGGGAGAGGAGCTTTCCGCTCTTGTCGTCCTTACGGATCCTGCTGCGCTCGCTGGTGGTCGCCGGCCTCTCGGCCGTGCTGATCACCCCGGCGTCGGTGGCTCGGGCCGAGCCCACCCCCGCCGAGCTGACGAAGCAGATCGAGAAGTCCTCGACTGAGCTGGAGCGAATCGTCGAGTCCTACAACAAGCTCAACGAGGACATCAAGGCCAACCAGGCCGCCGCGGCCGCGTTGCAGGCCAGGATCGGCCCGTTGCAGGCGCAGGCCGAACGCAGCCGCGCCGACGTGGGCGTCCTCGCCGTCACCGCGTACAAGACCGGCGGGCTGCGCACCGCGCAGGCGCTGCTGGAGCCGAGCGGGTCGGCCTCGCTGCCGGAGCGGCTGGGCACGCTGGACCAGCTGACCCGCCAGCGCCAGCAGACCATCGCCGGCTTCACCGCGGACCAGCGCCGGCTGATCGACCAGAAGACCCGGCTCGACGCCACGCTCGCCCGTGAGGCGGCTCAGGCGAGGCAGCTCAGGGCCGCCAAGAAGAAGATCGAGGCTGACCTGGACCGCCTCTACCAGCTGCGGCGGCAGGCGTACGGCCGGGCCACCGAGGCGCCCGCCTCGGCCAGCTCGGCCGGCAGTCCGCCGGCTGTCTCCGGCTCTGCCGGGGTGGCGGTGCGCTACGCGTACGGAGCGGTCGGCAAGCCGTACGTCTACGGGGCCGACGGCCCCAGCGGCTACGACTGCTCCGGGCTCACGCTGGCCGCGTGGCGAGCGGCCGGCAAGTCGTTGCCGCACAACGCGGCGATGCAGTGGAACGCCACCGCACGGATCAGCCGCAGTTCGCTGAAGCCCGGTGATCTGGTCTTCTACTCCGGCCTGGGTCACGTGGCGCTCTATGTGGGTGGCGGTCAGATCATCGACGCGCCCAGCGCCGGCCGCAACGTCAACAAGCGGGACATGAACATCATGTCCATCGCCGGCTACGGCCGGGTGCGCTGACCCCAAGAGCCCGCGCGGGCTCCCGGACGGCGAACGGCCGGCGTCCCCCTATCGGACGCCGGCCGCTCGTCTTGTCATTACTACCAGCTCAGGCTGCCTGCAGCCCCTCGGCCCGGGCCAGCTCACGGAGCCGGCCGAGAGCCTGGATCTCCAGCTGGCGGATCCGCTCCCGGGACAGCGAGAACCGCGACGCCACCTCGGTCAGCGAGTGCTCCCGGCCGTCCTCCAGCCCGTAGCGGGCCCGCATGATGCCGGCCGACCGGTCGTCGAGGTGGTTGAGCAGACCCTCGATGCGCTGCCGCTCCAGCCCGGTGAGGACGATGTCCTCCGGCGACGGGGCGTCACTGTCGGCGACCAGGTCACCCAGGTTGGTGTCGCCGTCGTCACCGACCGGGGTGTCCAGCGAGACCGTGTCCTGCGACCAGCGGACCAGCTCGTTGACCCGCTCGACGGTCACGCCGAGCGCCGCCGCGATCTGCTCCGGCTCCGGGTCGCTGCCCAGCTCACGGGTGAGCTGGCGGGTCACGTTCCGCATCCGGTTGACGTCCTCGACCAGGTGCACGGGCAGCCGGACGGTCCGCTCCTGCTGGGCGATGGCCCGGCTGATCGCCTGGCGGATCCACCACGTCGCGTAGGTGGAGAACTTGTAGCCACGCTCGTAGTCGAACTTCTCGACCGCCCGGACCAGGCCGGTGTTGCCCTCCTGGATCAGGTCCAGCATGGGCATGCCGGACCGCACGTACCGGCGGGCGATCGACACGACCAGTCGCAGGTTGGCGCGGATGAACAGGTCCTTCGCGCGCTCACCCTCGACGACCAGCCGCTCCAGCTCCTCCCGCTCGACGCCGGCGGGCACGCGGTCCTCGCCGAGCAGGTGCTCGGCGTAGAGGCCGGCCTCGATCGCCTTGGAGAGGTCAACCTCCTTGGCGGCGTCCAGCAGCGGCGTCCGGGAGATCTCGTGCAGGTAGACGCCGACCAGGTCGCGCTCCTCGGCGACCTCGTCGGTACGCATGCCGATGTTCTTGTCCACGATTGCCACGGTCCCCTCGCTAGCGCCGGTTGCCCGGTTCCTTGCCATCCCCACGTTCATCAGCCCTCCCCGTAACCTCTGCTGTGCCCGTAGGTGCTGACACCTACACAACAGTTGAGACGCGTTGGGGATTCCATGTCGTGAGTCGAAACTGTCACGAATGCCTGAGTAGTAGCTGAGAGCCCGGTCCATGTTTGCTGTCAGGACCCCTGCTCGGGCGGCTCACGCACGCCCTGCTCAAAAGACGCTCGGAGCAGCGGAATCGTTGCCGCCCGGGAAATCGCACCATTGCGAATTCCAAGAACACAGCGACCCGCGTCACCGCGGCATTGCGATCCTGGTCACTGCGAGATACGCATCGGTGGACCGGGCGGTTCAGCCACGGGTCAGGATTACCCCACGCTTCGATGAACAATCCGCAGCGCGGAAGCCGTCCCGGCCACGGCGTGACGTGCGTCGCAGCCGCCGGAACGGGCGGGGCGAACGGGACGCCGGGCGGGTCAGGAGGCGAGCAGGGCCAGCGCGCCGCGTACCTGGTCGGCGGAGCGGGCCAGGGCGGCCCGGGCGGCGGAGACCTCCGCGCCGGAGACCAGCGAGACCAGGGCGGTCTTGAGATCGCCGTCGGCCTCGTGCAGCGCGACCCGGCAGATCTCCTCCGCGCAGCCGGTGGCCTCCATGAGGATCGAGATCATCCGGCCGCGCAGCTTGGCGTTGGTGGCGACCATGTCGATCATCAGGTTCGAGTAGACCCGACCGAGGCGCACCATCACGGCCGTGGAGAACGTGTTGAGCACCAACTTCTGCGCGGTGCCCGCCTTCATCCGGGTCGACCCGGTGACCACCTCGGGTCCGGTGTCCACCCCGATGAAGACGTCCACCGACGAGGCGGCGTCGGCCTCCGGATTGGCGCAGAGCAGCACGGTTGAGGCCCCCTGTGCCCGGGCGGCGGCGAGCGCCCCGAGGACGTACGGGGTGCGTCCGCTGGCGGCCAGCCCGACCACCAGGTCGCCGGCGCGTACGCAGTCGGTGGCGTCGGCGGCGCCAGCGCGCTCGTCGTCCTCGGCGTCCTCCACGGCCCGCCACATGGCCTCCGGGCCACCGGCGAGGTGGGCGCAGAACCAGTGCCGCGGCGAGTTGAAGGTGGGGGCCAGCTCCGCGGCGTCCAGCACGCCGAGCCGGCCGGAGGTGCCGGCGCCGAAGTAGTGCACCCGGTGCCCGCCGCGCAGCGCGGCCACGGCCAGGTCGACGGTCTCCGCGATCTCGTCGAGGACCGCCGCCACCGCCCCCGGCACCCGCCGGTCGGCCTCGTTGATGACGGTGAGCACCTCCCGGGTCGACATCAGGTCGAGGTCGACGCTGTGCGGGTTGCGCCGCTCGGTGGGCGCCCCCACCCGCACCACCGGCCGCACCGCGGTCACCTCGCCCGGCTCCACCCGTCCGGTCGTCATCCCCGCCTCCGCCCGGCGCCCACCCGATGCGACTGGACGGCCTCGGCGGTCACCTCCAGGGCCTTCTTCGCCCTGGCCCGGTTGCGCGCGGCCACTCCGACGAAGAGGCAGTCCACCACGGTGAGCTGGGCGAGCCGGCTGGCCATCGCCCCGGAGCGGTAGGTGGTCTCGCGGGCCGCGGTGGTGAGCACGAAGTCGGCCACCTCGGTGATCGGCGAGCGGGGGAAGTTGGTCAGCGCGACCGTGGTGGCGCCCCGCGCCCGGGCCTGCTCCAGCACCTCGATGACGTCCGATGTGGTGCCGGTGTGCGAGATGCCGACCGCGACGTCGCCCCGGCCCAGCAGGGCCACCGAGGTCAACGCGGTGTGCACGTCCGGGAAGTAGAAGGCGGTCCGGCCGATGCGGTGCAGCTTCTGCTGGAAGTCGGAGGCGACGAAGCCGCTGGCGCCGGCGCCGTAGACGTCGATCCGGCCGGCCGCACCGATCGCCTCGACCACCTGCTCGCAGACGGCCGGGTCGAGCTGCTCGGCGGTCTCCTCGACGGCCCGTGCGTCGTTGAACGCGATGGTCGCGATGATCTGCGCCAGGTCGGCGCCGGGCGGGATGTCGCCGCCGACCACTCGGGCGTCCGGCGGCTCGATCCGCCGGGCGGCCTCGGCGGCGAGCCGGATCCGCAGCTGCGGGTAGCCCTCCATGCCCACCGACCGGCAGAACCGGATGACGGTGGCCTCCGAGGTCTCGGCGGCGGTGGCGAGGTCGGTGATGGTGCGCCGGGCGGCGTCCGCCGGATCGGCGACGACCAGCCGGGCGACCCGCTGCTCGGCCGGGGACAGCGACGGGAGCAGGCCGCTGATGTGGACGATCAGTCCACCGGGCTCGTGACTCGCAGAAATCTTCGGACTCTTCGCCACGGATGAAACTTACTTTCATGAGGCGCGACCGTCAACCATGACCGCGCGTATCGGGAAAAGTACCCCCTTCCGCGCCGGATCATCGCCGCAAGGGTCCCATTCCCGCCGCCCGCCCACCTCATCCGCTCCGGTCGAGTCGGCCACGCCGACCGACCGTCCGACCGGCCTTCGTGCAGGTCACGCCGACCGGACGGCTTGGACCGGGCCGCCGGACGGATGGCTCCGGACGCCCGGTCGGCATCGATCCGGCCGGAACGCCCCCGACCGCCGCCCCGGCCGGCAGGCGACTAGCGTGGGCCCATGGCGGAGCGCACGGTGCTGGTGACCGGGGGCACGGGCGGACTGGGCGGTGCGGTCACCGCGGCCTTCCTCAAGGCGGGCTGGCGGGTGGTCGTACCCGAACGGGAGGGCGATCCGACGGTGCCGGCGGCGGCCGGACCGGTCCAGGTCCGGCGGCAACTCCAGCTCGACGCGTCTGACGCCGCGCCGCTACGACGACTCCAACTCGGCGCGTCGGGCGCCGCGCGCCCTGGCGCCGTCGCCGGCGCCGTCGCGGAGGCCGTCGGCGCGGACCTGCTGGAACCCGCCGGGGCGGCGCGGGCCGTCGCGGCGGCGACCGCGGAGCCGAGCGCGCCGCTGCGCGCGGTGGTCAACCTGGTCGGGGGGTACGCCAGCGGCGGGCTGGTGCACGAGACCCCGGTCGAGGAGTTCGACCGGATGCTGCGGATCAACCTGCGCCCCACCTACCTGGTCACCCAGGCGGCACTGCCGCACCTGGTGGCGGCCGGCGGCGGCGCGGTGGTTTGCGTGTCGGCGCGGGCCGCGGTGGCGCCCTTCCCCGGCGCGGCCGGCTACGCCACGGCCAAGGCGGCGGTGCTGGCCTTCGCCAACGCGGTGGCGGTGGAATACCGGCAGCGCGGGGTGCGGTGCAACACGGTGCTGCCGAGCGTGATCGACACGCCGGCCAACCGGGCCGCCCAGCCGGAGGCCGACCACCGGCGCTGGGTGCCGCCCGCCGAGATCGCCGCGGTGATCCGCTTTCTCGCCTCCGACGAGTCCGCGCCGACCAGCGGGGCGAGCATCCCGGTCTACGGGCGGGCCTGAGCCGGCAGCGGGTCACCCCGGCCCGCCCCGCCGGAGGGTGGGCGGGGGCCACCCGGCGGCCCGCCCGTCGACGGCGGCGGGTCGCCCGGGAGCCACTCGGTGAGGTGGGCGCGGATGCGGCGGGACACCTCGTCCGGCGTGCCGTTCGCGTCGACCACCACGAAGCTGGAGTATTCCGGCAGCGCCCGGTAGGCGGTGGCGGCGGAGGTGAGCCACCGCATGGTCTCGTGGTCGGTGCCGCGCCGCTCGATCCGCCGGTACGCCTCGGCCGGGTCGACGCTGAGCAGGAAGGTGACCCGCGGCGCGGGGAAGATGCGGTAGCCGGCCCGGGCCAGCCGTTCCCACCGTTGTCCCCCGTGCGCCCGGATGCTGGCGTACTGGCAGGGGGCCCAGCGGTCCATCACCGCGGTGCGACCGGTCACCAGGCAGCTCAGCAGGGCGAGGGCGATGGCGAGCCAGCGGAGCACGGACTCGACGGCGAGCAGCCCGTGGCGGCCGACCAGCCGTTGCGCGTCCGGCCGGCCGAGCCGTTGGGCGAGCCGGCCGAGCCAGCGACGACCGCCGGCGTTGCGGTGGTAGGTGGCGGCGTGGCCGGCGGCGGTGAGCGCCTCGGCGAGCCGGTGGGCCTGTGTGGTCTTGCCCGAGCCATCGATGCCGATCAGGGCGACGGCGCGCAGTCGGGCCCTCCCGCGCCGCCCCCGCAGTGACCTGGCCACCTGCCCCAGGCTAGCGGACCGGTGCCCGTCCCCGGCGGTTTGTCCCGTTCCGGCCCGCCCCGTCCGCGCCACTGCGGCAACAGGTGTGGCCGACCGGTTCGCCGGGTACGCAACTTCATTCCCACCGCCACCCACGACGACGGGAGAACCAGATGGCCGAGCGCGGGGACGAGACCCTGGTGCACACCCTCAAGAAGGTCGCCGCCGTGCTCAAGCAGTCCGAGATCCCCTTCGCGCTCGGTGGCAGCTTCGCCGTGTACGCCCACGGCGGCCACTCGAGCGAGCACGACGTGGACTTCCTGATCCGGGAGCAGGACGTCGACCGGGCCCTGGAGGCGCTGGTCGAGGCCGGCTTCACCGCCGAGCGCCCGCCCGAGGACTGGCTCGTCAAGGTCTATGACGAGGGGCGGATGGTGGATCTGATCCACCGGCCGATCGAGACTCCGGTGACCGAGGAGACCTTCGCCGACACCATCGTGCGGCCGGTCGACGCGATCCACATGCCGGTGCTCTCGGCCACCCAGCTGATGGTGCACAAGCTGCTGAGCTTCTCCCAGCACTACTGCGACTTCGCCCGGGCCCTGCCGCTGGCCCGCTCGCTGCGCGAACAGATCGACTGGGAACGGGTACGGAAGGAGACGCAGCACTCGCCGTACGCCGAGGCGTTCCTGGTGCTGCTCGACCGGCTGGACGTGCTGCCGGAGAGCGGCACCACCGAGGGAAGGGAGACACCGTGACCGAGCAGCACGGCGACGCGCCGCCCGACGAGTACGTCGAGGCGGAGATCCAGCGCATGTTGGCCGAGGACCCGGCGATCGCCGAGCAGGGCATCACCGTGGTCTGCCTGGAGCGGGGCCTGGTGCTCTACGGCGAGGTGGAGAGCCCGCACCGCCGGGAGGAGATCCTGCGCCGGGTCGCCGAGCGGTTCCCGCACGTGCCGATCACCAGCGACATCGGGGTGATCCGGACACAGGCGCCCAGCCAGGTCGAGGAGCTGCCGTGAGGGAGGTCGTACCGTGATCCGGATCGCCGCGGTCGGCGACGTGCACATGGACGAGGACGTGGTCGGGCGGTTCCGGCCCGCGCTGGACGAGCTGCCCGACTGCGCCGACGCGCTGCTGCTCGCCGGCGACCTGACCCGGCACGGAAGCGAGTCCGAGGCGCGCTGCGTGGCGCGGGAGTTCGGCAACCTCGGGGTGCCGGTGATCAGCGTGCTCGGCAACCACGAGCACCAGTGCGACGAGGTGCCACAGGTGGTGAAGGTGCTGGAGGACGTCGGCATCACCGTGCTGGAGGGGAACGGGATCGTGCTGGAGTGCGCCGGCGGGCGGCTCGGCGTGGCCGGGGCGAAGGGCTTCGGGGGTGGTTTCGCCGGGCGCTGCGCCAGCGACTTCGGTGAGCCGGAGATGAAGGCCTTCGTCCAGACCACCAAGGACAGCGCCGACGCGCTGGGCCGGGCGCTGCGCGGGCTGGAGTGCGACGTGCTGGTGGCTCTCACCCACTACTCCCCCGTGCCGGACACGCTCGCCGGCGAACCGCTGGAGATCTATCCGTTCCTCGGGTGCTACCAGCTCGGCCAGGCGATCGACTCGGCGCCCACCGCGCTGGCGCTGCACGGGCACGCCCACCACGGATCGGAGCGGGGCACCACCCCCGGCGGCGTCCGCGTCCGCAACGTCGCCCACCCCGTGATCAAGCAGGCGTACAGCATCTTCCACCTGGGGGATCACCTCGACCGGGGCTAGGTTTCTCGGATTCGGCGGCCGGGTACTGCACGAGCCATGGAGCTGATTCTCTGGATTCTCGCAGTCGTACTGGTGGTCGCCGGCATCCTCGCGCTGTTCCGCCGGCAGATCCTGTGGGGCATCGTCCTCATCATCGTCGGCCTGCTGGTCGGCCCGGGCGGCGTCAGCATCTTCAGCAGCTAGCCGCCGCACCCCACCCCTGACCCGCCGGGGTCGCCGGGTCCGCGGGCTCCGTCCTCCCAGACTGGAGCCCGCGGACGCGACGACCCCGGCGCTTCGCGTTCCGGGCGGCCACCCACCCGACCGACCGGTTCGCCGGTCGGGCGTGGGGCTCGGGCGGGACCCCGCGGCGCTGCCGGTCAGCAGCGCGGTACGCCCGGGATGTAGCCGTCGTAGCCGGTGTAGACGTACGCGTCGGAGATGTATCGTCCGGTGCCGATCCGGTCCCAGATCGAGCTGGTGCCGTACGTGCCGGTGACCGTGGTGCCGCTGGTCTGGCAGTAGATGGTGACCTTCGCGCCGTCGGCGACCGAGCCGACCGCGCTGTAGTTGGTGCCCGGTCCGGAGCGGACGGTCAGACTCACGCCGGAGGTGGTGTTGACCGTGCCCTCCCCGGTGTTCGAGCCGGAGCAGCCGTTGTCGCTGGTGTACGTCTTGGTGCCCCAGTAGAGGGCGAGCGCCCCGTTGAACCGGACCTGGATGTCGTTGCCGTTGAGCCGCTGCTCGTAGTGCAGGTGCGGGCCGGTGGAACCACCGGTGCTGCCCACGTACCCGATCACCCGGCCGTAGCCGACGGTCTGCCCGACCGAGACGTTGAAGCCGCTCAGGTGGGCGTAGTAGGTGGTGTAGCCGTTGCCGTGGTCGATCCGGACGTACTTGCCGTAGCTGGTGCCGCCGAGGTCGGTCACCCGGTCGACCGTGCCCGGCGCGCTGGCCACCACCGGGTCACCCAGGTCGTCCGTGCGGTTGAAGTCGATGGCGTAGGCCGGGCTGTGGTCGGACCGGGTCTGGCCGGACCAGGACTGATTGCAGGGGAACGGGACCTTGAAGGTCGGGGCCGCCATGGCCGGGGTCGCCGGCACCAGGGTCGCCGCGAGGACGGCGCCCACGGCCGCCAGGCTGAACCACCGCTTGCGCATCCACTTCCTCCTATGTTGAAAGTTTTCTATCTGCCGTGCTCAGCGTGACAGAAAGCGCCATTGATGGAAAGGGGTGCCCTGCCGGCGGGATCAGCGGAGCGTGGGAGCGCGCCCACACGCGGTAAGTGGGTTTCGGGATTGTTACCGGGCCGTGTCCGGCAGGGGGGTGGACCCGACAAGATGCAAGCGCTTACATGTGGGAACGACCATCGGACCGGCGCGGGTTCGATCCCTCCACGCGCCGGCTAGGAAGGAGATCGGCATGGCGTTTGCCAGATCGCGCCAGGCTCTCGCGGTCGCCGGCGTTCTGGGGCTGGCGCTCGGCGTCACCGCCTGCGGCACCGGCAGCAGCGACAAGAAGAGCAGCAAGGCGGGCTCCGCGGAGTGTGCCGCTTATGAGAAGTACCAGGGCCACGAGGGCAAGAAGGTCTCGATCTACTCGACGAACACCGACGTCGAGGCCGACAAGCTGCAGGAGTCCTGGAAGCAGTTCGTCGACTGCACCGGCATCAAGATCGATTACGAGGGCAGCCGTGAATTCGAGGCGCAGCTGCCCGTGCGGGTGGACGGTGGCAACGCGCCGGATCTGGCGACGATTCCGCAGCCGGGCCTGCTGAAGCGGTTTGCCGACGCCGGCAAGCTCAAGCCCCTCGCGGGCGACACGAAAGCGATGGCCGAGCAGAACTACTCGGCCGACTGGCTGAAGTACGCGACCGTCAACGGAACCCTCTACGGCGTGCCGCTGGACTCGAACGTCAAGTCGTTCGTGTGGTACTCGCCGAAGACGTTCAAGGAGAAGGGCTGGGCGGTCCCGACCACCTGGGACGACCTCATCAAGCTGAGCGACACGATCGCGGCGAGCGGCACGAAGCCGTGGTGCGCCGGCATCGAGTCCGGTGAGGCCACCGGCTGGCCGGCCACCGACTGGATCGAGGACCTGATGCTGCGGACGCAGACCCCTGAGGTCTACGACCAGTGGACCACCCACGGCATCCCGTTCAACGACCCGAAGGTCGCCGAGGCCCTGGACCGGGCCGGCACCATCCTGAAGAACGAGAAGTACGTCAACGGCGGCTTCGGCGGCGTGAAGAGCATCGCCACCACCGCGTTCTCGGAGGCGGGCCTGCCGATCCTGCAGGGCAAGTGCGCGCTGCACCGGCAGGCGTCGTTCTACGCGAACAACTGGCCGCAAGGCACCAAGGTGGGCGAGGACGGGGACGTCTTCGCCTTCTACTTCCCGGCGATCGACCCGGCCAAGGGCAAGCCGGTGCTCGGCGCCGGGCAGTTCACCGTCGCCTTCAGCGACCGGCCGGAGGTACAGGCGGTGCAGACGTTCCTGGCCTCGGGCGAGCACGCCAACAGCCGGGCCAAGCTGGGCGCCTGGGCGTCGGCGAACAACAAGCTGGACCTCGCCAACGTGGAGAGCCCCATCGACAAGCTCTCGGTTCAGATCCTCCAGGACAAGAGCGCGGTCTTCCGCTTCGACGGTTCCGACCTGATGCCGGCCGCGGTCGGCGCCGGGACCTTCTGGAAGGGCATGGTCGCCTGGGTGAACGGCAAGGACACCGCGTCGGCGCTGAAGGACATCGAAGGCAGCTGGCCGAAGTGATCTGGGAAGGTGGGCCGGCCCGTGACCACGGGCCGGCCCACCGGCACAGTCGATACCCGTGGGAGGGTTGATGAACTTCGACTTCGCGGACGAGTCACCGAAGCTCTTCATGTTGCTCTGGGGGCTGGTGGCCTTCGTCGCGGTGGTGGGCGGCCTCCTCCTGTTGCTGGACATGGTGCCGTCGTGGTTCGCCCGACGCCGCGAGGCCCAACTGGTCGCCGCTTCGGCCAGCGGTGCGCCGCTGCCCCGCCGGAGGAAGCCGCGCGAGGGGCTCTTCGCGCTCTTCTTCCTGCTGCCGACGGCGCTGCTGCTCCTCGTCGGCCTGGTCGTCCCGGCGATCCGCACCACGCTGCTGTCGTTCATGGACGGCGGCAGCCAAAACTGGATGGGGCTGGCCAACTATCGGTGGATGTTCGCCGAGGACGCCATCGTCCGAGTGCTGCTCAACACACTGGCCTGGGTGATCCTGGTGCCGTTGGTGGCCACCTCCGTCGGCCTGCTCTACGCGGTGATGGTCGACCGCGCTCGGTTCGAGTCGCTGGCCAAATCACTGATCTTCATGCCGATGGCGATCTCGTTCGTCGGCGCCAGCATCATCTGGAAGTTCGTCTACGCGTACCGGGGCGAGGAGCAGGACCAGATCGGCCTGCTCAACCAGATCGTGGTCAGCCTCGGCGGCGAACCGCAGCAGTGGCTGCTCGAGTCGCCACTGAACACGCTGCTGCTCATCGTGATCATGGTGTGGATCCAGGCCGGTTTCGCCATGGTGGTGCTCTCCGCCGCCATTAAGGCCATCCCGGCGGACATCGTCGAGGCGGCCCGGCTGGACGGGGTCACCCCGTGGCAGATGTTCTGGCAGATCACCATGCCGAGCATCCGGCCGGCGCTGATCGTGGTCGTGGTGACGCTCTCCATCGCCACGCTCAAGGTGTTCGACATCGTGCGGACCGCGACCAACGGCAACTACGACACCAGCGTGATCGCGAACGAGATGTACAACCAGGCGTTCCGGTATGGCGAGAACGGCCGGGGCTCAGCCCTGGCGGTCTTCCTCTTCGTCCTGGTCATCCCGATCGTGATCTACCAGATCCGTAACCTGCGTCAGCAGCGGGAGGGCTGAAATGACCACCAGCACGCCCACGCTCGCCACCGGCACCCAGCCGGCAAGTGAGCGCCGCGGCACCGCCCGACGGGTCCGCAATCGGCTGAACACCCGGACCGCCACCGTGGTCTCGATCGTCATCGCTCTGCTCTGGACCGTGCCGACCTTTGGCCTGTTCATCTCCTCGATCCGGCCAGAGGACCAGATCAAGACCACCGGCTGGTGGACGTTCTTCAGCGATCCGCAGTTCACGCTGGAGAACTACCAGGAGGTGCTCTTCGGCACCTCCTCGTCGTCCGGGCAACTCGCCAGCTACTTCCTCAACTCGCTGGCGATCACCATCCCGTCGGTGCTGTTCCCGCTCGCGTTCGCGGCCCTGGCCGCGTACGCGCTGGCGTGGATCAACTTCCGCGGCCGGGACTGGGTCTACATCGGGATCTTCGCGATGCAGATCGTGCCGCTGCAGATGGCCCTGGTGCCGCTGCTCAGCTTCTTCTCCAACGGCGTCAGCCTGGGCGGGTTCACCCTGCTGCCGGCCTGGGAACTCGACGGTGCGCAGAAGTTCGCGCAGGTGTGGTTCGCGCACACCTGCTTCGCGCTGCCGTTCGCGGTGTTCCTGCTGCACAACTTCATCGCGCAGCTGCCCGGGGATTTGATGGAGGCGGCCCGGGTCGACGGGGCCACCCACCCGAAGATCTTCCGTACCATCGTCCTGCCGCTGATCACGCCCGCGCTGGCCGCGTTCGGCATCTTCCAGTTCCTCTGGGTCTGGAACGACCTGCTGGTCGCGCTGATCTTCGCGGGCGGCGGCAACGAGACCGCTCCGCTGACCGTCCGGCTCGCCGAGATGGCCGGCACCCGGGGCAACGAGTGGCAGCGGCTCACGTCCGGCGCGTTCGTGTCGATCGTCGTACCGCTGATCGTGTTCCTGTCCCTCCAGCGCTACTTCGTGCGCGGCCTGCTCGCCGGCAGCGTCAAGGGCTGACCCGCTGCTCCGCCGCCGCCGGCCCCGGCGGCGGCGGACGCGGGGCGGAGCGGAGCTGGAGCGGGGGAACAAACGATGACGAAGATTGACGACGTCGCCCGCCTGGCCGGGGTCTCCACGGCCACCGTCTCCCGGGCGCTGCGCGGCCTTCCGACGGTCTCGGCCGCGACGCGGCGCCGGGTCCTCGCCGCCGCCGAGCAGCTCCAGTACGCGGTCTCGCCGAGCGCCTCCCGGCTGGCCGGCGGGAAGACCGGCACGGTCGGCGTCGTGGTTCCCCGGATCACCCGCTGGTTCTTCGGGACGGTCGTGGAGGCCGTCGAGGATTTCCTCCACCAGAACGGGTACGACCTGCTCCTCTACAACCTCGGTGGCCGCGAGCAGACCCGGCAGCGGGTGCTGCGGACCGCCAGCCTGGACAAGCGGATGGACGCGATCATCCTGGTCGCCACCCCGCTGCGGCCGGCGGACGTGACCGCGCTGACCAGGCTGGCCCTGCCGGGGGTGACCATCAGCTCCGGCAGCGGCGTGCCCGGCTGGCCCCGGGTACGCATCGACGACGTGGCCGCCGGACGGACCGCCACCCGGCACCTGCTCGACCTCGGCCACACCCGGATCGCGCACATCTCCGGCGATCCGGACGACGAGTTGGCCTTCACCACGCATCTGGACCGGCGCCGCGGCTACCAGGACGCGCTGCGCGCGGCCGGGATCCGGCCCGACCCGAGCCTGGACGTCGAGTCGCAGTTCACCATCGACGGCGGCATCCGGGCCACCGCCGAGCTGCTGGCCCGGGGCGAGCCGCCCACCGCGATCTTCGCCGCCTGCGACGAGATGGCCATGGGCGCGATGACGGCACTACGCGACGCCGGGCTGCGGGTGCCGCACGACGTCAGCGTGATCGGCATCGACGACCACGACCTGGCCGGCGTGCTCGGGTTGAGCACCGTCGCCCAACCCGCCGCGGAGCAGGGGCTGCTCGCCGCCCGGATGCTGCTCGACCCGCTGGGGGTGCGCGCCGCCGACCCGTACCTGGGGGTGGTGCCGCGACCACGCCTCGGGGACGCCGACGGCGAGCCACCGACGCGGTCGGTGATCCTGCCCACTCGACTGGTGGTGCGTGAATCGACCGCGCCACCACGGGCAAACTGAACGGATTCGGCCGTCCGGGTGACGGCCGCGGGAATGACCGACCGGCCGGCGGACGGCCACCGCTCGACACAGGGGAGAAGGCTCTGAACACCGACGCGACGCAGCAGGAACCGGCCGGCGGCCCGGCCACCGGCTGGTGGACCGAGGCCGTCATCTACCAGATCTACCCGCGCTCGTTCGCCGACGCGAACGGCGACGGGATCGGCGACCTCCCCGGCATCACCGCCCGCCTCGGTCACCTGACCGAGCTGGGGGTCGACGCGGTCTGGCTGTCCCCCTTCTACCCGTCACCGCAGGCCGACGCCGGGTACGACGTGGCCGACTACCGGGACGTCGACCCACTCTTCGGCACCCTCGCCGACGCCGACACGATGATCGCCGAGGCGAAGTCGCGCGGGCTACGGGTGATCGTCGATCTGGTGCCCAACCACACCTCGTCCGCGCACCGCTGGTTCCAGGAGGCGCTGGCCGCCGGTTCGGGCAGCTCGGAGCGGCGGCGCTACATCTTCCGGGACGGCCGCGGCCCGCAGGGCGCCGAGCCGCCGAACGACTGGCAGAGCGTCTTCGGCGGTCCGGCGTGGACCCGGGTGCCCGACGGGCAGTGGTACCTGCACCTCTTCGACCCCGGCCAGCCCGACCTGAACTGGGGCAACCCGGAGGTCCGCGCCGAGTTCCTGGACATCCTCCGGTTCTGGCTGGACCGGGGTGTCGACGGCTTCCGGGTGGACGTGGCGCACGGCCTGATCAAGCAGGCCGACCTGGCCGACTGGCAGGAGCCGCAGGAGATCCTCTCCGGCCCCGAGGTGGACAAGCCCCGCCCGCCGATGTGGGACCAGGACGGGGTGCACGAGATCTACCGGGACTGGCGGCGGCTGCTCGACTCGTGCGGCGGGGAGCGCATCCTGGTCGCCGAGGCCTGGGTGGAGCCGGCCGAGCGGCTGGCCCGCTACGTCCGGCCCGACGAGATGCACCAGGCGTTCAACTTCGAGTACCTGCTCGCCGCCTGGACCGCCCCGGCCCAGTACGCGGTCGTCACCCGCTCGCTGGAGGCCACCGACGCGGTCGGCGCGCCCACCACCTGGGTGCTGTCCAATCACGACGTGGTCCGGCACGCCTCCCGGCTGGGCCTGCCGATCGGCATTCCCCGGCCGAACGGGATCGGCATCGGCGATCCGCAGCCCGACGCCGCGCTCGGCCTGCGCCGGGCCCGGGCGGCCACCCTGCTGATGCTGGCCCTGCCCGGCTCCGCGTACCTCTACCAGGGCGAGGAGCTGGGGCTGCCGGAGCACACCACGCTGCCGGACGAGGTGCGGCAGGACCCGACCTGGGAGCGTAGCCAGCACACCGAGCGGGGCCGGGACGGCTGCCGGGTGCCGATCCCGTGGGAGGCCGACGCCCCGTCGTACGGCTTCGGGCCGACCGACGCGAGCTGGCTCCCCCAGCCCCCGATCTGGGCCGAGTACGCGCTCGACCGGCAGCGCGGGGTGCCCGGCTCGACGTACGAGCTGTACCGGACCGCGCTGCGGCTGCGCCGCGAGCACGGGCTGGGCGCCGGGGCGCTGCGCTGGCTCTCCTCCGGCGACGAGGTGCTCACCTTCACCAACGCCGGGCTCGCCGTGCTGACCAACTTCGGCCCGGCGCCGGTGCCCCTGCCGGCCGGTGCCGAGGTGCTGGTGGCCAGCGCACCGCTGGAGGACAACGCCGTCCCCACCGACGTCACGGTCTGGTACCGCGCCTGACGGTGATCCGCCCGCCCGCCGGTCCCACCGTCTGCCGGGGCCGGCGGTCGGCGCGCCCCACGAAGCGCAGGTGCGCGAGACGTCAGAGGCGGCCGGCGCGGGTGTGCAGGAGGTCGTGGACCTGCGCGATGTCGCGCGGCGAGGTACGGGCGGCGAGCCAGTACATCAGACCGGTCGGGATGAAGAAGAGCTGGAACACAGCCAGGCCGACCGCGTAGTTCAGCGGCGGCGGGAAGGCCGCCCGCAGCGCGTGGAAGGCCACCCCGACCAGCCCGTTGCCGGCCGCCCGGCCGACCCCGTTGACCAGGTTGCCCAGGCTGTAGACGGTGCCCCGGTGCTCGGGCGGGTTGACGTCGGCGATCAGCGCGAACCAGTTCGGCGAGTTGGCGGAGGTGAGCGCGAGCGCCAGCACCGCGGTCAGCAGGCTCAGCCCGACCGTGGGCTCGGTGACCACGCTGGCCAGCACCGCGGCGATCACCGCGCCGGAGCTGCCGCCGTTCGGCACGTCGATCCGGATCGGCACCAGGAAGAGCACCAGGTAGAACGGCACGGCCGCGAGGATGCCCACCGCCGCGACGAGGGCCCGGCCGCTGGGCGTACGCCGCTGCAGCGCGTCGCCGGCCAGGCCACCCACGATGGACAGCACCCCGCCCAGCTGGAACAGGGTGGCGAACACGCTGCCCACCACCACGGCGGTGGCGGGCGAATAACCCTGCGCCTCGGCACGCTGGGCGAACAGCACCGGCAGCCACACCAGGGACCCGAACGCCGCCTGCGCGGTCAGTCCCTGCAGGATCAGCCAGCGGTTGGTCCGCCGGCCCAGGATCCGGGGCAGGTCGGCCCGGCTGATCCGGTAGTCGTACTCGGCGCCGGCGTCGAGGACCGCGGCCAGCTCCGGCTCGCTCTGCCCGCGCCGGATGTCGTACGTGAACAGGTAGGCGACGGTGGCGGCCAGGCCGACCACGGTGAGCAGCAGGAACGGCCGTCGCCAGTCGGTGGCGCCGAGGATGCCGCCGACGAGCGTCCCGGCGAGGGTGCCGACGCCCTGCGACAGCCCCCAGAAGCTCATCACCAGGCCCCGGCGGCGGGGGGAGATCAGGTCGGTGACCACCGAGAAGCCGACCGAGCCGACGGCACCCAACCCGACCGCGGCGACGAGTTGGGCGACCAGGAACGTCGGGTAGTGCTGGGCGAGGGCGCTGCCGCCGGTGCCGGCCGCCCAGATCAGCGTGCCGACCATCAGCAGCGGCTTGCGGTTGGTCCGGTCGCCCACGTACGCCCAGCCGACCGCGGCGACCGCGCTGACCAGGAAGCTCACCGCGGTGACCAGACCGAGGAGCCGCTGCGGCACTCCCAGCGCGCCGGAGATCGGCCCGTACAGCGGCGGGACCAGGCCGATCGCCACGTTGTCCAGCGAGGCGAGCACCACGAACACGAGCACGCTGTAGAACCGGTGGGCCGCGCTGCCACGCCGGGGGATCCTGGTGCCGCTCATGCCCGGCAGCCAATCAGGTGGAGATCACGGGACGGTGTCGGGGCGGTCCACGACCAGGTCCCGGGCCCGGGTGTAGCGCGCCCGGACGGCGGGTACCGGCGCCGCCTCGTACTCCTCGGTGTCGCCGACCGTCCACGCCGGTGGCGCCGCGCCGCCCAGGGCGACCCAGGCGGCCTGGCGGGCGGCGCCGTCGGCGACGTACTCGCCGGGCGGCGGCACCACCACGGGCCGGCCGAAGACCTGCGGGGCGATCCGCCGCACGGCCGCCGACCGGGCCCCGCCGCCGACCAGGCTGACCCGGCGGGCGGTGGCACCCTGCGCGGTCAACGCGTCCAAGCCGTCGGCGAGGGCGCAGAGCATCCCCTCCACGGCGGCCCGGGCCAGATGGGCCGGGGTCGAGCTGCCCAGGGTCAGGCCGTGCAGCGACCCGGTGGCGGAGGGCCGGTCCGGGGTCCGCTCCCCCTCCAGGTAGGGCACCATGACCAGCCCGTCGGCGCCGGGCGGGGCGGCCAGGGCCAGCTCGCTCAGGTCGTCGAGGCCGACCCCGAGCAGGGTCGCGGCGGCGTCGAGCACCCGGGCCGCGTTGAGCGTGCAGACCAGCGGCAGGAAGCGGCCGGTGGCGTCGGCGAAGCCGGCCACCGCCCCGCTCGGATCGGCGGCGGCCGCGGCGGCCACCGCGAAGACCGTGCCGGAGGTGCCGATCGAGACGACCACGTCGCCCGGGCCGGCCCCGACCCCGAGCGCCGCGGCGGCGTTGTCGCCGGTGCCGGGGCCGAGCAGGACGCCACCGGTGCCGCCCCCGCCGGCGAGCGCCGCCGAATCCAGCGGCCCGGCCGGGTCCGCCGGACCGAGCACCGTGGGCACCCTGAGCTGCCGCCCGAAGGCGCGTTCCAGCAGGTCGAGACGGTAGGCGCCGGTCCGGGGCGACCAGTAGCCGGTGCCGCTGGCGTCGCCCCGGTCGGTGCGCAACGCGTCGAGCCCCGGCGCGCCGGCCAGCCGCCAGGTGAGCCAGTCGTGCGGCAGGCAGACCGCGGCCACCCGGTCGGCGTGCGCCGGCTCGTGCCGGGCCAGCCAGCGCAGCTTGGTGGCGGTGAAGCTGGCCACCGGCACGCTGCCGGTCGCCTCGGCCCAGAACCGCCGGCCGGCCTCGCCGCCGCCCGCCTCGGCGATCAGGTCCTGCGCGGCGCCGGCGGAGCGGGTGTCATTCCAGAGCAGGGCGGGGCGGACCACCTGGCCCGCCTCGTCCAGGCACACCATGCCGTGCTGCTGGCCGGCGACCGACACGGCCGCGACGTCGGCCAGCCCGCCGGCCGCGTCGACGGCCGCCAGCAGGGCCTCCCACCACGCCTGCGGGTCGACCTCGGTGCCGTCCGGGTGGGGAGCCCGGCCCTGCCGGATCAGCGTGCCGGTCTCCGCGTCGCGGACGACGACCTTGCAGGACTGGGTGGACGAGTCGACCCCGGCGACGAGCGGCATGGCGGCCCGCCTCAGCGCGCGCCGAGCAGGTGCTCGACGGCGAGCTGGTTGAGCCGGACGAAGCCGTAGCCCTGCGCCCCGGCCGCCTCCGGGTCGAACTCCTCGAACGCGGACCGGTCGGCGAGCAGGTCGGCGTAGCTCTCCCCCGGGGCCAACGTCGGCGTCGCCAGGTCGCCGACCTTGCTGGCGGCCAGCGCCTCGGCCACCTCCGGGGCGGCCCGGAACGCCGCCGCCCGCTCCTTGAGCAGGAGGTACGTGCGCATGTTCGCCTCCGCCGACGCCCACACCCCGGTCATGTCCTCGGTACGCGAGGGCTTGTAGTCGAAGTGCCGCGGCCCGTCGTACGCGGGACCGCCGTTCGGGCCGCCGTGCTCCAGCAGGTCCACCAGGGCGAACGCGTTGAGCAGGTCGCCGTGGCCGAAGACCAGGTCCTGGTCGTACTTGATGCCCCGCTGGCCGTTGAGGTCGAGGTGGAAAAGCTTGCCCTGCCAGAGCGCCTGGGCGATGCCGTGGGCGTAGTTGAGCCCGGCCATCTGCTCGTGGCCGACCTCGGGGTTGAGGCCGACCAACTCGGGGCGGGCCAGGGTGGAGATGAACGCGAGCGCGTGCCCGACGGTGGGGAGCAGGATGTCGCCGCGCGGCTCGTTCGGCTTGGGCTCGATCGCGAAACGCAGGTCGTAGCCCTGGTCGACGACGTACTGGCAGAGCAGGTCGACGGCCTCCCGGTAGCGGTCCAGCGCGGCGCGGACGTCCTTGGCCAGGTCGTACTCGGCGCCCTCGCGGCCGCCCCACATGACGAAGGTGCGGGCGCCCAGCTCGGCGGCGAGGTCGACGTTGCGCAGCACCTTGCGCAGCGCGTAGCGGCGGACGTCGCGGTCGTTGCTGGTGAAGCCGCCGTCCTTGAAGACCGGGTGGGTGAAGAGGTTGGTGGTGACCATCGGCACCACCAGGCCGGTCTCGTCGAGGGCCTTGCGGAACCGGGTCAGGTGGGCGTCCCGGGTGGCCGCGTCCGCCCCGAAGGGGACCAGGTCGTCGTCGTGGAAGGTGATCCCGTACGCCCCGAGCTCGGCGAGCTTGTGCACCGCCTCGACCGCGTCCAGGGCCGGCCGGGTGGCGTCGCCGAACGGGTCACGGGCCTGCCAGCCGACCGTCCAGAGACCGAAGGAGAACTTGTCGGCAGGGGTGGGACGGGGTGCCATGGCAGACCTCCGGTGGTGTCGTCCGCAATTTGTTCAGTGGTTGAATTAAATGGCCACTATGTGGCAGTGTCAAGGGGTGACCAGCGCCAGCACCGCCGGGGCGGTCCGGCAGGGCAGCCTCCGCGAGCTCAACCTGGCGGTGGTGCTCCGGCGGATCGCTGCCGCCGAGCGGCCCCCCTCCCGGGCCGAGATCGCCGCCGGGACCGGGCTGACCCGGGCCACCGTCTCCGCCGTCGTCGACGACCTGATCGCCGGTCGGCTGGTCGCCGAGGCGGAGCCCGCGCCACGTACCGGGGCCGGGCGGCCGGCCCGCGGCCTGGTGCTGGCCGCCGACGGCCCGGCCGGGCTCGGGCTGGAGGTCAACGTCGACTACCTGGCCGCCTGCGTGGTCGACCTGACCGGCGCGGTACGCCACCACGTGGTGCGCCGCGCCGACCTGCGACCGGTCTCCCCCGCCGACGCCCTGGACCGGCTCGCCGCGCTCGCCGCCGAGGCCCGCGCCACGGCCGTACGCGACGGGCTGACCCTGGCCGGCGCGACGCTCGCCGTGCCGGGCCTGGTCGGCGACGGTGGCCTGGTCCGGCTCGCGCCCAACCTCGGCTGGCGGGACGTGGACGTCCCCGGGCTGCTCGCCGGGCACCCGCTCGCCGAGCCGGTCGACGGGATCCCGCCGCTGGTCGTCGACAACGAGGCCAACCTCGCCGCCCTCGGCGAGTTGCACGCCGGCCCGCCCGGGTCGGCCAGCTTCCTGCACATCTCCGGTGAGATCGGCATCGGTGCCGGGATCGTGCTCGACGGGGTGCTGTACCGGGGCGCGCGCGGCTGGAGCGGCGAGCTGGGCCACATCCCGGTGCACCCGGAGGGGCGGCCCTGCCGCTGCGGCGGCCGCGGCTGCCTGGAGCGGTACGCGGGCCAGGAGGCCATCCTGGCCGCCGCCGGGCTGTCCGGCGGCGAGTTGCCCGCCGACACCGCCGCGACCCGGCTGGCGGACCTCGCGGCGGCCGGCGATCCGGCCACCCTGGCCGCCCTGGCCGACGCCGGGACAGCCCTCGGCGTGGCCGTGGCCGGCGTGGTGAACCTGCTGGACCTGGACACCGTGGTGCTCGGCGGCGGATACGCCCCGCTCGCCTCCTGGCTCGCGCCGCCGGTGGTCGCCGAGATCTCCCGGCGGGTGCTCAC
This sequence comes from Micromonospora sp. NPDC007230, assembly GCF_042869115.1. Lineage (NCBI taxonomy): Bacteria > Bacillati > Actinomycetota > Actinomycetes > Micromonosporales > Micromonosporaceae > Micromonospora > Micromonospora sp. NPDC007230. Next base: position 49,487 of record NZ_JBIAFE010000017.1, on the reverse strand, counting down.
CGCGGCATGGTCACCGGTCACGGTGCGCCCGGCCGCGCTCGGCGCGCAGTCCGCGGCGGTCGGCGGGGCCGCCTCGGTGGCCCGCCGGATCATCGACCGCCCGGTCGGTTGGCTGGCCCGTTCCGGCTGACCCCGGCCTTCAGGCGGTACGCGCCACCGGCGGCTCGCCGGTGGACGGCTCCCCCGGCTCGGCCAGCGGGTCGCCGGTCCGCTCGCCGGAGGGCTGCAGCACCGGCCACCCCTCCGGGGCGCCGGCCTCAGCACGCCGGGCGACCGTGTCGAACTCCTGCATCCCGCGCAGCAACGCCGCGCGGCCCTCGGCGGTCATCCCGGCGAGGATCTGCTCCAGCCGGTGCCGCCGGTCGGCCCGCAGCTCGGCGAGAAGCCGGGTCGCCGCCGGGGTGAGGTGCAGGGCGATCTCCCGTCGGTCGAACCGGCCCGGCTCCCGCTCCAGCATCCCGGCCGCCACCAGCCGGTCGCAGAGCCGGCTCGCCGAGGAGAGCAGCATGTCGGTCAGCGTGGCGAGGCGGCGAAGGTTGATCCCGTCGTACTGCTCGACGACCATGACCGCGCGTAACTGGGCACCGGAGAGTCGACTCGTGGTGCGCTCCCGGGCCGCCTCCCAGACAGCCAGCAGGGTGCCCGCCGCCTCGTCCAGGGCGGCGGCCATACTCGCTTCAGGTCCGTAAGGACCGCGTTCTTCGGCCATGGTGCGCCCGAGACTACCCGCCGTACCAGGCGGCCGACCTGTGCAAAGGAGCAAAGATGAGCGGACCGGAGGATCGGGTGCGCCGGGCTCTCGGTGAGGCCCCGGCCGACCTGCTGATCGACCGGCTCGCCACCGAGCTCGCGCGGGCCTACGGGATCACCCGCACCGAGCTCTACCAGGTCGACTACCGGCTCGCGGTGCTGCTGCCGCTCGGCGACGGCGAGCCGATCACCAGCCCGGGCCATCCGGCCTGGCGCTGCTTCGACCACCAGGAGCCGGTGGTGTCGGAAGGCACCGGCTGGTTCCCGGTCGGCATGCGCGGCGAGCGGCGCGGCGTGCTCCGGCTGTCGCCGCTGCCGGCCGGCCCGGCCGCCCTCCGGGAGCTGGACGCGATGGCCACCGCGCTCGGGCACGAGCTGGCCGCCGTGACCGCCAGCACCGACGTCTACGTCACCGCCCGGCGGGACCGCAGGCTGACCCTGGCCGCCGAGATGCAGTGGGAACTGCTGCCCGGTCGCAGCCGGATCCGGCCGTCGTTCCGCCTGGCCGGACAGCTGGAGCCGGCGTACGCGGTGCGCGGCGACAGCTTCGACTGGTCGGACGACGGTCGACGGCTCTGGCTCTCGGTGATCAACGGCTCGGGTGAGGGGGTGGCCGCGTCCATGCTCACCTCGCTGGCCATTCACGCGCTGCGCAACGCCCGCCGCGCCGAGCTGACCCTGGCCGACCAGGCCGCCCTGGCCGACCAGGCGATCTACGCGCTGCACCGGGGCGAGCAGTACCTCTCCGCGCTCCTGCTGGAGCTGGACCTGGCGTCGGGAGCGATGACCGTGGTCGACGCCGGGTCGCCGCGCCTGCTGCTGCTGCGCGAGGGCGAGGTCAGCGAGCAGGTCCTGGAGAAGCAGTTCCCGCTCGGCATGTTCGAGGCCACGGACTACCGGGCGCAGCAGTTCCAGCTCCGGCGCGGGGACCGACTCTTCGTGGTCAGCGACGGGGTGGTCGACGCCACCGCCCGGCAGATCCGCTACGGCGAGACCGCGCTGGACCGCTTCCTTCGGCGTACCGGGCCGATGGAGCCGCTGGACGCGGTCCGGTCGCTGATCGGCGATCTGCGGGCCTTCGTCGCCGGCGACCTGATCGACGACGCGGTGGCGGTCTGTCTCGACTGGCTCGGCCCGCAGCCCTGACCCGGGATCCCGCCTCGGCGGGCTGCACCGGGGGCGGGGTCAGTACGCGCCGCGGCGGTGGATCACCGCGCCGAAGGTCTTCCAGAGGATGGTCAGGTCGGCGGCGAGCGACCAGTTCTCCACGTAGTAGAGATCGAGCCGGATGCCGTCCTCCCAGCTCAGGTCGGACCGGCCACTGACCTGCCAGAGGCCGGTCATGCCGGGCTTGACCAGCAGGCGGCGGGCCAGGTCACCGTCATACCGGGCCACCTCGGAGGGGAGTGGCGGGCGGGGCCCGACCAGGCTCATCTGGCCGAGCAGCACATTCGCCAGCTGGGGCAGCTCGTCCAGGGACCACTTGCGCAGCAGCCGGCCGGTCCGGGTCACCCGCGGGTCGTCGCGCATCTTGAACATCAGGCCGTCGGTCTCGTTGCGTGCGGCCAACTCGGCCAGCAGGGCGTCGGCGTTGACGACCATGGTGCGGAACTTGAAGACGCCGAACTCCTCGCCGCCCTGGCCGACCCGGACCTGGCGGAACAGCACCGGCCCCCGGCTGTCCAGCTTGATGGCGAGCGCGATCACCGCCAGCACCGGCAGCAGCAGGAGCAACGCCAGCAGTGACAGCGAGCGGTCGACCAGTCCCTTGACCAGCTTCCGGGCGCCCCGGAACTCGGGCGCCTCGACGTGGATCAGCGGCAGGCCGGCGACCGGACGGGTGTGGATGCGCGGGCCGGCGACGTCGGTCAGCGCGGGGGCGACGACCAGGTCGACCCCGGTCCCCTCGAGCTGCCAGCCGAGCCGGCGCAGCCGGGTGGCGGTGAGCGAACCGGAGGCGGTGACGGCCACGGTGTCCGCGCCGATGGCGGTGGCCGCCTCGGGGATGTCCCGGAACGAGCCGACCACCGGCACGTCGCCCAGCCGCTGCGGCACCGGGGCGAGCAGCGCGTCCGGGATGCAGGCGCCGACCACCTGGTAGCCGGCGTACGGCTCGCGGCGCAGGGTGTGCACGAGCTCCAGCACGTGCGCGGTGTCGCCCACCACGAGGACCTTGCGGGACCAGCCGGCGCCCCGGTCACGGGCCCGGTGCAACCGCTTGCGCGCACCGTACCTGGCCACCTCCAGGCCGATCGTGCCGACCGCGAAGGAGATGGCCAGAAAGCCCCGGGACACGCCGACGTCGGCGATGTACCCCGCGATCGCGATGCCGCCGGCCAACCGCAGGCTCGCCGAACTGACCCGTCGATACTCGTCGGCGCCGTAGCCGAGCACCCGGTCGTCGTAGCAGCGCATCGCCTTGAGCGAGATCAGCCAGACCAGCAGCAGGGCGGGCGCCACCACCACGTACGGAATCTCCGATCCGACCGGCTGCTCGTCGCCGAAGCGGGCCAGGTATCCGATCAGGGTGGCCGCCGCCAGCACGGTGGTGTCCAGCACCACCAGGACTCCGATGTAGGCCCGTTCCGCGGCCCGCGTCGGGCCGGGACGGTCGCCGCCCGGTCGCGACGATGTCCTGGCAGGGGTCAGCAGCGTCGCCGAGATCACCCGCCCTCCCCACTTCGCTCAGGACCATCCCGTACCGCGTGACGGCTCTGGCGGGCCGGCTCGGAGCACCAGGACATCCTGCCTCGACAACCATGGGCACCGATTGCTTCGGACGGATTACCGTCAGTTGCCTTGCGGTCGAGGAGCGCCGGGAAGTGGCTCGCCGTACCGGATTCCGGTACGGCGGCCCGCTGAGTGGCGGATCAGCGCGGCGCGGGCGGGCGCAGCGCGATCGCCTGCAGGAAGATCTCGCCGATCTTCGTCGGGTCGGCGGTGACGAAGGCACCACCACCGGTCACGTCGGTGATCGACTTGAGTTCGGCCTGGCTGACCTCGCTCCCGATGCCGATGATGATCACCTGCACCGGCTGCTCCGCGTCGCGGAGCTTGCGAAGCTGGGCCAGCAGCTCCTTCCGGGAGATGCCGTTGTCGTCCTCGTTCTTGCCGTCGGTGAACAGCACGATCGAGTTGACCTTCCCGGGCTCCCAGTCCTGCTGGACGGTCCTGTAGGCCGCCAGCAGGGTGTCGTAGAGGCCGGTGTCGCCGTTCGACGGCTTGACCGTGGCCAGGCCGCGCTGGATCGCGCCCCGATTGCTCGACAGCGGCCTGATCGGGACCACCTCCCGGTAGTCCTGCGACCCCCTCAGCTTGGTGGAGAAGGTCCACAGCCCGATCGACCAGGAGTCGTCGAAGAGGTTCAGGCCCTGGGTCGCCGCGGCAACGGTGACCTGCTCCCGGGTGGCGCCACCGGCGGTCTCCACCTTCTTCTTCATCGAGCCCGAAACGTCGATGACGCAGAGCATGCGGCCGGACAGCGTGACCGCCGACCAGGTGCTGGTGGCCTTCTGGATGGCCGTCGGGTCGAGCCCGCCCGCGGCGCCCTGACCGGCCGGCGCGGCGGTGTTCCCGCCCGCCGGGCTCGGGGCACCGGGCAGCGCCTTGAAGCCCTCGCTCCAGTTGCCGTCGGGCGCGCGCAGCGACTGGGCGGCCAGCCGGCTCTTGAAGCCGCGGGCGGTCAGCACCTCGAAGAGCACCTTCGCGGCGGACGCCTTCGCCGGCTCGATACCGGGCAGCACCGCGAACGGATAGTCCAGGGGAGCCGGCGGCGGGTCCAGGTAGAGGGCGGCCAGCGGGATGGGCGGCTTGGTGGCGTTGTACGCCATCACGTCCTCTTCGGACAGCGCGGCGGCTCCGAGGCCGTTGGCGACCGCCGTCGGTTCGGACGAGCGCGGAAAGCGCGCGAGGAGATCCTGCCGCAGCCGGGAACTGTTGGTGGCCAGTGCCCGCAACGCCCCGATCGTCGCCTCCCGCGCCTGCGGGGAGCCGGTGCCGCCGGCGGAGCTGGCGGCGGCGGTCAGCGAGAGCAGGCCGGACAGACCAGCCGCGTCCTGGGTCGGCTCGACGATGCCGGCGTGCAGCGGTTTGCTGCTGTTGACCTGCGCCAACAGGTCGGTCCAGGTGAACTTCTTGTCCGGCCAGCCGAGCCGGGTGGCCACCGGTTCGGGCATCGCGACCACCACCGGGCTGCGGGCGATCGAGGCGCCGTTCGCCGGGGCAAAGGCGGTGGCCCCGCCGGCCTTGAGCCGCAGCAGCCAGGTGGACGAGTCCGGCACCCAGACGTCGGGTGTCACCGCGGTGCCGCTCGCCTGCCCCACACCGGCCAAGGTGGCGCCGTGCTTGCTGGCCACCGTGGCGGCCACCTCGACCGACTCGGCGGGGGTCACGTTCACCGCGATGCAGGTGTCGCCGACCGCCGCGCCGTCCTTGACCCACTGGTCGGCCGCTCCCTTGACGGCGGGCGCGATCTCCGGGGTGGCCGCGACGGAGAGCTGGATCTGCCCCGAGCAGGACGGCCCCGCCAGCTGCTGGTAGCCGAACCAGGTCCCGGCTACGACGGCGACGAGGGCGGTGGCCGCAGCGGCGGCGCCTACCCCACGGAGGTTCGAACGCATGCGATGGCGGCCAGACACGGTGACCATCTTGCGTATCTCGTGGGGTTAGTGCCACAACCGTTCGGACGAAAGTTACGCAGCAGAAACCGTTGACCAGCAAAACCTCTACGTTGAGTGACTGATCAGTCATCAGAGGTGACGCCGGTCCATGATGGACGCTGCGCGCGGCAACGCTCCGTCACGGCCGGACGCAGGTCGGGCTGGCCACCGGCACCGGCTCCCCGACCGGCTCCGGCACCCCGGTGACCGGGTCCACCCGGAAGACCCTGATCATGTCGGCCCGCTCGTCGGCCACGTACAGGTGCTCGCCCGCCCGGGCGAAGTGCCGCGGCCACTCGCCGCCGGTGTCGACCTCGGCCACCAACTCCGGCGCCTCACCGGCCAGCGCGAAGACGGCCACCGTGCCGACTCCCCGGTTGGCCACGTAGAGGAACCGGCCGTCCGGTCCGACCGCGACCTCGGAGGGCTGCACGTGCCCGACCCGCCCGCTCGCGTCGACCCGGACCCGCTGGTGCAGCCCGTCGGCCGTCAGGTCATACGCGGTGACCGTCCCGTCCAGCTCGCCGACCAGCCAGCAGCGCCGCCCGTCCGGGTGCCGGGCCAGGTGCCGGGGGCCGCTGCCGGCCGGCGTACGCAGCCGCGGAGCGCGCGGCACCAGCCGACCGGAGGCGGCGTCGAGGTCGTACCGGTAGACCGAGTCGGTGCCCAGGTCGACGGCGAGCAGCGGCCCACCGCCCGGATCGGGCGAGACCATGTGGCAGTGCGCCGCCTCCTGCCGCTGCGGGTCGGCGCCGTGCCCCTCGTGCCGGACCAGATCGGAGCGCTCCCCCGGTACGCCGTCCAGGTCGAGCGGGAACGCCGCCACACTGCCGCCGCCGTAGTTGGCCACGAAGAGGTGCCGGCCGTCCGGGGCGACCGCCACGTGGCAGGGCTCGGCCCCGCCGGTCGGGCGGACGCCGAGCAGGGCGAGATCGCCGTCCGGGGCGACCCGGAACGCGCTGATCTGACCCTCGGACAGCTCGTTGACCGCGTACAGCACGGGCCGGGCCGGGTGCCGGACGAGGAACGACGGCGACGAGGTCACCGCCACCGTGCCGAGCGGGGTCAGCTCCCCCGACACGGGATCCCGCCGGACCGCGACGATGCCCTCGGCCCGGCCGCCCATCTCCGCCGTGTAACCACCGACGTGGACGATCGCGTGCTGCGCGGTCACCGATCCCACCTTCCGCCGATTCCTCCGTCGATCCAACCAGAGGCCCTCCGGGTCGGCCGGGCCGTTGGCCGTCTTCCCGGAACCAGTTTCGGCGCTCGGCCGCACGCCCGCGACCCGTCGCGACCCGGTCAGCCCACCGGCACCGGCTCGCCCCGCTGCCGGGCGACGTGCTCGACCAGCGAGATCAGCACCAGCTTCCCGGACTGCCGCTCCCGGACGTCGCAGAGCACCAGCGGCACGTCCGGGTCCAGGTCCAGCGCGTCGCGTACCGCCTCCAGGCTGAACCGCCGGGCCCCGTCGAAGCAGTTCACCCCCACCACGAACGGGATGCCGCGCTGCTCGAAGTAGTCGATCGAGGGGAAGCAGTCGGCCAGCCGGCGGGTGTCGGCGAGCACCACCGCGCCGAGGGCGCCGAAGGCCAACTCGTCCCAGAGGAACCAGAAGCGGTCCTGGCCCGGGGTGCCGAAGAGATAGACCTGGAGATCGTCGGTGATGGTGATCCGGCCGAAGTCCATGGCCACCGTGGTGGTGGACTTCTCCTCCACCCCGGAGACGTCGTCGGTGCCCACGCCGGCGCCGGTCAGGACCTCCTCGGTCTGCAGCGGCCGGACCTCGCTCAGCGCGCTCACCAGCGTGGTCTTGCCGGCGCCGAAGCCGCCGGCGATGAGGATCTTCAGGGCCAGCGGAACCCGCGGCGCGGCCGTCCCCGGTTCAGAGCGCACGAAGTCCACTGACCACCGCCTTGAGGATGTTGTCGTCGGGCAGGTGGGCGGCGGTCGGCGGCTGGTGCACCGCCACGAGCCCACGGTCGAGGAGATCGCCGAGCAGCACCCGGACCACGCCGACGGCGAGGTCCAGGTCCGCGGCGAGGTCGGCCACGGCCACCGGTCGCCGGGCCAGCTCGACCAGGCGCCGGTGCTCCGGCTGCAGGCCCGGCAGGCCGGCCGGGTCGGCCGCCGGCGGGGCCAGCACGAAGGCCACCAGGTCGAAGCCGGCTCCGGGCGGCCGCACCCGGCCGCCGGTCAGGGTGTACGGACGGACGACCGGACCCGCGGCGTCGTCCAGCCACTCGTGCTGCGGCCCCGGTGACTCAGTCCGCATCGACGGCACCCGCCGTACGGGCCGGGACGCTCAGGTTCTCGCCGACCCGGATGACCAGCATCGCCATCTCGTACGCCACCAGGCCGATGTCGGCGTCGGCGTCGCTCACCACCGCCAGGCAGCCGCCCGGCCCGGCCGCGGTGACGAACAGGTACGCGGACTCCATCTCCACCACGGTCTGCCGGACCGCGCCGCCGGCCAGGTGCCGGGTGGTCCCCTTGGCCAGGCTGGAGAAGCCGGAGGCGATGGCGGCGAGGTGCTCCGCGTCGGTACGGCTCAGCTCGGCCGAGGCGCCGAGCAGGAGCCCGTCCGCCGACAGCACCACCGCCTGGCGGGCGGCCGGCACCCGCTCCACCAGGTCGTCGAGCAGCCAGTCGAGATCGGCGTTCTGCCGCGTCGTGTACACCACTAGGCGTCCCTCTCAGTCGCGGTCGGAGGTTCCGGGGCCGGCGCCGGCTCCGGAGGGGAGGGCTCGGCGTCCCGGGCCGCGTCGGTGGACGGGCCACCCCGGAGCCGGGCAGCGGAGTCGACGGGTTGGCCGGCCGGACGGACGACACCCCGGGCGGCCGTACCGGTGGGGCCGGCGGCGGCGCGGGCCACCCCGTCCCGGCGGCCCCGGGCGGTGCCGGCCTGGAGGGCGGACATGGCGCGCCGGGCCTCCTCCGGCGGGCGGTACGCCGGGGTGTCCGCGGCGGCCGGCCGGGGTCCCGTCGCCGGCCCGCGCCGGCGGACCCGGCGGGGCAGGCCGTCGCCGTCCGCGGGTGCCTCGACCGAGGACGTACGGCCGACGGAGAGCGGCACCACGGCCGAGTCGGGGCGTTCCCGGCCGGGCCGGGCGGTACGCGGCCGGGGCAGCGTGGACAGCCGGGTCACCTTGGCCATCCGCCGGTCACCGGCGCCCGCTGTCCCGGCGTCCGGGCCGGGGCCCACCGACGGCTCGTCGGTGACCAGATCGGCCGGGACCAGCACCAGCGCCGTGCTGCCGGTCGGGGTGGCCGGCCGCAGCTCGACCCGGACGCCGTGCCGGGCGGCCAGCCGGGCGACCACGAAGTGACCCAGCCGGGCGCTGTCGGCCGGGTCGAACTCCGGGGAGCGGGACAGCTTGCGGTTGGCGTCCGCCAGGGCCTGCGGCGACATGCCGAGCCCGTGGTCGGTGATCTCGATGGCGTACCCGCCCGGTGACGTCCGCCCGGTGACGTCGACCCGGGTGCCCGGCGGAGAGAAGGCGAGGGCATTCTCGACCAACTCGGCGAGCAGGTGGATGACGTCGCCGACGGCCCGGCCGAGCACCCCGGCCGGCTGCACCTCGCCGATGTCGACCCGGTCGTACTGCTCCACCTCGGAAATGGCGCCGCGCACCACGTCGACCGCGGCGACCGGGTTCCGCCAGCCCCGGCCCGGGGCCGCGCCGGCGAGGATGACCAGGTCCTCGGCGTGCCGCCGGAGCCGGGCGGCGAGGTGATCGACCTGGAACAGCCCGGCCAGCTCGTCCGGGTCCTCGGTCTGCCGCTCCAGCCGGTCCAGCAGCGCCAACTGCCGGTGCACCAGCCCCTGGCTGCGCCGGGCGATGTTGAGGAACACCTCGTTGAGCCCCCGGCGCAGGGTGACCTCGTCGACGGCGGCCTGCACGGCGGTCCGGCGTACCTCGTTGAAGGCCCGCCCCACCTGGCCGATCTCGTCGCCGCCGTGGTCCAGCTCGGGCGCCTCCCGGGCGACGTCGACCTGCTCGCCGCGGCGCAGCCGGGCGACCACGTCCGGCAGCCGGTGCTCGGCCATCTCCAGCGCGGCGGTGCGCACCCCGGTCAGCCGTCCGGCCAGCGACCGGCCGACCCGCAGCGCCACCAGCACGCAGATCACCACGGCGAGCAGGCCGAGCACCCCGGCGGCGGCGAGCCGGCTCAGGATGCCCACCGCCATCGGCACGGACCGTTCGGCCAGCCCGTCGGCGCCGCGCAGCTCGAAGTCCCGCAGGCCCTGCCAGACCGCGGTCTGGCTGGACTCCCAGGCGCGTACGTCGAACTGGGCCGGCAGGTCGCGGGCGCGGATCAGGGTGTCCTGGAGGCCGTGCAGCCGGACGAACGCGTCCCCCTCGGTGAGCCGCTGGTACGCCGTGCGCTCCCCCGGCGGCAGGTCGGCCACCGCCGTCTCGGCCAGGAAGCGCTGGTTGTCGATGGTGCGGACGAGCTGTTCGTGCTCGCCGTCGGCGTACCCGCCGGCGGTGACCGCGCCGGCGAGCAGCGCGTCCGCCTGGCCGAGCAGCTCCCGGGACCGGCCCAGCGCGGTGAGCGCCAGCGCCTCCCGGTTGAGTTGGTTGTCGGGGAAGGCGGCCATCGCGGAGAACGCCTGGAAGGCGGAGCTGATCATCCCGCTGTAGAGGCCGATCGCCCCGGCCCGGTCCACCTTCCGGCCGTCGATGAAGCCCCGGCCGGCGGGCAGCGCATCGAGCGCGGAGACCAGCTGATCCAGCCGGGCGTCGAGCAGCTCGTCGGCGGCGTCGCGCAGCTCCTTCCCGTCGACCCGGCGGCGCAGCTCGGCGATCGCCCGGTCGGTGCGGGTCCGCTGCTCGGTCAGCGCCGGCAGGGTGCTGTCGCCGGCGAGCTGGACGACCGAGATCCGCCGTTCCTGTTGCAGTTCGGCGACCACGGCCTCACCCGGCCGGCCCAGGTCATAGAGGAAGGTACGCGCCGCGAGCAGGTCGAGGGCGGGTCCGAAGGTCAGCGTGGTGGCGAAGATCCAGAGCGCCAGCAGCGCGGTCACCGGACCGACGACCAGCGCGGTCAGCTTGGCGCGGATCGGCCAGTCACGGGTGTTCATCAGACCTCGCCCGGAAGGTGTCGCAGGGGTGGCGCCGGCACCGGCCGGAAGGTCTCCGACCGTGACGCCGAGCCCAGCCCGGGCGCCTTGGGCAGGATACGTAATCCCGGGCCGATGCACTACCGGCCGTCTCGCTCGTCGCTACCGTCCGGGATGTTCCGTTGTGGACACCAACGGAGTGGGCGCCCCGCCGGAAGGGACCGGCGGGGCACCGGTCGCAGCGGCGCTCCGCACCCACGCCACCTCGCAGCGCCTTCTGGAATGACTCAAGTTTCAGCGGTACGTACGACCTGTCGGTCGCACCCAGGTCCCGCGAGGTTTCGGTCGGGAAATCCCAGGAAAAGTGCCCCGGACCGGGATTGGCGATCAGTGCGCGGAGGGAATACCAGCGGGCGAAGGAGGAGCCATGTCGCCCACGCAGGTAGTCGTCACAGTCATCGTGCTGGTGGTGCTCGCGGCGCTGGCCGCGGTCGCCGTACGCGCCGGCCGCCGGCGCGCCCTCAGGCAGCGGTTCGGCCCGGAGTACGACCGGGTCGTCGCCGAGCAGGACAGCCGGGGCGCCGCCGAGCGGGAGCTGCGGGAGCGGGAACGCCGGCACGCCGAGCTGCAGCTCAGCCCGCTCGCCCCCGAGTCCCGGGCCCGGTACGCCGCCGCCTGGGAGGACCTCCAGGTCCGCTTCGTCGACTCCCCGGGCGAGACCGTCGGCGACGCCGACGAACTGGTCACCCGGCTCATCGCCGACCGTGGGTATCCGACCGGGGACTTCGACGACCAGATCGCCCAGCTCTCCGTCGAGCACGCCCGCACCCTGGCCCACTACCGGGACGCCCACGAGATCCGGCTGCGCCACGAGCGCGGCGAGGCGAGCACCGAGGAACTCCGGCAGGCGCTCGTGCACTACCGGGCGCTCTTCGCCGATCTGCTCGGCGCGGACCCGGTCGGGCACCAGCCGCCGGAGCAGCGCCAACCCGACCACGAGCACGACGTCTCGAGCCGCTGAGGAGGCCGCCGCGATGCGCCAGGAGAAGCAGCAGGTCACGCACGAGCACCCGGAGACCGTCCGGTCCACGCCGGTGCCGGTCCCGCCGGCCGGCGCGCCCGCCGATGGCGACGGACCCCGGCCCGACCGGTCCGCCCGGGTCGACGTACCCGAGGACGCGCTGGACGACCGGGGCACCTTCGACGAGCCGGGGATGGCCGGCGAGCGCGCCGACGACCGGCGGGACGCGGAGCCGGACCAGACCCGGGCGTACGACGCACGGGACATCCGGGACGCCGAGGCCGCCGACGTCGACGAACGGCCGGAGTACCACGATCCGGCGCCGCTGCCCTCGGTGTTCGGCGCGACCTCGGTGGGCGACGCGGTGGCCGCCTCGGCGATGGCCAGCGGGCGGCCCGAGGACGAGCGGGATCCGCGCGGCGAGGACACCGCCCAGCCGGGCGACGGGGCGCCGGGGCGGACCGACGCGTTCGACGACGAGCGGGCCGACCCGACGGCCGGCGACCGGCTGCACAGCCCCGAGCGCGCGGCCGGGCGCTCCGCCGGGCCGCGGGACGACGCGCCGGCGGCCGGTGCGACCGGCTACGGCAGCGCCGAGCCGGCCATGGTCGACCCGGACACCAGCACCGCCGCGGCCGGCGCGGCCCTGGCCGGGGCGGCCCGGCCGACCCCCGGCGCCGTGCCGTCGGACGCCGCCACGCTCTTCGCCCCGGACATCGCGCAGGGTTTCCGGGACCGCTGGCGGGACGTCCAGCTCCGCTTCGTGGACGACCCGCAGGCCGCGGTCGGCGCGGCGCAGTCGCTGGTCGAGGAGGCGATCGAGGCGCTGTCGGCCGCGCTGCGCGAGCAGAAGGCCCGGCTCGGCGGCTGGCAGGCGTCCGGCTCGACCGACACCGAGCAGCTCCGGGTGGCCGTCCGCGACTACCGGGACTTCCTGGACCGGGTCCTCGGGCGCTGAGGCGGCATGGCCCGGCCCCCGCGGGGTACGCCAGGGGGATCACGGAACGGGACAGGAGGGCAGCAGCATGACGGATCGTGACCGCGGCGAGCGGCCGCTGGAGGAGACCCCCGAGGTGGCCGCGGCGGTGGACGACGACAGCACGGTGCCGCAGCTGCGCAGCGGCGGCGGCGCCGACCGGGACAACCCGACCTTCACCGAGCCCGACGGCGCGGTGCCCGACACCGGGTCACCGGACATCCTCGGCGACCCGTACGCGGCCGGCACCGGGCCGACCGGCACCGGGACCGGGGCCACCGGCACCGGCACCGAGGGGGCCGGGCGCAACATCCGGACGGGCGCCGAGCAGCCGTGGGACCCGGAGGACCTGGTGCTGGCCCGGGGCCAGGATCTCACCCGGGAGAACATCGAACGGGCCCGCCGTGACCTGGCCGAGCTGGGCCGGGCGGCGATCGAGAAGACGGTTCCCTGACGGTCGTACGCCGAGAGGGCCCGGGCCCCTGGTCGACCGAGTGTCGACCAGGGGCCCGGGGGAACCCGCGCGGCGGCGCCTCACTCCGCTGCGGCGGGTCGGCCGGCCGCCGGTTCAGGAGAGCGGCGGGTAGGCGTTGCGCATGAGCTCCTGGAACTGGGCGGCGAACCAGTGGCCCGAGACTGGGGCGTTGGGCAGGGCGCCGCTCGGGTTGTTGCCGTTGCGGGCGTTACCGGTGTACGTCGGGTCGCACATCCGGTCGAAGCCCTTGCCCTCGTCGTTCGGGATGGCGCTGCTGGAACCGTCCGACTCGCCCGGGGGCTTGATCCAGACGTAGGCGTCGATGCCCGCCTCGGGCGCGGCCTTCGGCCGCTCGCCGAGGCCCGCGCCGGCCTGGTTGCACCAGTTGCCGGCGTGGATCCGGCGGTCGATGCGGCCACCGTTGACATAGGTGTCGACGTTCGTCGTCGCGCCCGGCCCGGTGGGCCGCGCCGAGCCGCCCCAGCCGTTGCGGGAGGTGTCGATCAGCATGCCGATGCCGCTGTCGAAGCCCACGGAGACCAGCTTCTGCCGAAACGCCTGGGCGAACGACAGCTCATCGACGTACTGGTTCCAGTCGATCCACTTGGACTGGCGGACGGACGTGCCGTTCACCGAGTCAGTGATCTTGACGTACGGCTCGCGCAGGGCCGAGTAGTTCGCCGTGTTGACGATGAAGCCGTGCACGTTGCGTACCGTGCTGCCGGAGGCGACGGCCGCGCTCTTCAGCATGTCCGCGGTCGGGCCGAAGTTGCTGTCCCAGCCGATCCAGCCGTGGTGCGCGGCGTCGATGTAGTTGTAGACGTTGCCGATCGCGCCCAGCTTGGCCAGGGCGTAGCCGACGCCGTTCACGTACGCGCCGTTGGCCTTGACGGTGTCGCACATCGCGGTGCCGCCCGCCTGCCCGGAGGTGTTGGTCACCAGGTTGGGCAGCGAGTCGATCTCGATGATGTTGATGATCCGCAGGTTGGCGTACTTCGGGTCGGCCTGGATCGCCGCGATCGGGTCGATGTACTCGGCCTTGTACCGGGGCAGATCGTTCGGGCCGAGCTCACCGTTGGAGGCCAGCGCGGCGCAGTCCCGGCCGGGCAGGTTGTAGATCACGAACTGGATGTAGCCGGCGCCCTGCCGCAGCGCCTCGTCGAGGTGGGCGCGCATGCCCCGGGCCCCCGGGGTGCCGTTGATGGCGGCGATCCGGTCCATCCACACGCCCGTCGGGTTGTTCGAGACCCGGCTGCCGCCCGGCTCGGCGTCCGCCTTGGCCTTCCAGTCCGGGTTCACGTAGCCCTTGGCCCCGACGTACGGGTTGTCCACCTTCTGCCCCGGCGGCGGGCTGGACGGCGGCGGGCTCGAGGGCGGCGGGCTGGACGGCGGCGGGGTGGTGGTGGGCGGCGTGCCGCCGGTGCAGACCGTGCCGTTCAGGGTGAACTGGGAGGGCTTCGGGTTGGCGCCGCTCCAGGCGCCGTTGAACCCGATGGTGGTACTGGCGCCGGTGGCCAGCGAGCCGTTGTACGATTCGTTCTGCGCGGTGACGTTCTGACCGCTTTGCGACCATCGCGCTGACCAGCCGTTGACGACCGACTGCGAACTGTTCGGGAAGGTGAAACCAAGCGTCCAGGCGCTGAGCGGGTCACCGAGGTTCTTGATGGTCACGGTGGCAGTGAAGCCACCCGGCCAGTCGTTGGTGGTGTAGTCCACACCGCACTGGGTCGCGGCCTGCGCCGCGGTGACCGGGAGGGTCACCAGCCCGCCGGCGACCAGGACGCCCGCACCGGTCAGTGCGAGTGCCCGACTCCGGCCGGACAGCCTTCTCCACAGATTCATGCCACTGATCTCCTTGGGCGAGGCCGGATCCGCGTACGGCCCGGCGAATGGCCCTCGGGACGTCCGGCTGGGACGGCCGTCGGCGCCACGGGTGTCTTCGGGGATGCCCGACCCGGACGGGCGATGGTGGTGATCGACCGGCCGGCACCCGCCGGCCGAGGAGTCGGACGCCGCCCGATCGACCCGGGTGCCCTCGACGTCTGGACTCGCGGTGTGGCTCCCCCAACCGCGTGCAGCGATTCTTGCATGGGAGCGCTTCCATGGCAATGCCTCGATATGAGTTCCCGGTCGGCAAAGGGGAGAACAGCCCAGGCGGTATCGGCACGGCCGGTTGCCGGCAGACGGGCCCGAGCCGGTGGAACACGGGAGGGCAGCGCCGCAGCGGGGCGTGCGGCACAGGTACGTCCAGGTGGGCTGCGGCACTGCGGAACCCGCCGAAGAGCCTCGGCAATGCCACATAAGGCTCCTAGCACCTCTATCCCCCTAAGAGCCAACAAACTCTTAAACACGAATCTTTCCCCGGATAGCTCGCGAAAAGGTCTAACGTCGGGCGTAGCTCGACCGCCGTCGGGCTCAGGACAAACAGGGATGGAGTGACGCAGGTCATGGGAAAGAAGATGCTCGGGAAGGTCGTTGCGGGTGCCGCTCTCGGCGGCGCGTCCCTGCTGCTGTTCTCGCCCGGGATGGCGAACGCGGCCGGCCCCGGCACGTACGCGGGCGACGTCGCCGCCAAGCCGCAGGTCAGCCTTCTTGAGACCTGCCCGGGGGGGCACGGGGACTGGGACCGCAAGGACTTCGACCGCAAGGACTTCGACCGCAAGGACGAGGACCGCAAGGACTTCGACTTCAAGGACCACGGCTTCAAGGACGAGGACCGCAAGGACCACGACCGCAAGGACCACGACTTCAAGGACGAGGACCACAAGAAGCCCGACTTCAAGGACGAGAACAACAAGAAGCCCGACTTCAAGGACGAGAACAACAAGAAGCCCGACTTCAAGGACGAGCAGGGCAAGGAAGAGAACAAGAAGCCCGACTTCAAGGACGAGCAGGGCAAGGAAGAGAACAAGAAGGACGAGCAGGGCAAGGACTGGCAGGGCAACGACAGCTGGCAGCCCGGAGCCGGCCAGGGCGGCGGCATGGTCGACGACCAGTCGGACAAGGACCGCAAGGACCAGGACCGCAAGGACCACGAAGCCAAGGACGAGGACCGGAACGACCAGGACAACAAGGACCACGACCGCAAGGACCGGGACATGAAGGACCGGGACATGAAGGACGAGGACCGCAAGGACCACGACTTCAAGGACCGGGACATGAAGAAGGACGAGGACCGGGACCACTGCTTCCCGAAGGGCCACGTTGACGGTGGTGACGGTGGCATGACCACCACCAGCATGGACCGCGGCATGGCCGCCAGCGGGGTGGGCGTGATCGGCGCCGCCGCACTGGGCGGGATGGTCCTGCTGCGCCGGCGTCGGGCCAATGACCTCGTCTGACCGGACGGCGACTCGGGCCGGCGGCCGTCACGGGAGACCGTGGCGCGCCGCCGGCGTGGTCGTCGTCGTCCTGATCGCCATGCTGGGCGCCGGCCTGATCGGGGCCTCCGTCCGGACCGTGCCGCCTCCCCGGCCACCCCAGCCGCTCGCCCAGGCCGGCGCCGCCGGGACGGCCTCGACCCCCACCTCGCCAACCCTCCCGGGCCCCTCCGACGACAGCGGCACGGTGACCGCCGACCAGGCGTCCGCCGACGACACGGCGACGCCGAACCCGGATCTCGCCCCCGCCGCGCTGCCCCGGTCGGCCCCGGCGACCATCTCGATCCCTCGGATCGGGGTGAAGGCCGAGATCATGCGCCTTGGTCTGAACGCGGACGGCACCGTCCAGGTGCCCCCGCTGGAGCAGGCCATGAAGGCGGGCTGGTACGCCCCCGGGGCCAGCCCCGGAGAGGTCGGCAACGCGGTGATCATCGGGCACGTCGACTCGGCCAAGCTCGGGCCGGCGGTCTTCTTCAACCTCGGCTCGCTCAAGGCGGGCGACACCATCAGCGTCGCCCGGGAGGACGGCTCGACCGCCACGTTCACGGTCAACGAGGTGAAGTCGTACCCGAAGACCGCTTTCCCCACCGAGCTGGTCTACGGCCCCAGCGACAAGCCCAGCCTCCGGGTGGTCACCTGCGGCGGGCAGTTCGACCAGGGGTCCGGCAGCTACCTCAACAACGTCATCGCCTTCGCCACCATGACCCGGTGAGGCGGTGCGGAACGGGCGCGGCCCGGTGGTCGGTCACCCGACCACCGGGCCGCGCCGGCGTCCGTGCGGGTCAGGCCGCCGCCGAGGTCCGCACCAGGGTACGGATCTGCCGCAGCAGCACCGACAGCGCGGAGAGGTCGGCGCGGGACTCGTCGAACTCCCCCATCGCCCGGTGCGCCCGGTGGATCGAGGTGGCGTTCGCCTGCTCCCACTCCTGCACCCGGTCGGCCGGCGACACGCTGTCCGGGGTGGAGCCGAGGACCTCCGCGGTGAGCGCGGCCAGCGCGGCGTACAGGTCGTAGCGCAGCGCCATCCGGGCCAGCGTCTGCCAGCGGTCCTCGCGCGGCAGCAGGGAGATCTTCGACAGCAGGGCGTCCACCCGGAACCGGTCGGAGAGGACGAAGTAGACCGAGGCCACCTCGCTCACGTCCCGGCCGGTCGACTGGGCCGTCTCCACCACGTCGAGCAGGCCGAAGCTGTACATCAGCCGGGTCGCCTGCGCGGCCAGCTCCCGGGGCAGCCCCTTCCCGGTCAGCGAGTCGATGTGGGCGGCGATCGCCTCCCGCTCGCTGCCGTAGAACAGGTTCTCCAGGTCGGGCAGGAGTCGGGCCACCCCGTCCCGCAGCCGAGCGATCTCCCCCGGCACGTCGATCGGCGAGCGCCGGTTGGTCACCAGCCAGCGCACCGCGCGGTCGAGCAGCCGGCGGGTGTCCAGGAAGACGGCGGTCTGCAACTCGGGCGAGACCTTGTTGTCCAGCGCCTCGATCGCGTTCCAGAGGTCGCGGAGCCCGAACACCTCGCGCACCACCACGTACGCCCGCAGCACGTCCGCGGCCGACGCGGCCGTCTCCTCGACCGTCCGGAAGACGAACGAGATGCCGCCCCGGTTGATCGCCTCGTTGACCAGCACGGTGGTGACGATGTCCCGGCGCAGCCGGTGCTGGCCCATCCGGCCGGCGAACCGCTCGCGCAGCGGAGTGGGGAAGTAGTTGACCAGAATGTCGGTCGTCCACTCCTCGTCGGCCAGTCCTTCGGCGACGATCTCCCGCTCCAGCACGATCTTGACGTACGCCAGCAGCACCGCGAACTCCGGCGCGGTCAGCCCGTTCTCGGTCCGGACCGCGAGTTCCTCGTCCGGCGGAAGTGCCTCCAGGGCCCGGTCCAGCGCCCCGGAACGCTCCAGCTCGTTGATCATCCGGCGGTGCACCGGGAGCAGCGAGGCGGCCTGTGCCTGGGCGTTGTTGATCGCGCGGGCCTGCTCGTAGTTGTCCCGCAGCACCAGCTCGGCGACCTCGTCGGTCATCTCGGCCAGCAGCTCGTCGCGCGCGGGCCGGTCCAGCTCGCCGTCGGCGACCGCCGTGTTGAGCAGGATCTTGATGTTCACCTCGTGGTCGGAGCAGTCCACTCCGGCCGCGTTGTCGATGAAGTCGGTGTAGATCCGCCCACCGTTCTGCGCGTACTCGATCCGGCCGAGCTGGGTCCAGCCCAGGTTGCCGCCCTCGCCGGCCACCCGGCAGCGCAGGGTCTTGCCGTCCACCCGGATGGCGTCGTTGGACTTGTCCCCGACCTCGGCGTTGGTCTGCGTCGACCCCTTCACGTAGGTGCCGATGCCGCCGTTCCAGAACAGGTCCACCGGCGCGGTCAGGATGGCCTTCATCAGCTCCTGCGGGCTGAGCTGCGTCGCGTCCTCGTCGAGGCCGAGCACCGCACGCACCTGCGGCGAGATCGGCACCGACTTGGCGGTACGCGGGTACACCCCGCCGCCCTCGGAGATCAGCTCCTGGTTGTAGTCCTCCCAGGACGACCGGGACAGCTCGAACAGCCGCTTCCGCTCGGCGTACGAGGTGGCCGCGTCCGGGTCCGGGTCCAGGAAGATGTGCCGGTGGTCGAAGGCGGCCACCAGCCGGATGTGCTCGGAGAGCAGCATCCCGTTGCCGAACACGTCGCCGGACATGTCGCCGACACCGACCACGGTGAAATCCTGGGTCTGAGTGTCGTGCCCCAACTCCCGGAAGTGCCGCTTCACCGACTCCCAGGCGCCCCGGGCGGTGATGCCCATCTTCTTGTGGTCGTAGCCCGCCGAACCGCCCGAGGCGAAGGCGTCGCCCAGCCAGAAGTTGTGCGCGGCCGAGATCTCGTTGGCGATGTCGGAGAACGTCGCGGTGCCCTTGTCCGCCGCCACCACCAGGTACGGGTCGTCGCCGTCGTGCCGGACCACGTCCTCCGGCGGCACGATCTCCCCGCTGGCGATGTTGTCGGTGACGTCCAGCATCGCCCCGACGAACTCCTTGTAGCAGGCCACCGCCTCGTCCCGGTCGCCCGGCTTCTGCTTCAGCACGAAGCCGCCCTTGGCGCCCACCGGCACGATCACGGCGTTTTTCACCATCTGCGCCTTGACCAGGCCGAGCACCTCGGTGCGGAAGTCCTCCCGCCGGTCGGACCAGCGCAGGCCGCCCCGGGCCACCGGCCCGTACCGCAGGTGCACCGCCTCGAACCGGGGCGAGTAGACGAAGATCTCGAACTTCGGCCGCGGCGCCGGCAGGTCCGGGATCGCCTGCGGGTCCAGTTTGAACGCGACGTACGACTTGGGCCGCCCGCCGACCGGCTTCTGGTAGAAGCTGGTCCGCAGGGTGGCCTGGATCAACGTCAGGTACGACCGCAGGATGCGGTCCTGGTCGAGGCTGACCACGTCGTCCAGCGCCGCGCCGATCGCGCCGACCAGCTCGCCGCTGCGCTGCCGCCGCTCGTCCATGCTGGTGGCGCCCGGGGCGAACCGGGTCTCGAAGAGCTCCACCAGCAGCGACGCGATCGCCGGGTACGCGATGAAGGTCTGCTCCATGTACTCCTGGGAGAAGACCGTGCCGGCCTGCCGCAGGTACTTCGCGTACGCCCGGAGCACCACCACCTGCCGCCAGGTGAGCCCGGCCCGGAGCACCAGCTCGTTGAAGCCGTCCACCTCGGCCTCGCCCCGCCAGGCGGCGGCGAAGGCGTTCTCCACGTGCGGGCGCACCTCGGCCAGGTCCTGGTGCACCTCGGGCAGTCGCAGGCCGAAGTCGTACAGCCAGATCCGGCCGTCGACCCGCTCCACCTCGTACGGGTGCTCGTCGACCACCCGGACGCCGAGCGAGTGCAGCACCGGCAGCACGGCGGAGAGCATCATCGGCTCGCCGTACCGGTAGACCTTGAACCGGACGTCCATCGTCTCGTCGACGTCCGCGCCCCGGCCGCCGCCGTTCACCCGCGGTGCGAGCTGCTTGCGGAACAGGTGCATCTCGAGCTGGCCGGACTCCTCCAGCAGCTCCAGCTTGGCCAGGTCCTTCATCGCCTCGTACGGCGTGTGCCCGTCCTTGTAGCCCTCCGGGAACGCGTCGGCGTACCTGCTGAACAGGTGCTTGGCCTGCTCGTCGCCGAGCTTGCGCTCGAGCACCAGCCGGTAGTCGTCGTCCCAGAGCCGGGTGGCGTCGGCCAGCTCCTCGGCGAGCAGGTCGGCGTCGATCTCCCCGGGCGGGTTGTTCGGGTCGGTCCGGACGATGAAGTGCACCCGGGCCAGCATCGACTCGGTGACCCGGGTGGTGTAGTCGACCCCGACGCCGTTCAGCTCGCGCAGCAGGATGTCCTGCATGCGCAGCCGGTTCTGGGTGGTGAACCGGTCCCGGGGCAGGTAGATCAGGCAGGAGATGAACCGCCCGTACCCGTCCCGGCGCAGGAACACCCGCAGCTGGCGGCGGCCCGCCATGCGCAGTACGCCGATCACCGCGTGGTAGAGGTCGTCGGTCTTGATCTGGAACAGCTCGTCGCGCGGGTAGGTCTCCAGGATCTGCAGCAGGTCCTTGCCGGAGTGGCTGCGCAGGCTCAGTCCGGAGCGGTCCAGCACCTCGGCGACCTTGCGGCGGACCACCGGGAGCTCCTGGACACTGGTCCGGTAGGCCGCGGTGGAGAACAGGCCCAGGAACCGGCGCTCGCCGACCACCTCGCCGGCGTCGTTGAAGATCTTGAAGCCGATGTAGTCGAGGTAGGCCGAGCGGTGCACGGTGGCCCGCGAGTTGGCCTTGGTGATGATCAGCAACCGCTTCTCGAGCACCTTCTCGTGCGCCTCGGGGGTCATCGAGGACAGCGCCCGGGCCTCCGGCGAGTCGGAGCGCAGGATGCCCAGCCCGGTGCCGAGGACGGCTTCGAGAGCCTGGCCGCCGTCCGCGCCGTCGGTGTCGACCAGCCGGTACTCGCGGTAGCCGAGGAAGGTGAAGTGGTCGTGCGCCAGCCAGCGCAACAACTCCACCGAGTCGGTGATGTCCTTCTCCGGCACCGGCGGCCGGCTGTCCGAGGTACGCGCGGCGGCCAGCTCGTCGGCCAGGGCCAGGGCGCGCTGGCGCATCTTGGGCCAGTCCTCGACGGCCTCCCGGACGTCGGTGAGCACCCGCTGCAGCTCCTTGCGCAGCTTCTCCCGCTCGGCCGGGTCCCGGACCGGGTCGATCTCGATGTGCATCCAACTCTCGACCAGGTCACCGGCGATCGCGTCGTCCGGCTCCACGTCGGCGGAGACCTCGGTGAGCCGGCCCAGCGGCTCGCGGCGGACCACGACCAGCGGGTGCACCAGCAGGTGCACGTCGATGTGATGCGAGTTGAGCAGCGCGGTCACCGAATCGACCAGGAAGGGCATGTCGTCGGTGACGATTTCGATGACGGTGTGGTGCTGGTCGGCGTCCGGCTCGTGGATACGCAGCTTCAGCTCGCCCGGCACCCGCTGCTGAGCCAGGTCCCGGTGCGCCCGGGCGGCGTCGAGCATCTCCTCGGCGGTGAAGCCGATCAGCTCCTCGTCCGGCGCGAACCGCCAGAAGCGGCTGACCAGGGTCGCCGCGTCGTGGTCGTCGCCGGCCAGCGCGACCGCCTGGGCCACCAGGCGCTCCGCGTTGGGTACCGGCTCGTCCAGTTCGGCGTCGTCCGACTCCTCGGCCAGCGCCTGCGTGGGCAGGCCCAGGTCGTAGAGCGTGTCGACGCTCGAACCGGTCATCCCGGTCGCTCCTGTGTCGAGACGGCCGAAACCGTCCCCGTCGGTCGCCGAATCGAAGCTGTCATCGTCCCGACTGGTATCAACCTGCCGGAGGTCGGGTCCCGGTTTGATCGCCGGACGCCGGTCCATCGGTGCCACTCCCCTCGACCCACCGCGTTGTGGGTCACTCTCCCGCCCAGCCTAGGCCCTACCGGTCTGCCCGTTTGTCGGCGGACCACTGGCCGGACGTCCGGATCGGGACTCTGTCCTTTCACCCGTTGCGGTTCCGTGGTCGGCCCGGTCGCGGAGTACCCGGACTGGCGATGTTCATCACACTGCCCCGCTGCGCTCTTTGCCTGCTCGCGGGGCGGTGGAGAAGGGCCCGGCGTACTAGCGTGCAGGGCAGTTTCCTACCGGAGGACTGCTGCATGCCCACGTCGTACCCCGTTCGCCACCGCCTCTCCCCTCGCCGGCCGGTCCGTGCGGCGCTGGCCGCCGCCGTGCTCGTCGGGGGCGGGTTGGTCGGCTGCTCCGGCGCGGACGGGCCGGAGCAGAGCGTCGCCGCGTTCCTGACGGGCTGGCGCTCCGGCGATCTGCAGGCGGTGGGCTTCATCGACCCCACCGGGGCGCGCGTCCCGGCCGCCGAGGTGGCCAAGGAGCTCAAGGCGCTCTCCGGCGACCTGGCCGGCACCCCGCCCGAGCTGACGGCCGCCGGCGAGCCGAAGATCACCGCCGACATCGCCACCGCGCGGGTCCAGGTCACCTGGACGCTGCCCGGCCAGACCCGCTGGAGCTACGAGACCCCGGTACGCCTCCGGCAGGGCGACGACCAGTGGCAGGTGATCTGGGAGCCCGCCGTGGTGCACGAGAAGCTGGAGCAGGGCGACCGGCTCGCGCTGCGCCGCGACCGCGCGCCCCGGGCCGGGGTGCTGGACGCCGCGGGCAACCCGATCGTCGCGCCCCGCCCGGTGGTCCGGGTCGGCGTGCACCCCGCCGAGGTCAAGGACGTCCCGGCGCTGGTCCGCCAGCTGGACACCGCGTTCAAGGCGATCCGGCCCCCGCTCACCCCGCCGGTCGACCTCTCCGACCTGCCGAAGCGCCTCAAGGAGGCCGACCAGGGGGCACTCGTCGAGGTGGTGACCCTGCGGGAGGAGGCGTACCGCCAGATCAAGCCCAGGATCTACGACCTGCCCGGCACGAGGTTCCCCACCGACCAGCTCGACCTGGCACCGACCCGGGAGTTCGCCCGCGCCGTGCTCGGCTCGGTCGACCCGGCGCAGGCCGACGACCTCAAGGCCCACCCCGACCGCTACGTCGCCGGTGACCTGGTCGGGCACGGCGGCCTCCAGGGCCGGTACGACGAGCGGCTGCGCGGCGTCCCCGGGCTGACCGTGGTCACCGAGCGTCCCGGGTCCGAGGGCACGACCACCCCCACCGGCATCGAGGTCTTCCGCAGCGAGCCGAAGCCGGGCCAGCCGCTGAAGACGACCCTCGACGTGGCCACCCAGAACGCCGCCGACGCGGCGCTGCGCGGGCAGGCCCGGCGCTCCGCCCTGGTGGCCGTACGGATCAGCGACGGCGCCGTGCTCGCCGCCGCCAACGGACCCGGCCCGGCCGGCGAGAACCTCGCCTTCACCGCCCAGGTGCCGCCCGGGTCGACGTTCAAGATGGTCAGCGCGCTCGCCCTGCTGAACAAGGGGGCGGTGACTCCGGACGCCCGGGTCGACTGCCCGAAGACCCTGGACGTGGACGGCCGCTCGTTCAAGAACTCCGACAACTTCGAGCTGGGGTCGGTCCCGTTCACCACCGACTTCGCGAAGTCCTGCAACACAGCCTTCGCCTCCCTGGCGCCGCAGCTCGGGCCGGACGGGCTCGCGGTCACCGGCCGCACCCTCGGCCTGGAGGCGAAGTGGGACCTCGGCGTGGACGCGTTCACCGGCAAGGTCTCGACGAACGGCGGCCCCACCGAGCAGGCCGCCGCGGCGATCGGCCAGGGCACCACGGTGGTCAGCCCGCTCGCCATGGCGGCCGCCACCGCCGCCGTCGCGCGGGGCCACTGGGAGCAGCCGAAGCTGCTGCTCGATCCCGCCCCGCAGCAGCCCGCCCCGGCCGGCCCGGACCTGAAGCCCGAGTCGGTGGCGGCGCTGAAGACGATGATGCGCGCGGTGGTCACCGGCGGCACCGGCAGTGCCCTCGCCGGCGTCCCCGGCGGGCCGGTGTACGGCAAGACCGGCACCGCCGAGTACGACAACAACCCGGCGCACACGCACGCCTGGTTCGTCGGCTGGCAGGGCGACATCGCCTTCGCGGTCTTCGTGGAGCAGGGCGGGTCGAGCACGGCCAGCGCGGTCCCGATCGCCGGGCGCTTCCTCCGCGCCCTCCCCACCCGCTGACCCGCCCGCGTCGCCTGCTTGCGGGTCCCGGGCCCCTCACGATCACGCCCGATCCTGGATGTAGTGGCCTCGCCGACGATCCGATGCCACTACATCCAGGCTTGAGCACGCTCATCGAGAGGTGCGCAGGGGCCGAACAGTGGCGAGACGTTACCCGTGAGACCACGCGCGACCACGCCCCCACATCACGGGCGGACGCCGGCGGAGGTCAGGCGATGTCGACGCCCGGTCGCGACGGGGCGGTGTCGCCGGCCGACGCGGTCGGGCCTTCCTCGGCGACGGGCACCCGCCGGAGCAGGCCCGGCCCCGCCGACGCGGGCGGCCCGACCGGCTCGGGCGTCTCGTCCCGCGCCGCCACCCGCCGCAGCAGGCCCGCCCCCGGACCGACCGGCTCGGGTCCGTCGCCCTCGTCCGCCCCCGCCCGTCGCAACAGGCCCGGCCCGGCAGTCCCGGCGGACGGCGCCTCGTCGCTGTCCACGTCGGTGGCCAGGGAGACAGCGGGGTCGCCGTCGGCGGGCTCGCTCGGCGTCGGTGCGGGGCCGATCGGCTCCACGGCGACCGCGGGGGCCGGGGTCGTCACCGGGGAGGGCAGGACGGGCCGGTTCGCGGGAGGGCCGTTGCCCGGCCGGGGGGCGGGCGCGACCGGGCCGGACGGCAGCAGCCGCGGCGGCGTCGCGCTGGGCGCGGAGACCGGCGCGAGCCCGGCCACCACGGTGTTGACGATCTCGGCGGCGTACGACCCGTCGGGGTCGTAGTCGGGGTCGAAGACGGTCAGCTCGACCCCGAGGCAGTGCGGGGTGTCCACCAGCCCGGTGAGCAGGATCTCCAGCTCGGCGAAGGCGATCCCGCCCGGGTCGGGGGCGTCGACGGCCGGCATCACCGCCGGGTCGAGCACGTCCACGTCGATGTGCACCCAGTAGCCGGCGCAGTCCGCCAGCTGCTCGTGCGTCCACTGGGCGGTACGGGCGGCGCCCTCGGCGCGCAGCGCCGGCACCGGCCGGGTGGTGATGCCGGCGGCCTGCAGGTCGAGCCGGTACTCGTCCTGCGCCCGGATGCCGAGGACCACCACGTCGATGTCGCGGAAGTAGGGGCGTCGCCCCTCGATGGCGGCCAGGTCGGCCTGCCCCCGGCCGGTGACCAGGGCCAGGTCCTCCCCCGCCGCCGCACCCACGTACGAGGCGTTGCCGGGGTGCCGAAAGTCGGAGTGGCCGTCGACGAAGACCAGCCCGATCCGGCCGCCGACCGCCTCGCCGAGCCGGTGCATGGCCAGCGCCGAGCCGAGCAGCACCGAGCAGTCCCCGCCGAGCACCAGCGGGAACTCCCCCCGGTCGATGATCGCGCCGATCCGGTCGGCCAGTGCCGCCGAGTACGCGGCGATCTCCGGGGCGTGGCAGACCCCGTCGCCGGGGCGCCAGTCGCCCGGGTCGTACCGCGGTGGGGTGAGGCAGCCCGCGTCGCGGGCCCGCAGCCGGGCGAGCAGGTCGTGGTCACGCAGCGCGCCCGGGGCCTTGGCGCAGCCCGGAACCGAACTGGCCGTGGGTGGGCGCAAGCCGAGGTTGGTCGGCGCGTCGAGGACGGCGATCCGGCGCATCATGGGCTCCCGTCCTCGATGATCGGGGCGGGCCGGCCGGTACGCCGGCCCGCGCTGGCGTGCTACGTGCTCAGAACAGGGCGCTCGCCAGGGCCCGGCGGGCCGAGGCGACCGCGGGATCCTCCGGACCGGCGATGGTGAACAGGCCGACCAGGTGCTGGCGTACCTTCTCGCGGTCGTCACCGGCGGTGCGGCGGACCAGACCGACCAGGCGCTGGTAGGCCTGCTCGGCCAGGCCGCTGAGCACCTCGATGTCCGCGGCCAGCAGTTGGGCGTCGACGTCGTCGGGGTTGGCCTGCGCGGCGACGAGCGCGGCCTGCGGGTCGGCGCCGGCCACCCGGCGGGCCAGTCCGACCTGGGCCAGCCCCGCCTCCGCCGCCGCGTCCGCCGGGGACTCCGCGAGGATCTTCCGGTACGCCCGCTCGGCCGCGTCGAGGTCGCCGGTCATCAGGGCGTCGTCGGCCTCGTCGAGGCGCGGGTCCTCGGGTGCGGCGACGCTGACCCCGCCGGCCTTCAGCACGGCCTGGATCCACTGGCGCAGCTGGGCCTCCGGCACCACCCCGGAGAAGGCGTCGATCGGCTGCCCGCCGACGATCGCGTAGACCATCGGGATGCCCTGCACCCGGAACATCTGGGCGATCCGCGGGTTGGCGTCCACGTCCACCTTGGCGAGCACCCACGCGCCGGCGCCCTCCACGGCCAGCCGTTCCAGCACCGGGGAGAGCTGCTTGCACGGCTCGCACCACTCGGCCCAGAAGTCCACAATCACCGGGGTGGTCAGCGAGCGTTCGAGGACCTCGGACTGGAAGGTCGCCTCGGTGACGTCGATGACGCTGACCCCACCGACCGCGCCGCCGGGCGCGCCGGCGGGGGGACCGGACTTGACTGGGGCGGGGTTGGGGGCGGTGCTGCGCAGGGCGCTGAGGTCGACCGCGCCGCGGGTGAAGATCGACGAGGTGATCCGTGGGTCGCTCATGGTTATCTAGTCTCGCACGTGTCCCGCTGAACTCAGATCAACCGCGACGGCGACAGTTGCAACTCTCACGCCAGGTGGGCGCCGGTACCGGGCGTCCCGGCACCGGCGCGGCCACTCAGAAGCGGGCGGGCTCGCGGTAGACGCCCCACTCGGCGCGCAGCGCGTCGCAGATCTCGCCGAGGGTGGCCTCGGCGCGGACCGCGTCCAGCATGGCGGGGATCATGTTCTCCCCGGTCCGGCTGACCTCGACCATGCGCTGCACGGCGGCCTTGACCGCGGCGTCGTCGCGGGCGGCCTTGCGCTCGGCGAGCACCCGGCGCTGCTCCAGCTCCACCTCGTGCGAGATGCGCAGGATCTCCAGCTCCTTGGCGACGGTGCCGGTGTGGCAGTTGACGCCGACGATCTTCTTGTCGCCCTTCTCCAGCGCCTGCTGGTAGACGAAGGCCGACTCGGCGATGTGCCCGGTGAACCAGCCGTCCTCGATGCCGCGCAGGATGCCCGAGGTCATCGGGCCGATCTTGTGCGGGCCGTCGCCGGCGAGCTGCTTGATCCGGGCGAAGATCTCCTCCGCCTCGGCCTCGATCCGGTCGGTGAGCGCCTCGACATACCAGGAGCCGCCGAGCGGGTCGGCCACGTTGGTCACCCCGGTCTCCTCCATCAGCACCTGCTGGGTACGCAGGGCGATCTCGGCCGACTCGTCGGTGGGCAGGGCCAGGGTCTCGTCGAGGGCGTTGGTGTGCAGCGAGTTGGTGCCGCCGAGCACCGCCGCGAGGGCCTCCACCGCGGTACGCACCACGTTGTTGACCGGCTGCTGGGCGGTCAGCGACACCCCGGCGGTCTGGGTGTGGAACTTCAGCCAGAGGGCCTTCTCGCTGGTGGCGCCATAGACGTCGCGCAGCCAGCGGGCCCAGATCCGGCGGGCGGCCCGGAACTTGGCGATCTCCTCGAAGAAGTCCACGTGGGAGTCGAAGAAGAAGCTCAGCCCCGGGGCGAAGACGTTGACGTCCAGCCCGCGCGAGAGCCCCAGCTCGACGTAGCCAAACCCGTCGGCCAGGGTGTACGCCAGCTCCTGCGCGGCGGTCGCGCCGGCCTCGCGGATGTGGTAGCCGGAGACCGACAGCGGCTTGTACTTCGGGATCTCCCGGGCGCAGTACTCCATCAGGTCGCCGATCAGGCGCAGGTGCGGCTCCGGGTCGAAGAGCCACTCCTTCTGCGCGATGTACTCCTTGAAGATGTCCGTCTGGAGCGTGCCGTCCAGCCGGGACAGGTCGGCGCCCTGCCGCTCGGCGGCGACCAGATACATGCAGAAGACCGGCACGGCCGGGCCGGAGATGGTCATCGAGGTGGTCACGCCGGCCAGGTCGATGCCGTTGAACAGCACCTCCATGTCGGCGGCCGAGTCGATGGCCACGCCGCAGTGGCCGACCTCACCGAGCGACTGCGGGTCGTCGGAGTCGCGGCCCATCAGCGTCGGCATGTCGAAGGCGACGGAGAGCCCACCGCCGCCGGCGCCGAGGATCATCTGGTAGCGCTCGTTGGTCTGCTGGGCGTTGCCGAAGCCGGCGAACTGCCGGATGGTCCAGGTCCGCCCGCGGTAGCCGGTCGGGTAGAGCCCCCGGGTGTACGGGAACTCGCCCGGCCAGCCGATCCGCTCGAATCCGGGGTAGGGCACGCCCTCCGGCGGGCCGTACACCGGGTCCACGGTCATGCCGGAGAGCGTGGTGAAGTCCGCGTCCCGCTTGCGGGCGGCGTCGTAGCGGGCCTGCCAGCGGGCCCGACCGGCGGCGATCTCGTCGGCGTCCATGCGCGGAGCTCCTCCTCGAGTCCTCGACTGAAGACCGAGTGTAGAACGGTCGCCTGAACGATCGCTAAGGATCTGGGTACCAGCCGGTAACCTGGCTCAGGCCGAGGGCGCCGCGGGGCCACCCAGGGCCACGTCGTCGACCCGGATGTTGATCTCGTCGACCCGCAGCCCGTACGCCTCCACCGCCGAGGTCACCGCCGAACGGACCGCGTCGGTCACCTCGGGGACCGGCCGGCCGCCGTCGATCACGATGACCAGGTTGACCAGCGCCGCGCCGTTGGTGACGTGCGCCGAGCAACCCCGCCGCGCGTCGCCGACCTGGTCCAGCCCGACCCGGTCCAGCACCGCGTTGAAGAACCGCGCCACGTCGCCACCGAGCTCGGCCACCCCGGGCACGGACTTCGCGGCGGCCACCGCGATCTTCTCCACCACCTCGTCGGAGACGTGCGTCGCGCCGCCCGCCACCGCGTCCGGCGTCACCGACAGCTCCTGGGTCGCCTCGTCAGCCATGCTCCACCCGCCCCCTCGTCCAACCCCACGACCGCCATGAGGCGGTGCGAGCGTACTAGTTGGGCCCGGTCCGCAGTGGACCGCTCAGGTCCCCAGCTGGGCCAGCAGGTCGGCGGCGGCGGCGTACGGGTCGATCGCGCCCTCGGCCACCTTGGCGGCGAGCGTCGGCAGTTGCGTACCGTCGCGCAGCGAACCCATCCGGGCCCGGAGGGTGCCGAGCGCGATCGCCTCGATCTCGGCGGCGGCCCGCGCCTCCCGGCGGCGGCGCAGCTCGCCGTGCCGCTCCAGCCAGTCCCGGTGCTTGTCGATCGCGGCGGCGATGTCGTCGATCCCCTCGCCGCGGGCGGCGATCGCCCGGACCACCTGCGGCCGCCACTCCCCCGGCCCGCGCTCGCCCAGCGCGATCATGCCCTGGATGTCGCGGACGGTGGCGTCGGCGCCGTCCCGGTCGGCCTTGTTGACCACGAAGACGTCGGCGATCTCCAGGATGCCGGCCTTGACCGCCTGGATGGCGTCGCCCATGCCCGGGGCGAGCAGCACCAGCGTGGTGTCGGCCAGCGAGGCCACCTCGACCTCGGCCTGCCCGACGCCCACGGTCTCCACCAGCACCACGTCGCAGCCGGCGCCCTCCAGCACCCGGACCGCCTGCGGCGTCGCCGCGGAGAGCCCGCCGAGGTGCCCCCGGCTGGACATCGAGCGGATGTAGACGCCGGGGTCGGTGGCGTGGTCCTGCATCCGGACCCGGTCGCCGAGGATCGCCCCGCCGGTGAACGGGCTGGACGGGTCGATGGCCAGCACCCCGACCCGGTGACCGCGCGCCCGCAGCGCCCGGACCAGCTCGTTGGTCGTGGTCGACTTGCCCACCCCGGGCGACCCGGTCAGCCCGACCACCTGGGCGTGCCCGGCGTACGGCGCGAGGGCCGCCGCGACCTGCGGCAGCACCTCGTCGCCGGACTCGACCAGGGTGATCAGCCGGGCCACCGCGCGGGGGTCACCCGCGCGGGCCCGCTCCACCAGCATCGGTACGTCCCGGCTGCGGCGCACCGACGGCTCACTCCGCACGCTCACTGGTCAGCGGCACCCGAGGGCACGTGGATGATCAGCGCGTCGCCCTGGCCGCCGCCGCCGCAGAGCGCGGCCGCGCCGGTGCCACCGCCCCGGCGCTTGAGCTCCAGCGCCAGGGTGAGCACCAGCCGGGCGCCGGACATGCCGATCGGGTGGCCGAGCGCGATGGCACCGCCGTTGACGTTGACCTTCTCCGGGCTGACGGCCAGGTCCCGGGTGGACTGGATGCCGACCGCGGCGAAGGCCTCGTTGATCTCGATGAGGTCGAGGTCGGAGACGGCCAGGCCGGCCTTCTTCAGGGCGTGGTTGATGGCGTTGGACGGCTGCGAGTGCAGGGAGTTGTCCGGGCCGGCCACGTTGCCGTGCGCGCCGATCTCGGCCAGCCAGGTCAGCCCCAGCTCCCTGGCCTTGGCCTTGCTCATCACCACCACGGCGGCGGCGCCGTCGGAGATCGGCGAGGAGCTGCCGGCGGTGATGGTGCCGTCGGAGGTGAACGCCGGGCGCAGCTTGGCCAGCGACTCGGCCGTGGTGTCCGGACGGATGCCCTCGTCCTCGCTGATCACCAGCGGGTCGCCCTTGCGCTGCGGGATGACCACCGGGGTGATCTCCTCGGCGAAGTGGCCGTTCTTCTGGGCGGCCGCGGCGCGCTGGTGGCTGGCCGCCGCGAAGGCGTCCTGCTCCGCGCGGGTGATGCCGTGCTTCGCCCCGAGCCGCTCGGTCGACTCGCCCATCGAGCAGCAGTCCCAGGCGTCGGTGAGGCCGTCCAGGGCCATGTGGTCCTTGATCGTGACGTCGCCGTACTTGTAGCCGCTGCGCTGGCCGAGCAGCAGGTGCGGGGCGTTGGTCATCGACTCCATGCCGCCGGCCACCACGATGTCGAACTCGCCGGCCCGGATGAGCTGGTCGGCCAGCGCGATGGCGTCCAGGCCGGAGAGGCAGACCTTGTTGATGGTCAGCGCCGGGGTGCTCATCGGGATGCCCGCCTCGACGGCCGCCTGGCGGGCCGGGATCTGGCCCGCGCCGGCCTGGAGCACCTGCCCCATGATCACGTACTGCACCTGGTCGGGGGTCACGCCGGCGCGCTCCAGCGCCGACTTGATCGCGATGCCACCGAGCTTTGTCGCCGGGAGGTCCTTGAGGTTGCCCAGCAGTCGCCCCATCGGGGTCCGCGCGCCGCTGACGATCACCGAAGCCATGCCTGCCTCCGAGGGGGTGCCGACCTGTACGCCTTAACGATTGTTCGGTCAGACTAGCGCCATGGCTGAGAACTCCCCCGTCGAGCCCGCTGCCGACTATGTCACAGACATCGGCCTGCGCCGCATCGACCACGTCGGGATCGCCGTGGCGGACCTGGACGCCGCGATTGACTTCTACCAGCGCACCTTCGGGATGCGCTGCGTGCACACCGAGACGAACGCCGAGCAGGGCGTACGCGAGGCGATGCTGGCCGTCGGGCCGACCACCGAGGGTGGCTGCTTGCAGCTGCTCGCCCCGCTGTCGCCGGAGTCGACGATCGCGAAGTTCCTGGACCGCAACGGGCCGGGCGTGCAGCAGGTCGCGTACACGGTGACCGACATCGACGCGGCCTGCGCGGCGCTGCGCGAGCGGGGCGTACGGCTGCTCTACGAGGCCCCGAAGCGGGGCACCGCCGACTCCCGGATCAACTTCGTGCATCCGAAGGATGCCGGCGGCGTCCTGGTCGAGCTGGTCGAGCCGGCCACCCGGTGAGCCGCGGGGGAGGGTCGAGCGGCCCTCCCCCACCCGCGGGAACGCGCGGCGGTGCGGGGTTCAGCGGTCCCACGGACGCCTCCACGCATCGGCGGATGCAGTTTTTCACAGGAGACTTCCGGCCCTAGCTACCGTTCAGTAACATCCGGCCCCACAGGAGTGCGACCGGTGCCGGATGTGTCGATTGCCGACATGGCGGACCCGTCGCACCGGCGCCGACGATGGCAGCACCCCTGCCCCGGTGTGGGCGCGGACGAACGGGAGGTCACCGTGCAGGACATCCTCGATGCGATCATGGCGGCGGAGAGCTCCGCGCAGCCGGAGCGGGAACTCGCCGGCCTCGCCGGCCTGCCGGTACCGGAGAGCTACCGGGGCGTGGTCGTCCGCGCCGAGGACACCCGGATGTTCGACGGCATGGCCACCCGGGACAAGGACCCGCGCAAGGCGCTGCACCTCCAGGAGGTGCCCACCCCGGAGCTCGGCCCGGGTGAGGCGCTGGTCGCGGTGATGGCCAGCGCGATCAACTACAACACGGTCTGGACCAGCATCTTCGAGCCGCTGCCCACCTTCAGGTTCCTCCAGCGCTACGGCCGGGTCTCGGACCTGGCCCGCCGGCACGACCTGCCCTACCACGTGGTGGGGTCGGACGCGGCCGGCGTGGTGCTGCGGACCGGACCCGGGGTGACCCGGTGGAAGGTCGGCGACGAGGTGGTCGCGCACTGCCTCTCGGTGGAACTGGAGGACGCGGCCGGCCACGACGACACCATGCTCGACCCGCAGCAGCGGATCTGGGGCTTCGAGACCAACTTCGGCGGCCTGGCCGAGCTGGCCGTGGTCAAGGCCAACCAGCTCATGCCGAAACCGCGCCACCTGAGCTGGGAGGAGGCGGCCAGTCCCGGCCTGGTCAACTCCACCGCGTACCGGCAGCTCGTCTCCCACCACGGGGCGAACATGAAGCAGGGGGACGTGGTGCTGATCTGGGGCGCCTCCGGCGGCCTGGGCAGTTACGCCACCCAGATGGCACTGGGTGGCGGGGCGATCCCGGTCTGCGTGGTCTCCTCGCCGGAGAAGGCCGAGCTGTGCCGGCGGATGGGCGCCGAGCTGGTCATCGACCGGGCCGCGGAGGGCTTCCGGTTCTGGCGGGACGAAGAGACCCAGGACCCGGACGAGTGGCGCCGCTTCGGCGAGCGGATCCGCGAACTGACCGGCGGCGAGGACCCGGACATCGTCTTCGAGCACCCCGGCCGGGAGACCTTCGGCGCCAGCGTCTACGTCGCCAAGCGCGGCGGCACCATCGTCACCTGCGCCTCCACCAGCGGCTTCCAGCACCAGTACGACAACCGCTACCTCTGGATGCACCTCAAGCGGATCGTCGGCAGCCACTTCGCCAACTACCACGAGGCCTGGCAGGCCAACCGGCTCGTCGCGCTCGGCAAGGTCCACCCGACGGTCTCGCGGACCTACCCGTTGGCGCAGACCGGCCAGGCCGCGTACGAGGTGCACCGCAACGCACACCAGGGCAAGGTGGGTGTGCGCTGCCTCGCCCCGACCGACGGCCTCGGTGTCCGGGACACCGAGCTGCGCGCCCGGCACGAAACGGCGATCAACCGGTTCCGCGGGCACTGACCCGTCCGGGTGGTCCGGGCACCATCCGCATGGTGGAGGCATTGCGCTTTCCATTGCGCCGTGCGCGATTCGGCGATGCTCGACAAAGGGCCGCGGGCCACCGACCCACGGCCCTTTCCGCGCGCGCCTCGCGTCCCGCCCGGCGCGCCTGGGACCTGCCAAGATCGCCGGTTCGGTCCGGTCCCAACCGGCTCCCGAAGTTGACCATGTAAACAGGACACGAAAGCTTCGGACCGCTCTTGCGAAGCACCCTGGGGCGTCTGCCAGTATGTCCCAATGCCCCAGCAGCAGTCCTCCCCTCTTGCGTTCTTCGATAACGCGAACACGCAGCCAGATTTCACCGTTGGCCTGCGCGGATACAACACCAACCAGGTCGACGACTTCATCGGCCGGTTGAGCGCCGCGCTGAGCCAGTCCGAGCAGGCCCGGGCCGAGGCCGAGCAGCGGATGAACGACGCCCAGCGTCGGCTCCGCCAGGCCGAGCAGCGCCAGGGCGCGTTGGAGCAGAAGCTCGCCGACACCAACAAGCAGCTCGAGGAGAACAACCGGCCGACCCTCTCCGGCCTGGGCACCCGCGTCGAGCAGATCCTCCGGCTGGCCGAGGAGCAGGCCAACGACCACCGCAACGAGGCGAAGCGCGAGTCGGAGGGCATCCTCTCCGCGGCCCGCCTCGAGGCACGCGAGATCACCGACAAGGCACGCGCCGAGGCGGCCGCCATGAAGGCCACCGCCGAGCGGGAGGCCGGCAGCGTCCGTACCGCCGCCGAGCGGGAGGCGGCAGAGGTCCGGGTGCAGGCCCGCCGCGAGGCGGACACCCTGCGCGCCGACGCCGAGCGGGAGACCAAGCAGCTGCGTACGGTCACCGCCCACGAGGTGGCCGAGCTGAAGTCCACCGTCGAGCGTGAGGTCGCCACCCTGCGCGCCACCGCCGAGCGGGAGATCACCCAGCAGCGGGCCAAGGCCGCTCGGGAGGCCGAGGAGAAGCGCGCCGAGGCGACCAAGCTGCTGACCGACGCGCGGGACAAGCGCGACAAGGACCTCCAGGCCCTGGAGCTCCAGCTCGCCGAGCGGCGGGAGAAGGCCGAGCGCGAGGAGTCCGAGCGGCACGCCGCCCAGGTCGCGCAGACCCAGAAGCTGGTCAGCGAGGCCGAGCAGCGGGCCCGGGCCGCCCAGGAGCGGGCCAAGGAGATCGAGCAGCGGGCCGAGGCCCGCCGGGTCGAGTCCGAGCGCACCGCCAACGAGACGGTGGACAAGGCCAAGGCGCTGGCCGACAAGACCCTGAACGAGGCGAAGGCCGAGGCGCAGCGCCTGCTCAGCGAGGCCCGCACCGAGGCTGAACTGACCACCCAGGCGGCCCGCCGCGAGGTCGAGGACCTCACCCGGCAGAAGGACGCCGTCACCTCGCAGCTCGGGCAGATGCTCTCCGGCCTCGCCGGAATCGTGCCTGGCGTGCCGGGCGGCGGCGCCAAGCCGGCGGCCAAGTCCGGTGACGCCGAGGAGAAGGTGACCGCCGAGTCGGCCAGCTGAGACACCCGCACCGGGGCATGAGCCACGGCGCGGGGTGACACCGGGTAACCGGTGCCACCCCGCGCCGTCATGCATTTCCCGCCCGTTTCGACCTGTCAGTGAAGTAGGTCCCAGCAGGGGCGTCCGTATCGCCCCAGCAGAGCCGGATGCGTGTGAGGATGGGAGCATGTCGCACGGCGAGGAACTGTTTGCTCTCGGCGGGGACGTGACCACGGAGCCCAGCTTCGAGTCCGCGCTGCGGGGGTACGACAAACGACAGGTCGACCGATACGTCGCTCGTGCGGAGCACGAGATCACGGCGCTGACGGCCGAGCGGGAGCAGGCGTACACCCAGATCCACAAGCTGGCCGGCCAGGTCGAGGTGCTGCAACGCGACCTCGCCCAGGTGCGCAAGCAGGTGGGCGTGGTGGACCGGGCCTCGTTCCGGCACCTCGGCCCCCGGGTCGAGCAGATCCTCCTGATGGCCGAGGAGCAGGCGGACGAGATCGTCGCCGCGGCCAACGAGGAGATCGAGGCCCGTCGTGCGGCCGCCGAGCACATCATCGAGGAGGCCCGGGAGCAGTCCGCCCAGGCCCTCAAGGACTTCGAGATCGCCCTCGCCGCCCGGCGGGCCGAGGAGGAGCGACTCACCGCCGCGCGCAAGGCCGAGGCGGAGGCCACCCTGACGGCGGCCAAGGAGGAGGCCACCAAGCTCCGCAAGGACGCCACCGAGGAGACCACCAAGCTTCGCAAGGACGCCGCCGAGGAGACCACCAAGCTCCGTCGGGACGCGAACGACGAGGCCACCAGGCTGCGCCGGACGGCCCAGACGGCGCTGGCCACGGCCCAGCAGGAGGCGACCCAGCTCCGGGACACCGCCAAGGAGATCCACAGCCGCGCCCAGCAGGAGGCGGCCCGACTGCGCGAGGCCGCCAAGGAGGCGCTGGCCAAGGCCCAGCAGGAGGCGACCCAGCTCCGCGAGGCGGCCAAGGAGGTGCACGGCAAGGCGCAGCAGGAGGCCAAGCGCCTCACCGAATCCGCGGCCGAGGCCGGCCGGGCCACCCATGCCAAGGCGCTCGCCGAGGCCAAGAAGATCGTCGAAGACGCGGAGGAGGCGGCGAAGGCCACCCGGGGCCAGGCCCGCACCGAGGCCAGCCGGCTCACCGCCGAGGCTGCCGACGCCGGCAAGCGCAACCGCGCCGAGATCGACGCGTACGTCCAGCGGATGCGCACCGAGACCGAGGCGTACGTCCAGCAGGCCCGCGCCCAGACGCAGCAGGAACTGGGCGCCTGGCGGGCCGGGGTGGAGAAGGAGGTCAACGCCCGGCGGGACGCGGCCGACAAGCAGTTCGCCCAGCGCCGCGCGACCGCCGAGCAGGAGTACGCCAAGCGCCGCGACGAGCTCGACAAGCAGCACAAGAAGCGGCAGGACGAGCTGGAGAAGGCGTACGCCACCCGCCGCCAGGAGGTCGAGCAGGGCGCCGTCAAGATCCGAAAGGCGGCCGAGCAGGACGCGCTCAACATGCGCCGGCAGGCCGAGGAGGAGGGTGCCGAGCTGCTGCGCCGGGCCGAGGTCGACGCCGCCGACAAGCGCCGCAAGGCCGACGAGCACGTCGCCGCTTCGCGCCGCCAGTTCGAGGAGTACGCGGCCACCACCCAGCAGCACCTGGCCACCACCCAGCAGCACCTCGCCGCCACCCAGCAGGAGGTGGCCGCCGGCCGGCAGCAGCTCGCCCAGGTGATGCTGGAGATCGCCCACGCCCAGCAGGAGCTGGCGGACCTGCGGACGGAGACGTGGAAGTCCCGCCAGGAGTCCGACGACCTCCAGCGCAAGCTCGCCGAGGTGCGGTTGTCGGCGAGCAGCGCCGGCCTGGCCACCACCCCGGTGGACCCGGACGAGCTGGCCGCAACGCCCGGGGGTGACTCCGGCGCGACCGCGCCGACGGCCGATCCGGACACCACGCCGGTCACCGGCAAGGGCACCACGCCGGCGGCCGGCAAGGCCACCACGCCGGGGGCCAGCAAGGCCACCACGCCGGCGGCCGGCAAGGGCACCACGCCGGCGGCCGGCAAGGAGACCGCGCCGGTGACCTCCGGGAAGGAGACGGCGCCGGTGACCGGCAAGGACACCGCGCCAGCGACGCCCGACACGGCCACGGCGCCAGCCACCGGCAGGGACACCGCGCCGGTCAGCGCGAAGAGCACGGCGACGGTCTCCCCCGAGGGCGCCGATTCCGCGCCGGCGGCGACCGGGGAGCCGGCGACGGCCCCGGAGCCGGCGGCGGACGGCAGCCCGGCCCGCCCGGTCGCCGAACCGGTGACCACCGTGGACGGAGGCGCCGCCACCGTTGGCGTGGACGGCGAGCCGACCGTGGCCGCCGTACCCGGCGAGGGCGGCCGGGGCGCCACTCCCACGAAGATCACCAGCACCGGCGAGAACGGCAAGCGCCCGACCAAGCCCACCACCGACGAGCGAAGCGCCAAGCCGAGCGCCGTGAAGGTCGAGTCCGACTGACGCAGGCGACATCCCGCCGAACGGCCCGCCCGCCAGGTCGGCGGCCTTGCCGCGGGTAGCCCACCGGGCTCCACAGTTCGGCGACCTCGCGGTATCCAACCCGCCCGAACCCCGCCGGATCGGCGACGTGGTCACGGCCCCACGCCCGGCATCCGCCCGATCAGCCGCACCGCCGCCGCCCCGCCCGGCACCGCCGACCCCGGCACCCCGCCGACCCCGGCGGCCGACTGGCCGCGGCGGTGGCCGGCGGTGGCCGGCGGTGGCCGGCGGTGGCCGGCGGTGGCCGGCGGTGGCCGGCGGTGGCCGGCGGTGGCCGGCGGTGGCCGGACCGTTGCCACTGGGACGCTATGGAACTGATGGCGTAAACGATTCAGGCGGGACGTGCCCCGGCCAACCAATAAAATGCTGCATCCGGCGGTGAATCGTCTGTGCCATCAGGTCGATAGGCGGGAGGAGGCGACGCGGCGGGCGGACGAGCCGCGCATCCTGGCAGGTACCTAGCGGCAACCCACCAGCGCCGCCGGCCAAGCAGCGGTAGGCCGCAGCCGCCGCCGGGAAAGCAGCGGTGGGCCGCCGGCGCCCGGGGGGATGGCCGACTGTGGACGGGGCAGGGCTGGCCGAGAAAAGCCGGGCCGGATAACCTGCCGAGCAGCGGGCTGCCGCATGGACGGCGACGCCCGGCTGGCCGATCCCGGTCACCCGGCCGGCCCGGCGAGCTGGACTCCGATCGCGTACGACGGAGCGGGATGCGGGGAGGTCAGGTGGCGCAGGACGGGCGGCCGGGCGACGCCCGACCGGAGGACGAGGACCCGCTGGGCGCGCTCCGCCCCGAGGACGGCGCGACCGACGAGTCCGGGCGGCGCACCGTAGAGCAGGCGACCGAACCGACCGAGTTTGAGCCGAGCGGGCGGTTCGGCGTGCCGGGCAAGCCGCTGCGCCGCAGCGCCTTCCTGGTCGGTTTCACCGGGGCGCTCGGCGTGCTGCTGGCGTACGCGGTCTTCCTGGGCATCCGCAACGCCGCCGGCATCCTGGTGCTGGTGGTCATCGCGCTGTTCCTCGCGGTGGGTCTGCACCCGGCGGTGGTCCGGTTGCGCCGCTGGGGGCTGCCGCACGGGCTGGCCGTCGCGGTGGTGACCCTGACCGTACTGCTGCTGATCATCGGTGGGCTGCTGGCGTTGGTGCCCCCGGTGGTGACCCAGTCCGGGCAGTTCATCACGCACCTGCCCGGCTACGTCGAGGAACTGCGCCGCAACCCCACCGTCAACGATCTCATCGAGCGGTACGACGTGATGGAACGGGTCCGCGCGGCGGCGAACGCGGACACCATCAGCCGGGCCCTCGGCGGCGTGCTGGGCGGCGCTCAGCTGATCTTCGGCACCATCCTCCGGGTGCTGACCGTGCTGGTGCTGACGATCTACTTCCTGGCGTACTTCGACCGGCTACGTGACCTCGGTTATGCGCTGGTGCCCCGCACCCGCCGGGAACGCGTCCGGCTGATCGGCGACGAGATCCTCACCCGGGTCGGCGCGTACATGGTGGGCGCGCTCGCCATCGCGGTGCTGGCCGGGGCGAGCAGCTTCGTCTTCGCGCTGGCGGTCGGGCTGCCGTACCCGTTCGCGCTGGCCGTGGTGGTCGCGGTGACCGACCTGATCCCGCAGATCGGGGCGACCCTGGGCGCGGTGGTGGTGTCCCTGGTGGGTTTCGCCACCGACCTGCCCGTCGGCGTCGCCTGCCTGGTCTTCTTCCTGGTCTACCAGCAGGTGGAGAACTACCTGATCTATCCGAAGATCATGCGCCGGGCGGTCTCGGTCAACGAGGTGGCGGCGCTGCTCGGCGCGTTGCTCGGGGTGTCGCTGCTGGGCGTGGTCGGCGCGCTGATCGCCATCCCGATGGTGGCCGCCCTCCAGCTCATCCTCCGGGAGGTGGTCCTGCCCCGGCAGGACTCCCGCTGACCGGCCCGGGGTCAGCCCGCCTGCCGCTGCTGCGGGCCGGGGACCGGGGTGTCGGCAAACGCGGCCACCGTCCGGTCGGCGTACGCGCTGACGTCGCCGGTCTCCATCGGCCCGTCCCAGGTGGTCGGCAGCGGCACCGCCACGGCCGGGTTGACCCGCCGGACGATCTCGTCGAGCACGGTCTCCGCGTCGCCGACCCACAGGTGCTTGGCGCCGGGCACCCCGACCACCTCGGCCTGCGGCACGGCCGCGAACCGCTGCCGGGCCTCCTCGGGGCGCAGGTAGTCGTCGAACTCGGGCACCAGGGCGGTGAGCGGGCGGCCCGACTCGGCCCAGACGGCGAGGTCCGCCGGCTCGGAGAAACGCAGCGGCGGGGAGAGCAGGATCGCCCCGGCCACCGCCGGGTCGCAGCCGTACTTGAGCGCCAGATCGGTGCCGAAGGACCAGCCGACCAGCCAGATGTTCGGCAGCTCGTGGAACTCGGCGTACTCGATGGCGGCGGCGACGTCGAAGCGCTCGCCGACGGCACCGTCGAAGGCTCCCTCGCTGGTCCCCCGGACGCTGCTGGTGCCCCGGGTGTTGAACCGCAGCACGGCCAGGTCGGCCAGCGCGGGCAGCCGCCACGCCGCCTTCCGGAAGACGTGGCTGTCCATCATCCCGCCGTGGGTGGGCAGCGGGTGCAGGCAGACCAGCGTGCCGGCCGGTGCCCGGTCCAGCGGTCGGGCCAGCTCACCGACCAGCGTCAGCCCGTCGGCGGTGTGCAGCTCGATGTCCTCCCGGTGACCGGGCAGGATCGACGACGCACGGATCGGGGTGCTCACCGTCCCAGTCTCGCGCGCCGCCGTCCCCGCCGCCTGCCCGGGCGGAAACAGGGTGACGCAGATCGCTCAGCCGTATCGGGGGGTGCCGCGTCCGCGCTGGAGGTTCGGCCCGCGCCGGTCCCGGGCCCGCCAGCAGCCGCTGTGCCAGTGCCGCCGATCGGTGAGGTCGCCCCGGTCGTCGGCCGGCCAGGCCACCACGTGCGCCACCCCCGGACGGATCTCCTGGTCGCAGCCGGGACAGCGGTACGTCTTGACGGACGCCCCGCCGGTGATCCCGCGTACCTGCCAGTCGCCGTCGCGCCACTGCTGGACGGTGGGCACGCCCTGGCGGGCCCGCTCGGCGTCCAGGTGGGTGGTCTCGTCCCGGCGGGGACGGTTGCGACGGGGGCTCACGGTCAACAAGCGTACGTTCCGCCGGCCGGACCGGCCCGGATCGGGCGGCCCGGCCGGCGCCGGTCACTTCCAGGTCTCCGGGTCGGTCAGATCCTTCGCCACCTGCGCCCCGGCCAGTACGGTCGTCGCGTCGGCCTCCGTGAATCCCCGGTGGCCCTTGGGGGGGGCGTCTGGCCACGGCCAACCGAACTCGGCGGTCAGGTGCGCTCTCGGAATGCCGAGCAGCTCCAGCTTCATACCGTCCGGGTAGAGGTAGGCGGGACGGCCACCCACCGCGCGGTTGCTCTCGGTGGTGTTTCCGGCAATCTGCGCCCCGTACAGCAGCTGCACCCCCATGGTCCCCGACGGCTCCCTGTTCAGGATGAGGTCGACCTTGAGACCCCCCGGGAAGGCGGTGACGTCGACGGAGCAGCCGCTCACCGTCGCGTCCTGCGGCAACGTGGTCAGCCGCAGCGGCGCCGCGCACCGTCGGGCCTCATCAAAGCGGATGGCATCCACGGCCTTGACCAGCGCGCTCCGGTCGCCGCCGAGCATGCTCGCCCGGGCGTAGAGGCCGGGGACGGGCTGCCAGGCCTTGACCAGGCCGCCCGCCGTGCCGCCCACCTGCCGGATCGCACCGTCGAAGGTCGGCTGCCCCGGAACCGCCTGGATCGGGAAACCTTCGATTCCAACGTCCGTGAATTGCTGCGCGGACCGGCCCACCTCGACCAGGACGGGCTGCCCGGCCCCAATGCTGAACCGGATCGACTCGACCTGCGCCGACCTGTAGACTGCCCAGCGCAGGTAGCGGGCCTGGCTGGTGTCGACGCCCAGGTGCAGCACCTGCGGGTCGCTGCCGACCAGGTCGGGCCGCTGGGCGGCACCCGGCACTCCGTCGGCGCGGGGCGGCACCGGCGCGGCGACGGTCGGCGTGGCCGCCGTCCACGGCAGCCGGCCGCGCAGCCCGCCGAGGTCGGTGCCGGTCACCCCGACGAAGCCGAGGACGCCGACCAGGGCGAGGGTGGTACCCGTCGCGGCGCGGCGGCGCAGTTGGCGGCGGCGGCCCCGGGCCCGCGAGGCCCGCAGCAGCCGGCCGGTGTCGATCTCTCCCTCGGCGCGCTCCCGCAGCGCCGAGGTGATCCGCTCGTCGAGGTCGGTCACGGCCGGCTCCCGTTGGTCGTCGGGACGCCGCAGCGCTCCCGGAGGTGGGCGAGCGCCCGCATCGCGTGGGTACGGACGGTGACCGGGGAGCAGTCGAGGATCTGGGCGATCGTGGCGTCGTCCAGGTCCTCGTAGTAGCGCAGCACCAGCACGGCGCGCTGGCGGTCGGGCAAGGCCCGGATCAGCCGCCACATCTCGTCCCGGTCAGCCGCCTCCCCACCGAGGTCGCCCCGGTGGGCCTGCTCGGCGAAGGTGTCCACGGCCAGCTCCCGGCTGGACCGCCGGCGCCACCACGAGTGATTGGCGTTGACCAGCATCCGCCGCACGTACACGTCGGGCCGGTCGGCGCCGGCGATCTTCCGCCAGTGCACGTACGCCCGGGCCAGGACGTCCTGGGTCAGGTCCTCGGCGCGATGCTCGTCGCCGGTCAGTAGCCGGGCCAGGCGCAACAGGGCCGGGCCCCGGCTGCCGACGTACTCCTCGAAGGTCACACCCTCAAGACGCCGTCACCGGCCTCCTTTGTTGACCAGGATCAGAGGTGCGTGTGGTCGCGGAAACCGCGCCCGCTCTTGCGACCGAGGTAGCCGGCGGTGACCAGGTGCTCCAGCAGCGGCGCGGGGGCGAAGCCCGGCTCGCGCAGCTCCAGGTAGAGCTCGCGCTGGATGGCCAGCGCGACGTCCAGGCCGACCACGTCGAGCAGTTCGAACGGGCCCATCGGGTAGCCGCAGCCCAGCTTCATGGCGTGGTCGATGTCGTCGGCGGTCGAGTAGCTGGCCTCCAGCATCTTCACCGCGTCGTTCAGATACGGGAAGAGCAGCGCGTTGACGATGAAGCCGGAGCGGTCACCGCAGACCACGCCGGTCTTGCCGAGCACCGCGCAGACGGCACGGGCGGTGGCGGCGGTCTCCGCCGAGGTGCGGATGGTCCGCACGATCTCCACCAGCGGCATGATCGGCGCCGGGTTGAAGAAGTGCAGGCCGATCACGTCCGCCGGGCGCTGGGTGGCCATCGCCACGTCGATCACCGGCAGGGAGGAGGTGGTGGTGGCGAGCACCACGCCCGGCTTGCAGATCTCGTCGAGGCTGGCGAAGAGGGCCTTCTTGACGCTCAGCTCCTCGACCACCGCCTCGACCACGAGGTCGACGTCGGCGAGGTGGTCGAGGGTGGCCGACCAGGTGACCCGGCCCAGCGCGGCGTCCCGGTCGGTCTCGCTGAGCTTGCCCCGGACCACGCCCTTGTTGAGCGAGGTCTTGACCGCCTCGCAGACCTTCGCGGACTTCTCCGCGCCCCGGGTCACCGAGATGACCTCGTACCCGGCCTTGGCGAAGACCTCGATGATGCCGGTGGCCATGGTGCCGGAGCCGACGATGCCGACCTTGGCGATGGCCCGCGCGCCGTCGGCAAGCGAGGACTTCGTCGCCACCGGCGTCTGCTCGTCCGGTACGACCTTCGGCGAGCCCGGCCGCTCGTAGGTGTAGAAGCCCCGGCCGGACTTCCGCCCGAGCAGCCCGGCGGTGACCATCTGCTTGATCAGCGGCACCGGGGCGTGCCGGCGGTCCCGGCCGCCGCGCCGGTACATGGTGTCCAGGA
Organism: Micromonospora sp. NPDC007230; assembly: GCF_042869115.1. Taxonomy (NCBI): domain Bacteria; kingdom Bacillati; phylum Actinomycetota; class Actinomycetes; order Micromonosporales; family Micromonosporaceae; genus Micromonospora; species Micromonospora sp. NPDC007230. Next base: position 5,850 of record NZ_JBIAFE010000017.1, on the reverse strand, counting down.
TCTCGTACGCGGTGTCCAGGCCGATCAGGTCCATCAGCGCGAGCGGGCCCATCGGCAGGCCGCAGCCGAGCTTCATGGCGGCGTCGATGTCCTCGCGGCTCGCGTACCGCGCCTCGAACAGGCTCACGGCGTGGTTCAGGTAGCCGAAGAGCAGCGCGTTGGCGATGAAGCCGGCCCGGTCGTTGATGGTCACGTCGACCTTGCCGAGCCGCGTGCAGAGCGCCTCCACGTCGGCCACCACGTCGGCGGAGGTGACCACGGTGCGGACCACCTCGACCAGCTTCATGATCGGGGCCGGGTTGAAGAAGTGGATGCCGATGACCTGGTTGGGCCGGGTGGTGGCGACCGAGATCTCGGTGACGCTCAGCGAGGAGGTGTTGGTGGCCAGGATGGCCTCGGGCTTGCAGACCCGGTCCAGCTCGGCGAAGATCCGCTGCTTCAGGTCCAGGTGCTCGGGCACCGCCTCGATCACCAGGTCCACCGAGTGCAGCGCACCCAGCCCGACCTGGAAGTCGACCCGGCTCAGCAGGGCGTCCCGGTCGGCCTCGGCGAGCTTGCCCTTGGCCACGGCGCGGTCGGTCGACCCGGTGAGGGTGGCCCGGCCACGCTCCAGGGCGGCCGCCGAGATCTCCACGGCCACCACGTCGATGCCGTTGCGGGCGAACACCTCGACGATGCCGGCACCCATGGTGCCCAGACCCACCACACCCACCCTGGTGAACTCGCGCGCCACGACCGGCCTCCCCTTGGTTGACTCCGCGTTGCCGACATGAACGGCCGCTAAGGTTATGCGCCGGAGTCTGCCACGTGACTCTACGTTGTCGAGACGCCGTGGGGTATTTCACGACGTCCGTCACTCTCCGCCCGGGGCACGGCCGGCCCGGAGGTGCGCCGCCATCGCAGGCCGGGCACCGACGCCCGCCGGCGCCGCCGGGTCCGGCCTCCGCCGGCGCCGCCGGGTCCGGCCTCCGCCGGCGTTGCCGGGTCAGGCCTCTGCGGGCGCCCCGACCAGTGACAGCAGCTCCGCGACGAACTCGGCCGGCCGTTCCAGGTGCGGGCTGTGACCGCAACCGGGCAGCACCACCTCCCGGTACGTCCCGCCGGCGGCCGCGTACCGGTCCAGCACCGCCCGGGTCTGGCCCACCATCGGCTGGGGCGGGCAGTCCGCCGCTCCCGGCCAGCCCGGCACCACGCCCAGCGACCCCAGATAGGCCAGGTCGAACAGCGAGGTGTCCGAGACGATCACGTCGGCGTCGCCGCGTACCCAGGTCACCGGCGGCTTGGCCGAGACCCCGATCAGCTCGTCGGCGACCCGGAACCAGGCGGGGGCCAACGCGTTCAGCACCCCGCGCTCGCCGGCCGCCGTTCCCGGCCAGTGCGCGGAGGTGACCGCCGTGCCCGGGTAGTTGTCGTCCCCGGCCGCGGTGGTGAGCATGCTGTCCAGCAGCAGGTCCTCGTCCTCGCCCAGCGACGCCGGGTCAGCCACGTACGCCGCGCGCAGCACGTTCCGCGGGCTGGTCGGGCCCTCCTCGCCCCGGTCCTGCGCGGCGAGCCGGGCGACGAAGTCGGGGTTGGCGGTGCCGCCGCCGGTGCCCGCAAAGTCGGGCGTGGTCGGGGCGCCGTCGAGGTCCCGGGTCCCGCCGAACCCGTACGGGGAGACCGGCGCCTCCAGCAGCAGCCCGGCCACCCGCTCGGGGTGGTCGACCAGCAGCCGCATCGCCACCCCGCCGCCCAGCGAGTGCCCGACCACCACCGGCCGTGCGCCGGGGGCGAACAGCCCGGGGGCATCGAGCAGGGCGGCCACGTCGTCGGCGAAGTCGGCGAGGCCCCGGGTCGCGTCGACCGGGGCGGTGGCGGTGTCGCCGTACCCGCGCAGGTCGGGCGCGACCACGCGGAGCGTCTCCGGCAGCCGCCGCAGCAGCGGCTCCCAGAACGTCGACGACGAGACGTTGCCGTGGACCAGCAGCACCGGTACGCCGTCCGGCGGACCGGCCACCCGCACCGACTGGGTGATGCCGTTGGCCTGGACGGTGTGCCGTGTGCTCCGCATCCGCGCATGCTGGCACACCGGCCCGACCCGGTCCATGTGCCCGCTCCCCATCCCGGGCCGCTCCCCGATGTGGACGGGCCCGGTGGTCAGGAGTGCGCGTCGACCGGGAGCGACCGGGCCTCGCGCGGCACGGGCACCCGTGGGGCCGACGGCCGGGGCAGCGGCACGGTCGGCCGGTGGCTCGGGGCCGGGAGGCCGAAGCTCATCCCGACCGGGTCGGTCCGGGCCACGCCCGGGTCGAAGTAGCGCAGGTCGGTACGGCCGAGCCGGACCACGTCACCGTCGGAGAGCGGCACGCTACCGCTGATCCGCTGGTCGTTGAGCCAGGTGCCGTTGGTCGAGCCGAGGTCGGTCAGCCAGGCCCCCTCGGGGGTCAGCTGCACCGTGGCGTGCCGCCGGCTCAGATGCGGGTCGGCGAGCACGATATGTGCGCTCGGCGCCCGGCCGATCACCAGTGGGTCCCGACCGACGCGGAAGCTGAGTCCGCGCATCGCCCCACCCGACACCGTCAAAAGCGGCATCAGCTCCGGATGTTCCTCCATTGACAGTCGCCCCTCCGGTCGCCCTGCGGCGTCAGCCTGCCAGCTCACCGTAATCGCCGTCACCACCGGGTGGTCACCCCCACGACCCCGGCCGGTCAACTTCTGTTCGCCGTTTCGGGTTCATTCACCAGTCACGTCCGTCGATTCCTCGGACTTCCGGCGGCACCGCCAGGGCAGGTCACGCGGGACGCCGGACCTACCGGCGAGTAACGTTCGGGTCTAGACTTCGACCATGACGGCTGTGCATGTCCCGGGGACCCCGATCATCGAGGACGGTCGGCTGGTGTCCACCAGCCCGGCCACCGGCGCCGAGGCCGGACGGCTCCCGGTGGCGACCGCGGCGGACGTACGGGACGCGGTCGAACAGGCGCGCGCCGCCGGTCAGTGGTGGGCCGGGCTGGGCTTCACCGGCCGCCGGCAGCGGCTGCTGCGCTGGCGCGGCGTCCTCGCCGGACGGATCGAGGAACTGGCCGAGCTGGTGCACGCCGAGGGCGGCAAGCCGGTCGGCGACGCGGTCGTCGAAATCCTCACCGCGCTGGAGCACATCGACTGGGCCGCCCGCAACGCCCGCCGGGTGCTCGGGCCACGCCGGGTGCGCACCCGGCTGATCCTCGCCGAGTTCGCCGGACACCTCGAATACCAGCCGTACGGGGTGGTCGGGGTGATCGGCCCGTGGAACTACCCCGTCTTCACCCCGATCGGCTCCGCCGCGTACGCCCTCGCCGCCGGCAACGCGGTGGTGTTCAAGCCGAGCGAGTACACCCCGGCCGTCGGGCAGTGGCTGGTGGACCGCTTCGCCGAGGTGGTGCCGGAGCAGCCCGTCCTCACCGCCGTGCACGGGCTCGGCGACGTGGGCGCCGCGCTGTGCCGCTCCGGGGTCGGCAAGCTCGCCTTCACCGGCTCCACCGCCACCGCCAAGAAGGTGATGGCGGCCTGCGCCGAGACCCTCACCCCGGTGCTGCTCGAGGCGGGCGGCAAGGACGCGATGATCGTGGACGTCGACGCCGACCTGGACGCCGCCGCCGAGGCCTGCGTCTGGGGCGCGCTGACCAACGCCGGCCAGACCTGCATCGGCATCGAGCGGGTCTACGCCGTCGACCCGGTCTACGACGCCTTCCTCGACAAGGTGGTGGCGAAGGCCGGCCGGCTCACCGTCGGCCCGGAGGGTGCCGACATCGGCCCGATCACCATGCCCGCCCAGCTCGACATCATTCGCCGGCACATCGACGACGCGGTCGCCCGCGGCGGCCGGGCGGTGCTCGGCGGCCCCGAGGCGGTGCGACCGCCGTACGTGCACCCGACCGTGCTGGTGGACGTACCGGAGGACTCGGCCGCCGTCCGCGAGGAGACCTTCGGCCCGACCCTGACGGTCAACCGGGTCCGCGACGTCGACGAGGCCGTCGAGCGGGCCAACGCCCTCTCGTACGGTCTCGGGGGTTCGGTCTTCGGCCGGAAGCGGGCGGTGGCGGTCGCGCGGCGGCTGCGCTCCGGGATGGCCGCGATCAACTCGACGCTCACCTTCGCCGGCATGTCCACCCTGCCGTTCGGCGGGGTCGGCGACTCCGGCTTCGGCCGGATCCATGGTGAGGACGGGCTGCGCGAGTTCGGCCGGGCCAAGGCGATCACCCGCCGCCGCGGGCCCTCCCTGCTGCCGTCGATGACCTTCGAACGCACCCCGGCCGACGTCGCCCGCCTGGTCAAGGCCGCCAAATTGATGTACGGCCGGGGCCGCTGACAGTCGGCGGACCCGGAATCAGAACAGGGTCAGCTCGTCGCGCTCGATGCCGCGCAGCTTGTCGTAGTCGACCACCACGCAGCGGATCCCCCGGTCGGTGGCGAGCACCCGAGCCTGCGGCTTGATCTCCTGGGCGGCGAACACACCGGTGACCGGGGCCAGCAGCGGATCGCGGTTCATCAGCTCCAGGTAGCGGGTGAGCTGCTCCACGCCGTCGATCTCGCCGCGCCGCTTCACCTCGACCGCGACCGCACCCTGATTGGCGTCCCGGCAGAGCAGGTCGACCGGGCCGATCGCGGTCATGTACTCCCGCCGGACCAGCGTGAAGCCCTCGCCCAGGGTCTCCGGGTTGGCGGCCAGCAGCTCCTGCAGGTGGGCCTCCACACCGTCCTTACGCAGGCCCGGGTCGACACCCAGCTCGTACGAGGTGTCCTGGAAGATCTCCTCCAGGGTGATGCGCAGCTCCTCGCCGGCCTTGTTGACCACCCGCCAGACGCCGGGGGCCTCCTCCAACCGGCACGGCGGGCTCATCCAGTTCAACGGCTTGTACGCCCGGTCGTCCGCGTGGATCGACACCGAGCCGTCCGCCTTCACCATGAGCAGCCGGGTGGCCGGCGGCAGGTGTGCCGAGAGCCGTCCGACGTAGTCCACCGAGCACTTCGCAATCACCAACCGCACCCGACGAGGGTAGCCGAGCACCCGGCGCCCGCCGGCGAGCGCCACTGGCGTACCGGTGCGATATTGAGATCGTGCTCGAAGTCCTCACCGGTTCCGGCCTCGCCGCCTCGGCCGGCCTGAACGCCTACATCCCGCTCCTCCTCATGGGTCTGCTGGCGCGCTACACCGACCTGATCGACCTGCCCGGCGGGTGGCAGTGGCTGGGCAACGGCTGGGTCATCCTGATCCTCGCCGTGCTGCTCACCATCGAGGTGGTCGCCGACAAGGTGCCGGTGGTCGACCACGTCAACGACGTGGTGCAGACGGTGGTCCGGCCGACCGCCGGCGGCCTGGCCTTCGGCGCCGGCTCCAGCTCGGAGACCGTCACGGTCAGCGACCCGGACACCTTCTTCTCCTCGCACCAGTGGGTGCCGGTGGTGGTCGGCGTCCTCATCGCGCTCGGCGTGCACCTGCTCAAGTCGGCGGCCCGCCCGGTCATCAACGCGACCACCGCTGGCTTCGGCGCCCCGGTCGCCAGCACCGCCGAGGACGCCACGAGCGCGGTGATGTCGGTGGTGGCGATCCTGCTGCCGGTGCTGGTGCTGGCGTTCCTGCTCGGGTTCGTGCTGTTCTTCGGCTGGTTCCTGCGGCGGCGCAACGACCGGCGTCGGGAACGCGCGGCAGCCCGCGCGGCTGGGTTCCGGGTCTGATGTAAGTGGTTGCTCTTGGGGCTGCTTCTGGTTGTGGGCTGGGGCGAGGGTGAGCGGCTTCAGGGTTTGATCCCTGCTTTCCGGTTGGGGGCTGGGGGCGACCGTGCCCGGCTCCGGGCGGTCAGGCTTGATCCCTGCGCCGGGCACGGTCGCCCC